>CAZFWC010000038.1:0-2062 GCA_964522515.1 uncultured Gammaproteobacteria bacterium | reverse complement strand
CTGTGGTGGCTTTTTTTATTATATCATTTTTTTAAAATCTGTAATTGTGGATAAAAAATTTGACAAAAATTTGACAAAATTTATTGTTTATTTTAGGATAAAAGGGAAAGTAGAAAAAATTAAAAAATAAAAAATTTTAACACATTAAAAACTTATGAAAGGAGGTGATGAAAAATGGCACACGGTTATCCAAAAGGCGGCAAGTACCGCGGTGGTGGAAACAGGTCTGCACGAAATACAGCCAGACCTTCAAGGACACAAACCAATCGCACACACGGAACATCGAGGCAGGCACCAGGTAGAAAACAGGGTTAAGTCCTTGAGTTAGAGAGGAGATAAATTTGCTATCTCCTCTATTTTTATTTATAATCAAATTGTTATGAAATCACATAAAATTTACAATTTAAAAAATGGATTGACTTTAATAATTTGCGATTATCCGAATTTTAATTCGGTTTATTTTGATTTACTAATAAAAGTCGGCTCAAGATATGAAAACAAAAATAACAATGGAATTTCTCATTTGGTTGAACATTTGATTTTTGATAAAGTTTTGAAAAATACAAAAAAACATTTTTGGATAAAAGATTATTTTAACGAAGATTTTAAAGCATATACAAGCAGAGAAAGAACAAATTATGAATTTAGTTTACATAAAAAAGATTTAGATCTTGGAGTTAAATTATTATCTAGAATTATTAAAACACATTTGGTTGAGATTAAAAAAATTAAAACAGAAAAAAATGTTGTTTTAAATGAAATTTTAAAAGATAAAGATGATTTGAATCTTACATATTATAAAAAAAAGATAAAAACAATTTTTACAAAAAGTTCGTTAGCGTTTGATATTTTAGGAACAAAAAAAAGTTTAGACAACATAAAACAAAAGGATATAAAAATTTTTACAAAAAAATATTATAGCCCAGAAAATTGTATTTTAACAGTGGCAGGCAATGTTAATCATAAAAAAATTATTAAATTATTAAATGAAAAAATAAAGTGCAACAATAGTAAAATAAATTTTCAAGAAAATATTAATAAACAAAAACAAAATAAAGATAAATTATTCTTTATTAAAGAAAAGACAAATCAAAATTATTTTGGATATCATTCTCAAATTTTTAATTTGGACGCAAAAGAAATTGTTAAATATGAATTTTTTGTAGAAATCTTAAATTTGTATTTGTCAGATTTGATTAGAAAAAAAATTAACTGTTATTTAATTGACGCAAGTCTTATAACTTATTCTGATTTTTTTTTATTTTCAATAGAAGCGTCATTTGATTACAAAAATACTTTAAATTTTTATAAAGAATTTCAAAATATATTAGCAGAATTTAAAAATCAATTAAGTTTAAAAGATTTTAATTATCTTAAACAAAAAAAGATAATTAATCTTGATTTAAATAAAGATTATCCAAGAGAAAATGCTAATTTATTAGCTTGGAGTGTTTTTGTGTTTGGTGCTGAAAACAATGTTTCAATAAATAAACAAAAAGAAATTATTAAAGGAGTTTCTTTAAATGATATTTATAAATATTTTGATGAATCTTTTAAAAATAAAAAAGGAACAGTTATTTTTGGTGGAAAGAATTTTAATAAAGAAAAATTAAAGAAAATTTGGAATAATTGGAAAATTTAAGGTTATTGAATAAAAATATAGAAAGTTAATTAAAAATATAACGCCAGTAAAAATTATTACTGGCGTTTTTTATTTTCTCTAATTTTATGTTATAATAACCCTGTGTAAAACTGAATTAACCCTGTGAAATACTGTCATAGACAATTTCACAGGGTAAAAAAATATATGTTTAAAAAACAATTCCAAACAAAATTCATAATTCCTGTTTTTTTGTTTCTTGTATCTTGTATCTTGTTTCTTACTCCTGTTTTTGCTACTGATGATAATGATGTTTACCCAAATTGCGCGGCTAATCCAAAAGTAGGATTTCAGGGTTGTGATAATGATTCTGGTATTTGCACAAGTGATTATAATTTAGATTGGACTTCAAATGGTTACCCAGGCGGATCTGGCAATCCGCAGTGTTGTGGGGATGATAGT
>CAZFWC010000037.1:0-2792 GCA_964522515.1 uncultured Gammaproteobacteria bacterium | reverse complement strand
CATCTACTCCCACGACAACCAATTTATACAAAATTGAGAATCGTGGGATTTTTATTTTGTAAAAAATATTTTGAAAATAAAAAATTTGTCAACCTTGTTGTTAATTAAATCAAAAAATTAAAAACAAAAAAACACTTTTTTAATTTAAAAAAGTGCTTTTCTGTGGGTGTGGGGTGACTATCGGGAATTGAACCCGAACTAAGAGCGCCACAGGCTCTTGTGCTACCACTACACCATAGCCACCATAATATTAATTCATTAAAATATAAAAATACTGAAACACAAAATCACTTAAATTTAAATAAAATTTTAAATCTAAAAATTAAACCTTTTGAACTGGAGTCTGTTGTTTTTTCTTTCTTGTCACAATCAAATAAATAATTTCTACTACGCCAGCTGTGTTTAGAACCAATAAAATCACGAACCATAACTTATCTTTTCTTTCAGAAGCTCGCCAAAGCGCTAATCCTTTCCAAACCAAACTCCAAATTAATAAAACAAAAAAACCTAAACTAAATTCAGTTGAATTGTTTAAAAATAATTCTTGAAAGTTCATATTTTTATATATCCACTCCTTTCCAAAGTGGACTTAGTATTTTAAAAATTATTTTAAGTTAGAATTTATCAAATTTTTATAATCCTCAATGCCTGGTTTAATATTTGGTGAACAATCATTTGGTAAATTTTCAATATCAATCCACTGCATTTTTTTAATTTCTTTACCAGCTACTGGCTCTTGATTAATTTCTGCTAAATAATTTAATAAAATCATAAATTCTGGGATTTCAATACCGGATTCAGGAATTTGATTCCACAAACTTACAACCGAAGGATTTGTTGCAATTATTTTCGGTTTAACACCAATTTCCTCTTTAGTTTCTCGAATAGCATTTTCTTTTACATTCCATCCTTTCAGTAATTTACCACCAGGAAATTTCCATTTTAATTCTTCAACTGTTTTTTCTCCGTGCTTAACTAACAAAACTTTTTTTACTCCGTCTCGTTTCTGAATAATTATTGTGCCTGATCCAATTAGACTTTTAAAAAATCCATCTTGTTTTAAACTTAGGTTTTTATTTTCTTGTTTCATGTATTTATTTTAAAATATTTTTAATATTTTTTATATCCTATATTTTATATCTTTATATTTTTTATCATATAAGTATCTTTTAATTTATAATTTAATTTTCTATAATATTCTCTAACTCCAATTCCAGAAATCACAGCAATTTTTTTAAAACCATTTTGTCGCGCGATTTTCTCTGCTTCAAGCATCAATTTTTTGCCTAAACCTTTGTGCTGAACTGATGAATTAAGTTTAGCACTAACTGGAGTCATTTGTCCATAAATATGAAGCTCGCGAATTAACGCTGAATTTTTTAAAACAGAAAAAGCTAATTGCGCATTTGAATTATTAAATCGCAATCGCAAAAATCCGTATAAAATTTTTCTGTTAGCAGATTCAAAACTTAAAAAATATTCTGTTCCTTCAGACGCTTGATATTTTTCTATAAATAATTCTTTTTTTTCATAATTCATAATTCCTGATTCATAATTCATTTTTTGAAGTCCTACTTCTCTACATCTTATGCACTTACATTTTTCTCCAGATTTTTCTAATTCATTTGTCAAATACTGCCGCAAATTTGTAATTTTATTTCCTGCGATAATTGAATCTTTTGGAATATCGCGAATCAAACGATTAATCCGAATCCAGTAAGGTGTTATTTTTTTTATTTTTAATAATAAATCAAAAAGTTGTTTTTTAGAATAAGGTTTGTATTTTTTCTCGCCCCGTTGCAAAGCTTTACGGGGATTTTTAAACCATTTAAAAATTTCTGCAAATTCATTAACAACACAAGGATAAATTTTAATTTGGTCTGGGCAAAAATCTGAATTAGTAAAAACTTTTTTCATCATTTTAAAATCTTTTGCAGGAGTTGAACCCGGCAGATCTGGCATATAATGATGGTCAACTTTAAATCCATTTTCTTTTAATAATCTTGTGGCAAAAATTGAATCCTCAACTGTGTGTCCGCGTTTTATTAATTTTAAAATTTTATTATCAGTGTGTTGAATTCCAAGTTGAACGCGTGTGCAACCTAATTTTCTAAAAAATTTTATTGTTTTTAAATTAATTTCATCTGGCCGCGTTTCTAAAGTTAGTCCAATTATTTTGTATTTAGATTTTTCATTAATCTTTTGTTCTTCTTCTAAACTTTTTGTTGCGCGATTTTTTTTATTATAATTATTAACAGCATAAAAACAATCTCTAACAAATTTTTCCTGATATTTTTTTGTGTAAGCTGTAAAACTCCCACCTAAAATTAATAATTCAATTTTATCAACTTTGTGACCATTATTTTCTAAAGCTTGAATACGCATTTGAACTTGTTTAATTGGATTGAATTTTAATTTTAAAGCGCGCTGGGCTGCTGGTTCATTTGATAAATAACTTTTTGGCATTTTTGGCTCGCTTGGACAATAAACACAATTGCCCGGACATTTAAAAGGTTTTGTTAAAACTGTAATTATTGAAACACCAGAACTTGTGCGCACTGCTCGTTTTTTTATTCTGTCAAATAATTCCAAAGCTTTAGAATTCAGCTTTGTTGATTTGTCAGGATTTACCCCGTGAAATACTTTTTTCACGGGGTAAAATCTTTTGCGCATTTCAATCAATTCTGAATTTTTTAATAATTTTATTTTATATTTTTTACTTATTTTTCTTTTCCAATCCAAAAGCTCTGCCTGATTTTGAGGTAGAGTTTTTAAAAGATCTTGGATTATTT
>CAZFWC010000036.1:0-2871 GCA_964522515.1 uncultured Gammaproteobacteria bacterium | reverse complement strand
TTTGGATTAAGCGCTGTGTATTTAAAAAACATAAATTCGTTTCTCCGCCTTCGCCACTAACAACTCTACTGGACTACGGCGGATACCTGTCTAGCTGACAGGCAGGAACTCTTAATGCTTTTTTAAAAAATTTTAATTTAAAATTTTTTAAAAAAGAACTAGAAGCCTGTCCGCTGTAGCTAGAGTTTTTTTAGAGTTGAAGCGTAGGAGGATCAGGCGGCAACTACTCCTTGCTTAACTAATTCATTTAAAGATTGCTCAAAAGAAATCATTCCTTGTTTTGCGGATGTTTTAATTATATTATCAAGTTGTTTAATATTATTATCTTGAATTGACGATTGAACTGCTTGTGTTTGAAATAAAATTTCAGGAACAACAATAAAATTATTACTTTTATTCCTAGTCCCAATTATTCGAGATGAAATTAATTTTTGACACAAAACAGCTTTTAAGGTTCGCGACAAAATATTTTGAATTCTAGATTTTTCATCTTGATTAAAAAATGACAAAAATTTTGCTACTGTGTCAAGCGCGGAATTTGCGTTAGTAATTAAAAAAACAGTTTTACCTTGTTCAGATAATTCTAAAATTAATTCAAATTCTTTTTTATTTTCAAATCCATCCACAAAAACAATATCTAAATTTGTTTCTAAACAATCTTTCAAACCAGTTTCTAAATTTGGTGTGTCAAGACCAATTTCTCGTTGCTGAATTATACTTTTTTTGCTTATAAAAATAATTTCAATTGGTTTTTCTAAAGTAATTATTTTTAATTGTTTTTTATTGTTTAAATATTCAATAATTGATGCTGAAGTTGTTGATTTTCCAGAATTAAATGGTCCGCTTAAAACAACCAAGCCATTTTTAATTTCAGCAATTTCTTCAACTTGATTTGGCAAACCAAGTTCTTTTATACTTCTAATTACTGGTGAAATAAAATGCAAATCAGCTGATAAAAAATTACTTTGATAAAATAAATTTACTTTAAAACGCAAACCATTTTCAAAAGTTTTTCCAAAAATTAATGATTTTTTATTTTGCAAAATTCTTTTTTGTTCGTCACTAATTAAAGAAGAAAATAATTCTTCAATTTTATCTCCTGTTAAAATTTCATTATTAGCTGGTCTGAGTTCATTGATAATTTTAAAAATTGGCGGTTTGCCTGCTGATAAATATAAATCACTCGCGCCTTGTTTTACAAGTTGAGCTAATAAATCATTAAATTTTATTTTATCTAAAATCATATTTTATTCTGATTTAACTTTAATCGCAACAGATTTATTTTTTTTAATTTTTGGCAAAACAATAGTTAACACGCCGTTTTTTAAAGAAGCCTCAACTTGATCTGATTGAATTTCAACTGGTAAAACAATTGAACGAGAAAAATTACCCCAATAACATTCTTGATAAAAATAATCATCTTCTTTAATACTTTCTTCCATTTTTCTTTGTCCGCGAATAGTAATTACATCATTGTCAATCGCAATATCAATATCATCCGGTTTTACCCCAGCAATTGTTGATTTAATAATTATTGAATCTTTATTTTGAAAAACATCAACTGAAAGTTGCCCTTCAACTTCTTCTTTGTCTAACCACTCTTCATCTTGTTGTTTTGGAATTAATTCATTTTGAACTTGATCTTCAGTTTTTTCTTTAACAGGATTAACAGGAAAAAAATCTTCATTATCATTTTCGTCTGATTGATTTGATTGGTTGCTTTTGAATTTTGTAAAAAATTTAGTCATATATTTTTTAGTTTAATTATTAATTATTTATTAACAATTTTAATTATACTAAATTTTTAATTAAAAGTAAATGTTTTATATTTTGAAAAACAAAATAAAAAACTCTTTCTTCACAAAAAAAGGGCTAAAAAAATTAAATTATTATTTCCTCACGGACAATTTGTTGCTTTGCGAAAGCCAACATCTAAGGCTTCTTGTTCTGCGCAAAAATATTTTTCGTTCTCATTTTCAGATAGGCTTTTTTCGTTAACAAAACTATGTTTCCTATTGTTCCAACTAAAAACACAATTGGACAAACCATAGTCGCCAGAATAAAAAACACGGGCTCGTCCCCGCCATTCCAAAATCCCTCACCGAATAAGTAAACTAGCAAGCCATAAACGAAATTGTGCAAAAGGACAAAGATTAAATATCCAAAAGCAAAAAGTAAAAATATTCTCAGCATTCCTTTTACTTTTGATTTTAAGGTCAAAAAAATTAGTATAGCCCCTAATAAGAAAAAGAGAGCAATTGGAACAATGAAGAGAACAACATGTAGCGCATTCATAATCTCGCTGTCCATTTCGTCGGTTAGCGGAATCGAATATGTAGTTTGAATAAAAACCCAGATAAAAGTCGTTATTAGTGCGTAAAATACTATTTTCAGCCATATTGGGAGTTTTTCATTCATCTTGTGTCCCTTTGGATTGAAATGTTTGTGTACCATCATAATGTTAGATAATCACGGTTAATTTATAAATAGATCGTTTGCTGAAGCATAGTGGGAGAAAACACAATATTATCTCCCTCATTAATTAAAGAAAAAATCAAATTTATTGAGGGATATATTTAATAAAACTCGTTTCCTTATAAAAAACAAAATTATTTTTTTTAAGAGCTTTTCGTCCTTTAAAGAAAAACATATATTTCAGTTAACATCGCGATTAAGAGAAGTTTCGAATTTTTAATTAATCATCCAGACACATGGATTCCTTTGAAATTGTTCCCCTGAGAACTTGTTCAACACAACTAGTTACTAGTTCTTCAGGATAACAAGTTCCTACAATATTCTTCAAAGGACCTTTGGTAAGATTGTTTTTTTGTTCATCAGTTAATGTCGGCGGGAAACAAACTCCGCTTATGC
>CAZFWC010000035.1:0-4169 GCA_964522515.1 uncultured Gammaproteobacteria bacterium | reverse complement strand
AAATAAACAAATCCGCGAGAAATAATATCTGGACTTTGAATTAATTTACCTTGACGCGAACCAATTGTTACAATTACAACAATCATTCCGTCCTCAGCTAAAATTTGTCTATCGCGAAAAACAATATTTTGTAAATCAGACACTCCTAAACCATCTACAAAAACAGGATCAGCATTTACTTTTTTATCCAGCATTTTAACATTGTTTTTTTCAAAATCAATCACTGACCCATTATCAGGAATTAAAATATTTTTATCTTTATATCCTAATTTGCGCGCCAACTTAGCTGCTTCTTTAAGCATAAAATGATTAGCATAAACTGGCATAAAATATGTTGGCTTAATCTGTCTTATCATTTCTTCAACATCACTGGCTGTGGCATGACCGCCAGAATGCACATCCATAATTTGTGAATGAATAACATTATCACTTTGGCGATAAATTAAATCTTTAAGTTTTTGAACAGTGCGTTCATTTCCAGGAATTACAGATGATGAAAAAATAACTGTGTCATTTTTTTGAAATTTAAGAAAACGATGTTCACCATTTGCAATTCGCGACATCACTGCATTTTCTTCTCCTTGCGCGCCAGTGCACAGTACAATAATTTCATTGTCTTTTAATTTTGAAATTTGCTTAATATCAATTAATTTTTTTAAATCAAAATTAATGTAACCTAATTCTTTGGCAAGTCTAATATTAGTTTTCATGCTAAAACCATCTGCCACAACTTTTTTATTATATTTTTTTGACATTTCTAAAATAACTTTAATCCGATCAATATTTGAAGCAAATGTTCCAATAATTATTCTTCCAGGTGCAGTTGAAATAATGTTTTCAATATTTTTATACATTTCGCTTTCTGGCACTGGAGGATTTTTATAGCTTACTCCTAAACTTTCCAACATTAAAATTGTTGGTTTTTTTAATTTAGCTAATTTATTATAATCAAAGCTTACCTTAGTTTTGTCGTGCTCTATTTTCCAATCACCCGGATGAATAGCAGTTGCTACTGGAGTTTCTAAAATAATTCCAATTGAATCAATAATATTATGCTCTACTGGAAAAAATTTAACTTTAAAAACACCAAGCTTTAAAACACCTTCAGTTGAACTAATAATTTTAGTTTTTAAATTTTGCGCTGTGCCTTTTTTGTAATCCTCAACTCTACCTTTCACCATATGAACAGTTAATTTAGCGCCAATAATTAACGGGTTATTTAATTTTTCTAATAAAATAGGTGACGCGCCTGTGTGATCTAAATGTCCGTGTGTGAAAATCACGCCGCGAATATTTTTTTCTTTGCCTTTTAAATAGTCTGTGTTAGGAATAATATAGTCAATGCCAGGTGTGTCTTCTTGCGGAAATTCTAAACCCATATCAATAATTATAATATCACTGTTATATTCAAACACTGTCATATTTCGTCCAACTTCTTCGCATCCGCCTAAAGGAATAATTCTTAAAATATTTTTTTGTAATTCAGGTACATCAGATTTTGTATTTTTTAAACCTTCTTTATGAAAGGTGTTTTTTTTAAAATCTTTTTTTTGTTTTTTATTATCCCGAATACTTAGAACTGGTTTTTTAAAATTTTTATTCTGTTTGTAGACAAAAGTTTTGTTTTTATTTTTTTGGTTTTTATTTATTGTTAAATCTTTATTATTATTTGTTTCATTTAACAAAAAATCATCTAATTTATTTAATTGATTAGTTATTTTTTTATTATTAATTTCTTTTGACTGATAAGTTTGTTGATTAATTTTTCTTATCGGTCGTTTTTTAAATTGATTCATATTTTTTATTTTATTTTATTTAATTTTTTTGTAATCATAAAAATCTTAAAAGTCGCTCAGGACAGGCTAGATTAAAACGCTCGTTTAGTTTTAATAAACCAATTTTGAATATTTGAAAAGCGATCAGATGAAGTAATAATATTTTTAGTATCAATTCCTTTTATTTTATTAACCACAGGATAAACATAAGAAGGAGTATAAAGAAAAATCGCTGGTAAAGATTGATTTAAAATATTTTGAAAGTGAATATATTTATCGTGTCGTTTTTGCGGATCAGAAATTTTTCTCGCATCTTCTAAAATTTTATCAGCTTCTTGATTAATAAAATTTGCTAAATTAAACCCAGCTTCACCAGCCTGAGACGAATGCCAAAATGGATAAGGGTCAGGATCACTGCCAACAACTTCTCCAAATAATAAAATCTCAAAAGCGCGATTTTTAATTACTTCAGATTTAATTAAACCAGGTTCAACTAAATTAATTTCAGTTTTAATGCCAGCTAGTTGCCACATTTTTTGAATTAAATTTGCTACATTAGAATTTTCTTTATTATTTACAGTTGTTAAAACAACTTTTAATTCATCATCTCCTTTTTTTCTAAAAGGAGAATCTTCTGTTTTTAAATATCCAGAATTATTTAATAATTCTTCAGCTTTTGTTAAATCAAATTCATATTTAAAAATATTTGGATTAAAACCAATTGAGCCCGGCAAAATCGGAGCGTCAATTACTTGGCCGTTCATTTTTAAAGCTTGATTAATTAATTCTTGTTTGTCTAAAGAATAAGCCAAAGCTTTTCTAATATTTAAATCTTTTAAAACGGGGTTATTTGCTTGATTAAAAAATAAAGCAGTATATTCTGGTATTTGTAAATTGTAAAAATGAATATCTTTTCTTAAATTTAATTCTGATTTTAATTCTTTTGGCAAATAACTTATTCCATTTATATTATGATTATTTAAAGCATCAACCGCGCTGTTAAAATCAGGATAAAATTTAAAAATTATTTCTTCAAGATAAGCTGGGTTTTCATAATATTTTTTGTTTTTAATTAAAGAATAATTTTTAATGTTTCCTAATTTATCTTTACTTAAAGATTTGAATTTATAAATTCCAGAACCAATTGGCTTTAAATTGTAATCAGCAAGTAGCGCGTTTGAAGGAACAACCTCTTGCCACAAATGCATTGGTAAAATTCCAACAGTTAAATTTTCTAAAAACGGAGTGTAAGGTTCGTCAAGAATAAAACGCAAACTTGAATCATTAATTTTTTCAATTTTTATATTTTCAAAATTATTTGCCAAAGGGCTTTTAAATTCAGGATTTTGGATTGATTGAAAAGTAAAGATAACATCATCAATTGTTAAGGGTTCGTTATCGTGCCACACTAAATCTTTTTTTAAATTAAAAGAATAAATTTTTTGGTCAAGCGAGATTTCCCAGCTTTCAGCTAAATCTGGAATTAAATTTTGCTCTTTATCAATTTTAATTAAACCAGAATAAATTAATTTAACTAAATCCTGATCAACTTGATTTAAAGAAGAATAAAGTGGATTAATAAATTTTAATGTTCCAACCAAACCTTCTGTGTAGTTGCCTCCTGATTTTGGAACAATTTCAGTTTTTGTAAAATAGAAATTAATTAATAAAATAATAAAAAATATTAAAGTAACTAATAATAATTTTTTTACTTTTCTTTTTTCATCAACTGATAAAACTTGAGGCAAATATTTTAATTGTTTAAAATTTGGTAGACGCTTTTTTGCAACTTGATTTAAAATTTTTTCGTCAAATTTTTTTTGTTTGTCAAATCTGTTTTTCTTTTTAAATAAACCTAGGTGTGAACCTTTATGGTTTACACTTGAAAAAAGTCCGGGTATTTTTTGCCAGATAATTTTTATATAATAAATTTTAGATAGAATTTTTTTAAAAAATCCTGTTAAAAAAGTAAGCCACGAATTGGGCATAAAATTGACAAAAATATTAAAGTGTGATTATATTAATTTTAACTAATTAAAATAATTATTATTTCCCCTGCCCAAATTTCACGGCAGGGATTTTTTTATTTTTTAAATTTTGTTTTTTTAGTCCGCTTTAGCGGGCTTGAATTATTTTTTAACCTGACACTTTAGTGTTAGGTTATTAAGAGAGCTGTCCTGTCGCTTTTCTAATCCACCTAGCCCTTTTCAGATTCTGCTTTCACCACCTTAGCCCTAAAATAGTTTTTCCAGCTTTGCTTCGTCAAACCCTAGCCCTTTTCAGATTCTGCTTTCACCACCTAGCCCTAAAATAGGTTTTCCAGCTTTGCTTGGTCAAACCCTAGCCCTAAAAGGGCAAGGTTAATTTTTCAAGCCCTCTAAAGAGGGCTAATTT
>CAZFWC010000034.1:0-4664 GCA_964522515.1 uncultured Gammaproteobacteria bacterium | reverse complement strand
TTTTTGTATTTGTGTCAGTGTCAGCTAAAATATCTTCAACAGGACCTTTGTTTCCTGCTAATTGTTTGTCTTGCCCTGAGTTTATTAAAGGGTCTTGATTTGATTGTTGATTTTTGTTTTCAAACATAAAATTTTATTATTTTTATTCTTTTTATTTCTTAATTAATTCCACAACTTCTTTTACAAAATCCTTTGCTTCTAATAATATTTTTTCAGCTCTTTCTTTGCTAACTTTTTTTAATAATTCGTAATCCGCTTCTATTCTGGCTTGAGCTACTTTGTTAAAAATTCTTCCGTATTTAGGAGCAATCAAATCTTTTTTTACAAAATGCAAACCAAAAAGAGTAATTGTTCCAGCGTGAGTTTTAGCAATTAAATTATTTTTTAAAAGCAAAGCTCTGCTTGCATCCAAAATAGAATAATATGATCTGGAAATTGAATCTCTATAAAACCCACCACTTAAAGCGTGTTGAGCGGATTTAATTCTTTTTTCAGCTCCTTGTAAAATAATATTAATCTCTTGTTCGGAAATTATATATTTTTTCATATTCTTACGCCTTCAAATTTAAGATTCTGCATAAAAATACTAGGAATCTTATTTAAATAATTATATTCTTGTTTAGCAAAAATAACTGGCGATAATAACACTTCAAATTCTAATAATATATTTTGAACAACATCAAAAACTTTATCTTTATTTTTCTCTGAATCATTTTTTAACACAACCAAAATATCAATATCAGAATTTTTATTAAAATCACCTCTGGCTTTAGAGCCAAAAAGTTTAATTTCTACAATTTGCTCGCCTAATTCTTTTTTCAATTCTTTTTTGAATTTCTTAATGGCTTTTCTTTCTTGTTTATTTAATTTTAATAATAATTTATTTATTAACATATTGTTTTTTTAATTTGTGAATTTAAAATTAATGAAATTTAAAATTTTTATTCTTTTGATAAATTATAATTCCAACACTCACCAGAATCACTTGCATTAATCCAAGTACTATTATCTTCAGCACCTTTGTATTCTAGTGTAGCACAAATATTAAATAAAAATGGATTAAAAGTGGTCTTTATTAAACCAAGACAATACATTAAAGAATTTTATTTTTTAGCTCTTAAAACCATATCTCGTCTAAATCTATAAACAGGGTGTGATTTGTCTATATAAATATCGTCTATAAAAAAATGTGGAAATAATTTTTCATAGACTTCTCCTAAAGGAGGGTCAACCTCAACATAAATACCAAAAGCATCGTGTTCTATGTCTCTTTCGTCTACCCATACTTTTTTCATCATTTCCATTGATATTTTGTTTTTCTTAGAGTATAATTTAAACTTTTTTCTCAACTGGTGCAAAACATTACCTCTTAAATTCCAGTCATAGCAATTTTCCCCTAAAAATAATTGATAAAAAATATGAACCTTGTTTTGATAATTATCAAAATATTTTTTATCAACCTTATATTTTTTTACAAGTTCCTCAAAAGTTATACTTTTATCAAAGTTCATTACAATATTACTAAAAAAATACAAACCATTTTTTTTCAAAATTTGAGCGATATCTTTAAGATTTTTATCCCAAAGTTTAATTATTATATTGGTATGAATTTCATCTGCAAAAATAATGTCAAACTCATCTTTCTTAAAATATCTCAAAACATCTTCCCATTTACCTTGCACAAATTTTTCTTGATAAGGTTTCCTTTTCATAAGTTTAACCATTCCGTAATACATTCCCTCGTTAAAATCAAACAAAGTTGCAGGTAATTTTAATTTGGAACACAAATCTCTTATCTCTGGAGTACTCCCAAATATTAAAATTTTGGGATTTTGTTTTTTGACAATATACTGTTTTAAATACTTTTCATAAAAAGCTATTTGTTTTGGATTTGGACGAAATGGATAACTTATTTTTTCCCAGAACTTTACATAATTATCCCATTCTGAATTGTATGTTTTTTCTTGTTTTTGTGTTGACATATTTTTATTTATTAGCACGCGACAATTCATCCTTACCAAATGGCGAGGTTGTTATTGTCTCGTGTTTCTTACTAATTTTCATTTTTATAAGCCTTAATAAAGTTTCTGGAGTTAATTGTGGATATTCGTGTGCATCGCTAATATCTAAATTAATTCGTTCTTTTGCTTTTTTAATAATTTTTTCAGCTTCCTCTTTCGCGAAATTCTTCTTTATTGTTTCTTCTAATTTTTTAAGATTTGTTTCTGACTTATAATTCATTAATTTTTCAACTAATTCTTTGCTTTTTTCTTCATTTAAATCAGTGTTTTTGTTGATAATTTCTTCAACAACTTCTTTGTCAAGACTTACTCCTATTGAATAATCATTTATCAGTAATCCTTTAGTTATTTCCTGAATTTGTCTGCCAGAAGCTGAACTAAAATAAGGGTCAAAATCTGAATTTAAATGAATAGTTTTAATCTTTTCTGGAAACCAATTTTCTTTTTCATAAAACGAATTTCTAATTTTAATTGTGTCTTGTAAAATTTGGTTAACCCACTTTTCTGGTTCATTTCCCATATTATATTTACCACCAAATTCCTTTAAATAAATCTGTGCTACTTCTGGGTCATTTAAATTAAATGGTCTATTTGGGTCTACTTCGCCTTCAGATGATTTACCTGTTTCACCAGAAATTGACACCCAGTTGCCAAAATTTATTTCATTTAACAATTCAGGTTGTTGTTCTTTAATTGTTTTAATTGAATTAGCAAAAGCCAAACCGCCAAAACTATGTGTTACATAATGTTCTTTTTGATAATTTTTAAAAGCAGACATAATCACTGCTTGTTCTTGTGTCCAATCTGACAAAGAAAAAATCTGCTCATCTCCTAAATTTTTAAATTCAGCCACTTTTGGATTTGTTGCTCTTTCTTCGCAATTAATAAATTGTCTATCTTGATTATCTTTATAATTTACATCCGCACCATTATGACGAATAACAAAAACAGAATATCCATTTTCAACCAAATTAGGAACAAATTTTTGTTCAAACCAACGGACACTCCCTCCAGGAGTTCCTGTGCCAAACACAATAATTTCATTATTATCGTTTTCCTCTGGTTTAAATAATTTTCCTTCAACTGTGCCGAAATTTTCATCTTCTAATTTTAGCCAAAAAGCATTAGGCTCTTTGTCTAAGTCTAAACTTCTTTCTGGATTTAATCCATTAATATTCAATTTTTCAAAATTTTCTATTTTAGGTTGTTGTTCAATTTTTTCGTTTGTCATAAATATAAGTTAGATTTACCCAAGCTCCACCACGGGCAAAATTAGTAATTAAACTATTTGAAATGCGACTAAATACGCCAACAATTTTATCATCAATCACAAAAGGCAAAAAATCAGCTATTTTTTCAAATTCTTTTAAATGCCCTTCCCTGAATGACAAAAATTTATATTTATCAATAGAAATTTTTTTCTGAACCATCCACCTGTTATTTACTTTGTTCTTTATTAAATCAGTCCACTCTTTTTTATTTATATTTTGTCCAATATATATTTGTTCTGCCCTGCTGGATACACTCTTTTTAAAAACATAATTATTTTTATTATTTAAAATTTTATTTTTTATTTTATTAAAACCAATTCCTTTAAAAATATAACTCGGAGTAATAATTGATTTTATTATCTTCGCTTGTTTTTGGTCTTTAAAATATTTATCAAAACAGCCATTATAAATCAAAGCAAGCAGTGATTTTTCACCAAACATTGATGAGATAAAAGGATTAACCATTTTAAACGATTTATTTTTATAACATTCAATAAACTGTTTTTTCTTTGGATGTTTTAATAAATCATCTAAATCAAAAATTCTGTGAACAGTATCTATTTTATTATTTTTATAATAACATTTTTTATCTTTAAAACCCAATTCATCAATGTTAGCGAAATATACATTTTTGTGTTTAGGCTTTAAATATTTTTCAGTAAAATATTTAACTTCCTCAATAAAAATAGCATCTCTTTTTTGTGCGATGTTTAAAATTAAAATATTACTATTTTTATCAGAATTTTCTAAAATCTTTTTAGATACCATTTTATCAGGATAAACTTCTGTTAGTTTATAATTATTTTTTAATTGAGAAACATTTAAATAATTATCATAACAAAAATATACATATTCAGAACCACCATAACCATTTGGACAATTTGTGTTAATTTCTACTAAATAAGGTTTGTCCTTTTCAAAAACTAAATCAAATCTCATTAAGGGTATTGGGTCTTTTGTTTTTAAATTAATATCAACTTCATACAACTCTTTTTCTTGATTGGAAAAATTCAATAAATTTTGAAATTCATCAACGCCAACCTTTTTATGTAAAACTTTAATAAATTTAGAAAATTCAGAAAATATATTATTTAACTTATCAAAATCTGATTTGGAAATAAAAAATGGATTTAAAGCCAACCACTCTTCAAAGTCTTTTATTGAGTTCATTTTATTTTCTACAATAAAATTATTTATTTTCAAAAAAGAATTACTATAACCAGATTTATTTTTCTGACAAATTTTAAAAAAAGATTTATCAATTTGTTTATTTTGATTTATCATTTTTTTGGTTTTAAAATATAAAATTTATTATTATTTTGATAAATTATAATCCTTACAACTATTATTTCTATTCCACACATAATTTGTT
>CAZFWC010000033.1:0-6691 GCA_964522515.1 uncultured Gammaproteobacteria bacterium | reverse complement strand
AACTGTGGATAACTTTATAAAATTAAAAGTCAAAAAATTAAAGTTAAACGCAATAATTTACTTTTTTATTATGCATAAATTTAGATAATTTTTTTAGTTTTTACTAATTTTAATTTATTTAAAATATTTTTTAACACAGGTAATTTTTCAAGTTGTGTTTTTTTATTTAAAATAATTTGTAAATTTTTTAACGCAAAAGGAATACTTTTTAAAAATTGCGGTTTGTTTTTTACAATTCCTAAAAATCCGTAAGCTCCTAAAGCTTGAAAAATTCTAATTAAAGCAAATTCATAAAAATATTTCATAAAATCTTTTTCATTAATTTTTGTGTATTTGTTTGCTTCAAAAATATATTTTTTTATTAAATATTCTCTAGTAACTTGTGAAATATTAGCTTTTGCGTCAAATAATAATGAAGCTAAATCATATTGTAAAGCCCCGCGTCTGCCTGATTGGTAATCAATAAAATACGGTTTGTTGTTTTTTATCATTATATTTCTTGACTGAAAATCACGATACAAAAAATATTCATCAGGCGTGTTTAATAAATATTTAACTAATTTTTGAAAATCTTTTTCTAAAGCTAAATTATCAATTTTATTTTTATAAAAAATATTTAAAAAATTTTGTTTAAAATAATGCAAATCCCACATCATTGATTCTCTGCCAAAATTAATGTGTTGGTAGCACACAGAAAAATCTACTTTTTGACCAGCTAAAATTTGAAATTTTGGCAAATAACTTAAAACTTTTTCATACATTTTTTTAACTTCTGGTGTTAATTTTTCATCTTTCATATTTCTTTTATTTTTCATCCACTTAAATAATGTTTCAAATCCTAAATCCTGTTCTAAATAAATTTTATTTTCTAAATCTTTAGCTAAAATTTTTGGCACTGGTAAATTAAATTTTTCAAAATGATTTGTTAAATAAATAAAAGATTCATTTTCTTTGGTGTTTTTGCCGTGTATTCCAATCACACTTTTGTTTTTTGAAAACAAACGAAAAATCGCACGATCTGAACCATCGCCTTTTAATTTTTCTATTTTATCAATTTGACAAGTAAAAGTCTTTTTATAAAGCTGTTTTATTTTTTTAGTCATAAATAGATTTTATCAGAAAAATTAGATTTTAACAATAAAAAAACCTCATCTTAAATATTTTATTGACGAAGTTTTTTTGTTTTTAGTTAGTGGGTTTATTTTTTATTCAGCAACTGCTGGAGCTTCAGTTGGATTTTTATAATTTTCAATTGCAGACACAACATTTGAATCTTCTCTTAAATCTTCAAAAAATAAAATGTGGTCTTTATTTAAAAACATTTTATCCATTGGACGGTGAAGTTCTGTGCCAAATTTAACTAAAATCATTTGTTGTTGAGTTGCTGGCGCAGCTGATTGAACGCCTTGTTCATCTGTTTCAGCTTCAGCAGGTTGAATTGGCACATCTTGAACTTGAAGATAATAAACATCTTCTAAAGTTGGGTAGCTACTATTTATATTTTCAAGTTTGCCAAAATAAACTTGTCCGTTTGATAAAAATACAGCTTGCCAATCACTTGCTTTTACAACTTCTTCAATTTTTGTATCATTGTTTGATCCAAATAAATTAATTTTAGAAATTCCTAAAACATCCCAGTTAGTTATTTTAGAAATTACAAATAAAATTACTAAAACTAAAATTACAATTAGAATTAAATTTAAAAAGATTTTGTGACCTTTTGATTTTTTGTTTTTACGAACCTTGATTGGTGTTGAAGTGGCTTCCGCAACTTCGTTTACAATATCTTGCTCAACATCTTCAGAATACATTTTTTTAATTTCATCTGAAGCAGAGCTTGTTTGTGTGTTTTTCATAATTTTGCTTTTCCTTTACCCTGTCAAATCCAGCTTTGCTGGAATTCCGAGTAACTTGGAATTATTTGACGGGGTGGAGCAATCCGCATTTTATTGCTGACCTGTGGATTACTTATTAATTAATTTTTTGCTTTACCCTGTGAAATAATCCCGTGCAATTCGGGATTGCTTTGCATTTCACGGGGTAAATTTATTATAACACAGAAAATAAAAAAAGAGAATTATTTGCTTTCGCCCTTAGCGGCACTACTGGACTACGGCGGACAGGTGAATTATGAATCAAGAATTATGAATTAGAAAATTTATTAAAAATTTTGAAAATAAAAAACCCAGATGTTGAAATTCACCTGGATTTGGTTGCCTGTTGTTCAGAAAATTATTTTAGATCAGTTTTTTTAATATATTTTTCTGATCCAAGATAATAAAGTTTAATGCCTTTACTTTCTATTTCTCCAAAGACTTTAATTTTTTCTTTTTTTGGGAAAATTATTTTTACGACATTTAAATCCAAGTCGTAAATTTTTAAAGTGTTGTTTTTTACTGTTTTCCATTTCCCATTTTTATATTCTTTAAAATGGAATTCGCCATCATTTTTTATTTTTGACAGTTTCGGCATTTTTTCTAAATTTTTATCACGGAATTTTTATCAACTGACTCTGTCCCTTGTGGTGTTTTAATCTTTTTTTTGTTTAGTGGAAGTATAAATTGTTTGTGCACTCACATCAAACACAAAAAATAAAACCAAAAAAACTACACTGAATAAAACAACTAATTTTTTCATCTTGCTTCCTCCAATTTATTTAATTAATGTTTAATGAATTATTTTACTTTTCTGGCTTACATTATTTAATTTTTTTGTCAAATTTAATTTAACCTGCTAAAATAAATGTGTTAATTTGTATTTTATTAAAAATAATTATTGAAAATTAGATCCTTCGGCTCCTAAAAAAATCTTAAAAGGTCGCTCAGGATGACTACCAGAAAAAAAATGATAAGTAAAAAAGAAGTTAAACATATTGCAAAACTTGCGCGATTAGATTTATCAGAGCAAGAAATAGAAAAATACCAAAAACAACTTGGTAGTATTTTAAATTATGTTGAAAAGTTGCAAGAAGTAAATACTGACGGAATTAAAACAGCAGACGGGGGAATAAGAAATTTGGAAAATGTTTGGAGGGAAGACAAAAATGAATTAGGAATTATGAATTATGAATCAGGAGATTTGATTAAAATGGCGCCAGAAGTTGAAAAAGAACAGGTGAAAGTTAAGAAAATTTTATGATAAAACAACTACACGAAAAATTAATTAATAAAGAAATTTCAGCAACTGAGCTAACTCAAGATTATTTAAGTAGAATAAAAAATAAAAATCCAATCTTAAACGCTTTTATTACAATTACTGAAAAACAAGCATTAGAACAAGCTCAAAAAATTGATAAAGAAATTTTAAATAAAAAAGAAATTTCAATGCTAGCTGGAATTCCAGCATCAATTAAAGATTTAATAATGACAAAAGGAATTCAAACAACAGCTGGTTCAAAAATTTTAGAAAATTATATTGCTCCCTACGACGCAACTGTTGTAAAAAAATTAAAACAACAAGGAATTGTAATTTTAGGAAAAAATAATTGTGATGAATTTGCAATGGGAGGTTCTGGTGAAAATTCTGGTTTTGGCGCAACTAAAAATCCATATAATTTAACTCGTGTGCCAGGCGGAACTTCAAGTGGCTCAGCTGCGGCAGTTTCAGCAGATTTATCAGTTTATTCAATTGCAAGTGATACTGGCGGGTCAGTTCGTCAGCCTTCTGCTTTTTGCGGAACAGTTGGGTTTAAACCAACTTATGGAGCAATTTCTAGATTTGGATTAATCGCAGATGCGTCGTCCTTAGATCAAATTGGAATAATTTCTAAAAGTGTGGAAGATGCGGAAATTGTTTTTAATTTTATAAAAGGAAGAGATTTATTAGATTCTACGAGTCTAGAATTTCCAATTTCCAAGAAACAATTTCCAAATAAATTTCAATTTCCAATTTCCAAAAAAGATTTAAAAAATCTTAAAATTGGGGTGCCTAAAGAGTATTTTACCCACCTCCGCCAAGGCTACGGTGGGCAGGTCTCCGGCTTAGATAAAGAAGTTGAAACCGCTGTAAAAAATGTAATTAAAAAATGTGAAAAATTAGGCGCTGAAATTATTTCAGTAAGTTTGCCAAATACAGAATACGCGCTTGCTGTTTATTATATTATTCAGCCGTCAGAAGCTCCAGCAAATTTAGCGCGGTTTGACGGAATTAGATACGGAAAATCAAAAATCAAAAATCAAAAATCAAAAGTCAAAAGTATATTTGAAGTTTATTCTAAAACTCGGGCAAAATATTTTGGTGACGAAGTTAAACGAAGAATTATGTTAGGAACTTATGCTTTGTCAGCTGGATATTTTGACGCGTATTATAAAAAAGCGCAAAAAGTTAGGACTTTAATAAAACAAGATTTTGAAAAAGTTTTTTCGCAAGATAAAATAGATTTATTAATCACACCAACCACGCCGACTCCCGCATTTAAATTAGGAGAAAAAACAGCAGATCCTTTGCAAATGTATTTGCAAGATATTTTTACAGTTCCAGTAAATGTTGCTGGTTTGCCAGCGATTTCAATTCCGTGCGGAAAAACAAAAAACCTGTCTAGCGGTAGGCAAGGTAATTTGCCAATTGGCGCACAGTTAATTGGGTCTTGGGGAAAAGAAGAAATTTTGTTTGAGGTTGGGAAGGTTTTGGAAAATGATTTGTAAGGATAGAGATATTTTTTTCAAAAACACGCAAATTTTTTCCTGCGAAAAATTTGCTCTAGCTCACTAAAATTTTTTGCTTTGCAAAATCCTAGCAATTTTAGCGAGCAAAGGTTTTTGAAAAAAATATTTCTATCTGATTTTGTGAAAATTTTTATCTTGCTAAAAAATTATTTTTTTGTTAAGCTAAATTTTGATTTTTGGACCGTTGGTGTAGTGGTTATCACGCTGCCCTGTCACGGCAGAGATCACGGGTTCAAGTCCCGTACGGTCCGCCATTCCGAAGAAATCCTGTCTAAAGCAGGTTTTTTTTGCTGACTTAAGGCAAAATCTTTGGTTATAATGACAGGGTTGTCCTCTTTGAACTGAATAATAAGATTATTAGGGTTTTGCTGTTCAGTTAGCAAAATTTTGTTGGTTATAATGGGATTGTAGCAAACGAACTTAAATATCTCCCGCTTCTGTTCAGGACTGGCAATTTTAAACCTCTTTTTTAATTTGCAAGTAAAATTAAAATAATCAACACAATTATCAAACCAATTTTGTTTACTCTGGTCAGTGTCTCCAATTTTTTCTTTGATTGTTTTCTCCTCTACTAAAATATCTTTTTTCTGAAAAATAAATTCATCATCACTCAAAAGTGAGCCATCAGTATTCTCTGGTGCTATTTTTAATTTAACCAAATTTTCCATTTTCACTCTACATCTGTTCAACGCTGATTGTTTTTAGCTTTAACAAAAATACCAGAGATATTGCTTCCACAAACTCCGCATTTAATTAAATTAAACCTCTAAAAGCAAATTCGTGTTTTTTAGGTCGTGGTCTTCCATCTCTGCAGTCATTGGTTTGTGTTTTTTTGTTTTGGGTTTTATGGCAGGGGTAAGATGTTTGAACTGAAATTGACTGTTTTAATTTTAAATAGTAAGATAAAAACATAATAATTAATTTATTCTGTAAAAATCTGTAAAGCTGAATTCTAAAGTTTTTAGATTATTTAACAGAACAAAAAAATATGCAAATTATAGATCAAAAAATGGAGGAATTAAAAAAGAAGTCTGGTAAATTTGGGTTATATATTGTAGTTGCCATTATTGCTTTAGTAATAATTTTTGGCAGTGTTGGCACAATTGGCGCTGGTGAGCGCGGTATTCTTTTGCAATTTGGCGCAGTAAAAGATAAAATTTTTGACGAAGGTCTTTATTTTAAAATCCCTTTAATTCACAAGATTGTAAAAATGGATGTTAAAATCCAAAAAGATGAAGTTCCAGCCAGCGCTTCTTCTAAAGATTTGCAAATCGTTACTTCCAAAATTGCGTTAAATTATCATTTGGATCCAAATGGAGTAAATAAAATTTGGCAAGAAGTTGGTAAAAATTATAACACGCGCATTATTGCGCCTTCAATTCAAGAAGCGGTCAAATCAGTTACTGCAAAGTTTACAGCTGAAGAATTAATTACTAAAAGAGAAGAAGTTAAAGAGCAGATTAAATTAAATTTATTTGAAAGATTGTCTGGCAGTTCTATTGTTGTTGATGAATTTAATATTATTGATTTTAGTTTTTCTAATGCCTTTAATGAAGCAATTGAATCTAAAGTAAAAGCTGAACAGCTTAAACTTAAAGCAGACCGTGATTTAGAAAGAATAGAAATAGAAGCTGAACAAAAAATCGTTGAAGCTGGAGGCAAGGCGCAAGCTATTCAAATTGAAGCCCAGGCTTTAAGAGTTAATCCGCAAGTTGTGGAATTGCGCTGGATAGAAAAGTGGGATGGCAAGACCCCGCTTTATTGGGGAGAAGTCAGCCCTTTTATTGGAATAAATAGGTAGATTTTTTTGAATTTAATCGTGAACTTGATTTACGAAATGACAAAGATTTTCAGAATCCGATTTTAAGATTAGGTAAAAGCGGTAATAAATATAATAAATTAATTAAATTTTATGAATACAGAAAACAAAACATTTGCCATTGAGAAGGAGGGTCAATTACATTTTTTTGATAATTTTGGAATAAATATTGACGAAAATCATGTATTAATTGTTAATACGGACGGTG
>CAZFWC010000032.1:0-7460 GCA_964522515.1 uncultured Gammaproteobacteria bacterium | reverse complement strand
CATGTCTGTATTTTAACAGAAAATGGTTGGATTTAAAATGCGTTCACTATATAAATTATGTGCCATATTCGTCCGTCTGTACTTTTAAAATCTTGAATTGCAACTTTGTTAAAGTCACTATTGTTTGGCCAATAATGAACATAAGCTCCAGAGCCGTTGTCAAATGGTTTTCCAATAATTGTATTTGCACCGTGACTAAAATAACAACCAAGGATCGCTGTTGAAATTGGAGAAGACCATCCGTTATAAAAAAATCCTGGTTTGCTAAAGCGGTAGAAATGAACTGTAAGAGTGTAACCAAATTTTTGTGATTGGCTTCTTGCCCATGCAAAAAAATCTCTTGTCATCCTACTGACTTTTCCATCATAATCCCAATTTGAATGAACAACAGAATAAATATCATTACCTTTATTTTCTAGTACAACTGCAGAGTGGTATCCTTTATAGAATTTAAAATCATTCTGATTAGTAAATTCATCATTACTTGTTTGCATAATATCGCCAGGAATGACATCTGCTGAATTTACTTCAAAAGCATATTTAAGATATGCTTTACGATAACCAGCACCAACACCTACAGAACTATTACCAATTGAAGCATCTCGCAAAATTTGACCAACAAATGGTCTACACTCACCAACAAATTGTCCATTAGGATATTGGTTTGTTGCATTTACGATCTCTTGATTTACTGCTGGTAATGTTTGAGCAAATGTAATTTGTGAAAAAAAAGTAAATAAAATTAATACCACTACCGCCAAAATTGTTTTCAATACTTTCATCATGACACCTCCGTTAAATTTGTGTGAATTCATTTACACATTAATTAATAAAAACCTGCTACTTTGTTGCCTTGCTTAATCTTTTATCTATTTCTCACCTCCTATAAATTTAAATTTTGAATGTACTATTTTTATTTTATTTTATAAATTTAAACGAATTAATAATATTATTAATAATTATTTCCTCCTCTATTTGATTACCAAAATTGTCTATTTTTATTTCAAAATATTTTCCATCTTTTATGGTAATATAATCAATATGATTTGTTGTAATTTTGATAAAATTTTCTTGATTTTTACCTAACACTATTTCCTCTGTTTGTTTTTCTGTTACAAAAGTTCCGTCTCCGCTATGTATTTTTTCTTTATAGAAATTAAATGGTGGGTACTTTGAATCATAATCAAAAATATAAACAAATACATTACAACACGGAATTTCGTGGATACATTCTTTAGGTGATATAAAACCAATCCCTTTTCCTTCTAAACCGCCCTCTGAAAAACGCATATTTTGATCTTCGTTTTTAGTCCAATCTTTTGGATATTTTATTTCCCATCCATATTCCTCATTCCTATAAGTCTCCCAACCACTAGTATCAATTTCTCCGTTTATTACAACAGGTTCATTGTGGTTAATCAAAGTCTCCCAGCTTAAATTATTGTCTTTTTGGCTTAAAATCAATAAACCATAAGCCAGCCCAGCTGTAAACAAAGTCAAAGCGATTAAAATAATAATTGTGGATTTTTTAGAAAATGTTTTGTTCATAGGTTTATAAATTAAATTCTTAATCAAATTTCTATTTTAAATATACTTTAAAACAAGAATTTAAGCAAGAAATATTAATTTTTCTGTTTTCATGATTTCACCTCCTTGTTATTTTTTTGTTAATTATCAAAATATACATCTAAAAATTACCTTGAAAAACAATTCCTGTCAATTTTTTTATAACAAATTTTTCTAAACTAAGCTATAATAAAAAAAGATAAAAGTTAAAGATAACAATTATGAAAATCAAAAAAATCCAATCCAAAACCATCCTTACTAAAAGCAACATTCCAGGGGTTGATTATTGTATTAATCCTTATGTTGGATGTTCGCACGGATGTGTTTATTGCTACGCCAGTTTTATGAGACGATTTACAGGTCACGCTAATGAAGAATGGGGAAAGTTTATAGATATTAAAATAAATGCTCCTCAAGTTTTAGAAAAGGAAATGATTAAAAATCCTAAAAAAGGAATTGTTTTGTTAGGCAGTGTGACTGATGCTTACCAACCAATTGAAAGAAAATATAAACTCACAAGACAGGTATTAATCTAAATGTCTTTATTAAAAAATCGTGGAAAAAAGAATTAACAGGTATGGAAAATTTATATGGTATTCCTGGAACTTTAGGTGGTGCAATTCGTGGAAACGCTGGAGCATTTGGTTCACAAATTTCCGACTTTGTAGAATCAGTTACAATCTTAAATATTAAAAATTTAAAAATCTTAAATTTAAAAAAACAGAAATGTAATTTTAAATACCGTTCCAGTTTATTTAAACAAAATCATAATTTAATTATTGTTTCAGCAAAATTTAATTTAACAAAAGGTAATATAAAAAAATCTCAAAAACTGATAAATAAAATTTTACAACAACGAAACATATTACAAGATAATCAACCAAGCGCTGGTTGTATTTTTAAAAACATAAAAAATAAAAATTTTATTGAATTTACAAAGAATAATCCTGATTTAAAATTACCAAGACAGTTTTTATTAAATAAAGCAATTTCATCAGCATGTTTAATTGATCAATGTAATTTAAAAAACATTAAAATTAATAATGCGAAAGTTTCAGACAAACACGCAAATTTTATTATTAACACAGGAAATGCTAATGCAAAAGATGTTATTAAATTAATTAATTTAATAAAAACAAAAGTAAAAGATAAATTTCAAGTTCAATTGCAAGAAGAAATACAACGAGTTGAATCATGAATTTAAAAAATATGTAATAAAAAATTCATCTTCCTCTTTTGCTTTTTGTAGATTTACTAGCTAAATTATTTTAATTTTAAAAAGGACTAAATCTGTTTAGTCCTTTTTATTTGATTATTTTCAAAAATTTCTGTCAGTGGTTTTATTATTATTTAAACATTAACTCAATAAAATTTTTTCAACTTCTTCTTTTGCTTTTTGCAAATTTTCACTTGCTGATTTTTTTAATTCTTTTGCTTTTTCTAATCTACTTTTCACTTCTTTTGCAATCTCTTTTTGGATTTCTAAAGGAGGAATTGGGATTTTTAGATTTAGAATATCTTGACTGGATATATTTATTTGTATTCCGCCCGTTCCAATCCTTTCAAATTGCAATTTTGCAATCGCATTATTTAAAAAATTTTTTAAATAATATTTATCAATTTTTATATTTCGCAAAATAGCTATTCTTTGATTTAATAAACATTTTTCAATATTATTTTGAACTACACCAACATTTCCTATTGTGCCAGACATCCCAAAAACTAAATCACCTGCTAAAAGTTGAGCTTGTTTATTTTTATTAAAAATATTTTCAGAAATATATTTTAAATTTTTAAAAAATATATCATCACTAATATTTTGAATTCTTATCAGCGGCACACCTTCCTTAACATAGCTTTTAGTGTCAATTATTGCCCCTGTTGTTAAATTAGCGATTTCTTTTATTTTTTGCAATTCATATTTTCCATTTTTCAAAGCTTTCTCAATCATCTTATATTTTTTCTGATGAAATTCTGCGTCAATTCTATTATTTTCCAACTCGTTAGAATAAACAATAAAGCACATTTTTTCTTTAATCTCGGACATTTTAATTCCTAACTTTTCTAAAACAAAATCGTCAATTCCATCAATCATTTTTTTTGCTTTTTCTTCATTCTGTTTTTTAAGATTATAGGCATTATCCATTAAATCAACGATTTGTTTTTGTATTTCTTTAGGCGGAATTGGGATTTTTAAATTTGAAATTCTTTCAAGTGAAAGTTTTGGAACTCCAACAACTAACAATTCTCTATCAATCTGTTTTTTAGAAATTTTAGAATCTAAAATATACATTAAATATTTTTGCTCTATTTTATCTATGTTTATGTTTGTAATTTTTCCAGCATTTTCAGTTAATGATTTGTTATTTAATTCTTCTGGAATTATACCGACTAATCCGATTGTTCCAGCGTTTGAAATATAAATATCTTTTGTTGAAATTGTATAATTTTTAATTTTATCAAAAACTTCTTTTGAAATATATTTTAAATTATTCAAATTGATTGAATTTTGATTAAAATCCGTAACTCTCAAATATGGATAATCTGTTTTTTTATCTGAAAATGTTTCGCCTAATGGAATTCTTTTACCACCTTTTATTTTTGCAACTTCTCCTAATTCTTTAATTTCCATTTTGCTACTTTTTAATTTTTTCTCCACTATTTGAAACTCTTGACAAGGGAATATAATTATAAAGTTCATTTTCTTTTGGGAAAAAATTCTTTTTATTAATTTCTTACTCAACTTTTTTTGGATTTCTTTCTTTTTTAATTTGAGTTTTTGTTGCTTTTCTTTTTTGCATATTTTTTAAATTTACTTTTTCAAATATTTTTTAAATTTATAAAAATTATGAGTTAGATAAATCAGCAAGTGCCTTTATGTGTATATATGATATTGCCATAAAAATACCAACATCGCTAGCTTCTTTGCTTGGACTATTCGAAACCACGCCTATAACTTTTTTGGGTTCGTTTTTAAGTGTTACTGGGGCTCCACTAAAACCACCTGCTATGCTTCCAGATATTTGAAACTCTTTTCTACCAAATTCGTTCTCTCGATTACACATACTAACAATACCCTCTGAATAACTTGGGTCATGCTTAGCATTTAATAAAACATTTCCTAAAGGATAACCAGCATACATAACATTATTTGAAACAACAGGATCATTATCCGACAGTAATAATCCGTTATCAAATTCTGTTTTGATCATATTATCAAACATTTCTTGTGGCATTTGGGCATTTTTTCTAAATCTTAAAACAGCTAAGTCATGAACAAAATCGATATTATCTATAGAGACAGGTTGATAGTTCGCCTCTTTTCCTACTACTAACATTCCGGCAAGTTCTACTGGTAAATTTATTAGGTGTTGAACTACATGTGCACAAGTTACTATAATGTTAAAATCTTTTAATAAAAAAGCTGTGCCTCTTATTTCCAATTGTGGCGGAATAAATCCTTGCTGTTGTGGATCAAATCGAGGTTTAATAATTCCAAAAGCTCTTACAGCTTTTGGAATAGGAATATTATTTTCGTTTGTGATTTCTTGTGTCATATTTTTTTAAATTTAATTATTTTTTTAGAATTACATATTTAATTAATTATTTTTTTATATTTTATTTTCAAAATTTTTCTCTATGGTCATATTTGCACAATATCTGACAATTTTTTCTAATACAAAAGTGGGTTAATACTATTTTAACAACTCATATTCGAATAATTTTGAAGTGATATATTTTGCATAATATACCTTCAACTTCTTTTTAAGGTTCTCCAATTCACCATTAAGTGTTGGATGATCATAAACTATTTTATTATTTTCATCTTTATATGATGTATTTAATTCTATTTCAATTTGGTAAGGACCATATTTTAATTTTTTATTATAATTTTTTATTTCCTTTGATTTTGCTTCAGCCAAAACCCTTTCCCAAATCTTGATTAATTCTCTCTCATTGCTATTTAATTTAAATTTTTTAAGTTGTTCGCTTGACAATGTGTTATTGTCAAAACATAACTCATTTTTATAGAATATTTTGTCACTTCCTGTAAAAGAGATGCATTTATTATATCGAGATAGACATGTAAAAATAAAACATGATTTCAAAAAGATTTTATCTTTTTTATACCTATCACCACCATCCGAAGTGGTTGCAATAATTCCATTTTCATACCATTTATCTTCTATTGGGTATTTACCTGCAACAAAAAGTGGCAGTTTTTCAAGATAGTTATCTCTTCTTAAATAAAAACCATTACCATTAAATATCGGCAATCTAGTAAAATTAACTTTTAATCTTGGATTTTCAAACATAAAAGATTGAACTATCATATATCCTAAAATATTTTTATTATTAATAGGTTTTATTCTTGTGCCTGTTTTTTTATCATATTCATAACCATTTGCTTGTGAAATAATTCCTTTTTTATCAGTATCAAAACTTCTCTTATCATATAATTTGCTTGGTAAATTATATACCTTTTTTAATTTAAGATTACTTAAAAAAATAATTTCATTGTTATCTTGTTTTCGTATTTTTTTATCATCTATTATATCATAAATTTTAAAATCAAAAACTTCTTGCTTATTATTTTTATTATTCCATAAGACACAAGACAAAGCTGATGCCCCAGCGTGAAAATGTTTACGATTAAATATAAAACCTTTTTTAAATTTTTTATTTATTAAATCTTGTGTTTTAAAATATTTTACAGGAGAAAACAAAATGTAACTATCTGTCTCATGTCGTAAATATTTTTCAAAACCAGACCAAATAAATAGATTAGCCAAATCATTTTTTGCTACACCTTTAACTTTTTGTTTCATTTCTTGTGCTATAAAACTTTTTTTCCAATTAGCTCCTCTTTTTGTTCTAGCTTCATTTGTTTGAATAGCTCCAGCTTCCGCATATGGTGGGTTTTCAAACAAAATTACTGTGCATTTTGGATTATCAATATATTGTTTAATAATTTCATTATTTACAAAATCTTCACTTAATGCATCCGCATTTGCTACAAATCCAGCAGAAAATTTTACATTATCATCAGTTGGTGGAATAATATGACGAACTAGTCCATTAAATCGTTCTAACAAAACTTTGTATTCATAATATTCATAAGTGCTGACAATAGTATGCAACAATTCTTCTTGAGAAAGTTCTGACTCTAAACTTCCAGTTCCCGCACAGCGATCCAAAATAATATAATCGTTACCTTTTGGAACAAGTTTGATTGCCTTACGAACAAGCTCTACAGATTTTTTTGCATAAGCAGGTGGAGTAAAAAATGCACCGAGTTCTTTCTTTATCAAATTATCATTCAGTTTATCCATCAAATATTTAAATTTGATATTCGTTTTTTCTTTGAACGGCAAAATGTAATCTTTAAACTTTATTGGTCTGCGAATTTCACCGCCATCTCTGTCATCAAGGAAATCACCTTTCTTTGCGGTTGTATTTTCTCGATAATATTTTTCTGCCCATCCAACAATACAATCTTCGTTAATTTTTATTTTGGTAAAATTATTTTCTTTTAATAATTTTAAAACCTTATCCGCGCCGACATCTGTTAAATAATCAATTTCTATCGGCTGTTTTTTAATTGTAAAACCATCATTATTTTTACTAGCTCCACCATAATAAATTTTATGGATTTCATCAAAATAATCTCCACTATCAAAAACATAAATTTTACGTTGATTCAAAGAAACGAGCAGAATATTTTTTGGTACTGGATGACCAGTAATTCTTAACCTTGAAAGATATTTAACCGCCTGAAAAAGTACTTGTTGTGTATTATTAATATTTAACTTAAATTCAAAAATATTTCCATTATAAACACCGTCCGTATTAACAATTAATACATGATTTTCGTCAATATTTATTCCAAAATT
>CAZFWC010000031.1:0-7523 GCA_964522515.1 uncultured Gammaproteobacteria bacterium | reverse complement strand
CCTAGCCCTAAAAGGGCAAGGTTAATTTTTCAAGCCCTCTAAAGAGGGCTAATTTATTTTAAATTACAATCCTAATAATTCCCAAAACTATAAATAAAAATGCGCAAATAATTGTTAAAATAAAAATTGTTTTTTCAGCTCCGCGTTTTGTTAAATAAACATCACCAGAACCGCCAAAAGCAGAACCTAAACCAGAACCTCTATTTTGAAGTAAAATAAAAATTATAAGAAGAACAGCGATAATTAATTGAATGTAATTTAGAATATTTGTCATAAAGTGGTTATCATCCCGAGCGACTTCTAGTGTTGTTAGAAGTGAAGGATCTAATTGAAAAAACATAATTTAATTGATTGTCGTTAGTTTAACAAATGATTTTAAAAATGTCAATAGAGTTTTGTAACTCGTAATTCGTAATTTAGAAATCTATTTTAAATATTTACGAGTTGTGATTACAGATTACAAATTATTTTAAAGTAGTTATCGTTTCCACTGGTGTTGGATCCACATTATTTAAAATTGCTAAATAAAAACTCATCCAATCACCAATAATTAAAGTTGATAATTTTTGTTCAAAAATATCTTTGCCTTCTGTGTTTATTATTTCGTAACGAATTTTTTTCTCTTGCAAAACTGATTTTAATTTATCAAATTGATTAATTAATTCTGGTTTATCAAAAGTATTTTGCAAAATAAAATAAATTAAATCATCTTGAAATCGTGTGGGTAAATCTAAACCTTGCACAGCATTATGCATTGCCTCTGGCAAAAATTCTGTAAACGCAAATTGATTCGCATTTTCATTAATTTGAGTTTTCCAACGCCAAACAACTGATTCTAAAATTCCAGAGCCAACAATAATTGGTAATCTGTCTAAAGCGCAAAAAGCTAATTGTTTTGCAAAATTATTTTCTGTTTTAATTTCTGGTTTTAAATTTTTATTTATTTTTTCTAATAATTTAATCGCATTTTCTAAACCACAATCTAAAATATTTAATTTTTTCAAAGCGCCAAAAACTGCTCCAAGCTGGTAACCTAAACTTGCTCGCGGGGTAGCTTTTGTGTTGTAATCAAAAACAACTGCATTTTCTTTTGCGCCAAGTTTTTCTAATTGTCCGCGTTCAGCAATAATAAAAATTTTAGCTTCAGCAACAGCAGAATATTTAAAAGCTGAAATTGTTTCTTTTGTCGCGCCAGAATGTGAAGTTAAAATTATCAAAGTATCTTTGTTAACCCAAGCAGGAATTTCATAATCACGCATCACATACATTGGTATTTTTCTTTTTGATTTAGGTAAATTTGTAATTAAATGATTAGCGACTGCTGATCCTCCCATCCCGCACAGACAAATATTTTTTATTTTGCTCCAATCTTTAGGAAAATTTATTTTTTTTATTTTTTCTAATGAATCTTTAATCTGTTTTGGCATTTCTAAAATATATTCAGCCATTTCTGATTTATCTAATGATTTAATTTGTTGTATTTTGTCTAGAGTTGTCATAATTTTATTAAAAAACCAGAACACTTTAATTTTCACAATTAATTATTTTAAACAAGTGTGTTAATGTTTTTTTGTTTTAAGTGTTGATTTAATTGTACTTCCTCTTGACAATTTTGGCAAATTTACGCGTTAGTAAATAAATTAAACTCCTAATCTTTTTTTCTTCCTTTCAAAATCTCTTTTTTTAATATCTTCCCGTTTGTCAAATTTCTTTTTGCCAGCGCCAACCCCAATTTCTAATTTGATTAAACGATTTTTAATATATATTTTTAAAGGTAAAATTGAAATGCCTTTTTCTTTTTGCTTTCCAACTAAAAAACGCAGTTGTTTTTTGTTTAATAATAATTTTCTAGATTGATGAGGATTATATTTTTTTTGTATCGCGCGAGCTGGTTTGTAAGGCGAAATATAAATTTTTTCTAGCCAAGCTTCCATATTTTCATCTATTGATATATATGCTCCTTTTAAATCAACAGAACCTTTTTTAATTGATTTGACTTCTGGTCCGGACAAAACCAAACCAGCCTCATAAGTATCTGAAATTTTGTAATCATAATATGCTTTTTTGTTTTTTATAATTTTCATATTAAGTTTTCCCGCCTTCGCCCCTAACAACTCTACTGGACTACGGCGGATACCTGTCTGCCGACAGGCAGGAACTCTTGTGTTAAAAAAACACAGGAGCCTGTCCGCCGTAGCTAAAGTTTTTTTGGGATTGGGGGCGTAGGAGGATTAGGCGACATACTTTTATTATATCAAATTTTAGGATATAATAAATTTAATTAAAATAAATTTATGATTATCAAAGATACAATAAAAAAACAAATTAATCAAGTATTAAAAGAAAAATATTCATTAAAGAATATTGAATTTCAAATTGAGTACCCACCTAAACCAGAATTAGGAGATTATTCGTGCAATATTTCAATGGTTTTAGGGAAAAAATTAAATAAAAATCCAATGGAAGCAGGAAAAGAAATATTAAGAGAGCTTGAAAATTTTAGGCTGGGTTTTAAAACCCAGCCTAACTGGGCAAAAATTGAATTAGTTAAACCTGGTTTTATTAATTTTTATTTATCTGAAGATTTTTTAAATAAAAAAATAAAAGAGATTTTAAAAGAAAAAGAAAGGTTTGGCTCATCTAAAATTGGAAAAAGGGAAATAATAATTATTGATTATTCTGCGCCAAATGTAGCAAAAAATATGCACGCTGGACATCTTCGTTCAACAATTATTGGTGATTCTTTGGCGCGAATTTTTGAATTTTTAAATTATAAAGTTATTAGCGACAATCATGTTGGAGACTGGGGCACTCAATACGGAATTTTGTTGTATGAATATAAAAATAAATATGGAGAAAAAAAGAAAACAGATTTAACTATTGATGACCTTGAAAAAATGTATGTGAATTTTATGGAAAAAGAAAAAGAAAATCCTGAAATTCGAGATTTAGCAAAAGCTGAACTTAAAAAACTACAAAATAAAAATAAAATTAATTATGATTTATGGCAATATTTTTATAAAATTAGTTTGGATGAGTTTAAAAAAATTTATAAAAAATTAAATATTCGACCTTTTGATCTGTGGCTTGGAGAAAGTTTTTATCATAAAATGTTAGATAATATTGTTGTTAAAGCGTTAGAAAAAAAAGTAGCTAAAGAAAGCGAAGGCGCTGTTGTTATTTCTTTGGACAAATTTGATTTACCGCCTGGGATGATTCATAAATCGGATAAAACTTTTTTGTATTTAACTACTGATTTAGCAACTATTAAATATCGACACGAAAAATATAATCCAAGCCAATGTTTGTATGTGGTAGCGAATCAGCAGGCCTTACATTTTGAACAACTTTTTAAAGCCAACGAACTTTTAAAATTTTCTGGAAAAGAAAAATTAGAGCACATTAAATTTGGCTTAATTCTTGATGAAGACAAAAAGAAAATGTCAACTAGAAAAGGAAAAGTAGTTAAGCTAGATAATTTAATTGATGAAGTTGTTGTCAAAGCAAAAGAAATTGTTAAAAATAAAAATCCAAATTTATCTGAAAAAGAAAGAAATAAAATTGCAAAAATAATTGGAATTGGCGCATTAAAATTTAATGATTTATCTCAAAACAGAACAACAGATATTTTATTTGATTGGAAAAAAATGTTGAGTTTTGAAAGTGGATCAGCTCCTTATCTGCAATATACTTTTGTGCGAATTCAAAGCATTTTAAATAAAACAAAATTAAAACCAGAAAATAAAAATTTTAGAAATTTAAAAAAAGAAGAAGAAATTTTAATTTTAAAAAATTTAGCGAAATTTGAAGAAATTATTATACAATCATCAAAAGAATACAAGCCAAATATAATTGCTAATTATTTAGTCAATTTAGCTAGTGATTTTCATTGTTTTTATGAGCAAGTGCCAATTTTAAAATCAGAAAAAGAAATCCAGACAGAGAGACTGGGTTTAATTTTAGCTGTTGCTCAAGTAATTAAAAATGGTTTATGTCTTTTAGGGATTCAAGTTGTTGATAAAATGTAGATTTATGAAAAACAAAAAACACATTCATTTTATTGGAATAGGTGGAACAGCAATGGCTTCAATCGCTGTTGCTTTTAGGCAGGCAGGATTTAAAATTACAGGCTCCGAACCAAAAGAAATTTTTCCACCAATGAGTGATTATTTAAAAAAAAATAAAATTAAATATTATTTTCCATTTAATCCAGAAAAAATTGGGAAACCAGATGAAATAATAATTGGAAACGCGCATTACTCTGATGAAAATCCAGAAGTAAAATATGCAAGAAAAAATAAAATTAAATTAGAACATTTTCCAAAATTGTTAGAAAAATATTTGATTAAAAAAAATTCAGTAGTTATTGCTGGAACTTACGGCAAAACAACAACCACAGCGATGGTTTCTTGGCTGTTTGAGCGCGCAAATAAAAATCCTAATTATCTTTTGGGCGGTTTGCCTTTAAATTTTAATCACGGAGCAAGATTAACAAAATCAAATTGGTCAATTGTAGAAGGTGATGAATACCCAGCAGCTTCACCTTGGGACTATTCACCAAAGTTTAAATATTATCATCCAAAATATTTGATTTTAACTTCAGCTGAGTGGGATCATTTTGATATTTTTAAAACAAAAAAATCTTACATTGATGTATTTAAAAAATTAGTTAAATCAGTTCCAAAAGATGGATTGATTGTTGCCAAGTTGGGAGGAGAAAATTTAGATGAGGTTTTGAAGCATGCTAGATGTAAAATTATTTTTTATAATTGTAATAAAAACATAAAATATAAAAATAAAAAAATATATAATGTAAAAAATATTTTTACTAAAAATAAAAAAACTGAATTTGAATTATATAAATCTGAAAAATTAATTGGCGGATTTCAAACCCAACTTATTGGAGATTTTAATTTAGAAAATTGGTGTGCAGCGATTACTTTAGCTAGTGAATTAAAATTACCATTTAAAAAAATTCAGCAAGCTGTGAAAACTTTTAAAGGAGTAAAAAGAAGATTAGAAGTTAGATCTGTGAAAAATAAAATTACTGTGATTGATGATTTTGCTCACTCACCATCAAAAGCAAAAGCGTCTGTTAAAGCTTTAGTTAAGCATTTTCCAAATTCAAAAATATTTGTAGTTTTTGAACCTAATCGCGGAGGTCGAGCTTTAAAATGTATGCCTAATTATAGCAATATTTTTACCGGAGTCTATAAAGTTTTTATTCCAAAATTAACTGAATACAAAAAAAAGCCAGGAGTTTATGATGTGTCTGGCAGTGAGTTAACTAAATATTTAACCCACCTTCGCCAAGGCTACGGCGGGCAGGCCTGCGACTTCAGTCGTAGGAAACCAAAAGTAATTTATCAACCAGACAGCAACAAAATTTTACAAAATATTTTAAAATTAGCTAAACCAAATGATGTTGTTGCTTTTATGGGCTCAAGAAATTTTGATGGGATGATTAAAGAATTGATTAAAAAATTATGAAACACAAAAAAAAAATTAAAAAAAATAATATTTCTTTGATCGCATTTTTTTTTATTTTAGTTGTTTTTGGTTTAATAATATTAGCTTCAGCTTCATCAGTTGTGGGTTTTACAAATTTTGGAGATAATTATTATTATTTTAAACATCAATTTTTATTTGGTTTTTTGCCTGGGTTGTTTTTATTTTTTCTCTGCTCAAAAATTCCTTACAAATTCTGGCAAAAAAATGCTGTTTGGCTTTTGTTAATTAGTTTAGTTCTTTTAATTTTAGTTTTTGTTCCAAGCATTGGAAAAGAACACAATAATGCAAAATCTTGGATTAATTTAGGTTTTGCCACTATTCAACCAGCTGAAATTATGAAATTAATTTTAATAATTTATTTATCAGCATGGTTTTCCCGCCTTCGCCAAGGCTACGGCGGGCAGGCAAAAAAAAAAGATCACATTAAAAGTTTTTCTCACGGTTTTGTTCCGTTTTTAATTTTACTTGGAGTCACTGCTGGATTAGTCGCGTTTCAGCAAGATGTTGGAACAATGTCAATTATTGTTTTAATCGCAGTTGGAATATTTTTTACAGCAGGAGCTAAGTGGTCGCATTTAATTAGTTTATTTTTACTTAGTTCCGTAATTTTGACAAGTTTAATTAAACTCGCTCCTTATCGGTTAAATAGAATTACTGCTTTTATAAATCCTGAAATTGATACGCAAGGAATTGGTTATCACATTAATCAAGCTTTGCTCGCAGTTGGTTCTGGCGGTTTGTTTGGTTTGGGTTTTAACAACTCATTGCAAAAATTTGAATATCTGCCCGAAGTACCTGGTGATTCAATTTTTGCGATAATGGCAGAAGAGTTAGGTTTTGTTTTTTCCACTTTATTTATTATTTTATTATTTTATTTTATTTTTAAAATTTTAAAAATCGCAAAATTTGCGCCAGATGATTTTGCTAGATTGTTTTGTGTTGGTTTAGCTGTTTGGATTGGGGGACAAGCAATTTTTAATATCGGAGCAATGATTGGAATCCTTCCCTTGACTGGTGTGCCTTTGCCTTTTGTTAGTTTTGGTGGAACTTCATTAATGATTTTAATGGCAGGAAGTGGAATTTTAGTAAATATTTCTAAAAGTTAATATTAAAATTTATTTAAACCAAAAAATCTCGATTAATTTGGGATTTTTTTATTTTTTAATTTAAAATACAAAATTTGTTTTATTTAAATTTTATTGGTAAAGTAAAATAGATTAAGATAAATATTAAAATAAATTCAGATTAAAAATGTTTTCAAAAAAACAACTTGGTAAAATTGGCGAAGATTTAGCAACTAAATTTTTGTTGAAAAAAGATTATTTAATTTTAGAACGCAATTTTTATATTCAAAGCGGAGAAATTGATATTATCGCGCAAGACAAAAAATCAAATGATATTGTTTTTGTTGAAGTTAAAACTCGCACTTCAAATGAATTTGGAACTCCAGAAGACGCAGTTGATGAAGCTAAAAGACATTTTTTAGAATGCGCCGCAGAAAGATATTTATCGAAAAAAGGTTTTCCAGCTTTTCAGGATTATCGGTTTGATTTAGTGGCAATTGATTTAAATATGAATACAAGATTAGCAAATATAAAATATATAAAATATATCTAATTTTAACTGAACAAGATGACATACATAGGTAACACTCCTAATTTATCAAAATCATTAGATTTTGATAAAGCTTGTAATTCATTAATATCTTTTTCCAATTCTAAAATTTCATCTGCTTTATCCTCTTCAGAATTATTTAAATTAATCGCTTGACCATTATTTTCTTTCCCCAGTTCTTCTTCAAGCTGTTTTGTTAATTCATCCAGCGCTTGATTAGTTGTTGAGTTATTGTTCATAAAATAATTATAGCACACAAACATAAAAATATAAAAACACCAAAATAAAAATTTGACAAAGTTAACGCATTGTGCTATTATTTTAGTAGTTAAAAACGCAGGTCTTTAACAATTCAATTAAAAAAAATAACTAAATTTATTCATAAAAATTGAGAGGTG
>CAZFWC010000030.1:0-7637 GCA_964522515.1 uncultured Gammaproteobacteria bacterium | reverse complement strand
AAATCACTTTAAAAACTAAAAAAAGAGGGAAAAATGATAAGAAAAAATGAAATAAAAGACAGACTTAGTGTTGTTCCTAGTTCTGGTTTTAAAAAATTTTTTAGTCAGGAAGAAATTCTTGTTCTTCCTGATTTTAATCCAAATTCAAGATTAATTAAAATTTGTAGTCTTGAAGAATTGGATTCTGGAATTATAAATTTATTGCCACCAGTTATTGCTCTGGCTTTAAAAAATAAAAATCAGCCAGAGTTTAAAAAATATGAAGTGGTAAGTGGGATTGAATTTGTTTCACCAAATTTTTTTTTAAAAATTGGTCGCAACGACTCGTGTCCGTGCGGTAGTGGAAAGAAATATAAGAAATGCTGTGGAAGATAATAATTAATATTTTTTTTGAACTTTTTTAAGGAGAAAAAAATGTTTAAACTTTATATTGTTGGCATTTTAAAAAGCATTTGGTCAGCGATAATTAATTTATCAATGATTTTGGTCGCAATTGTTTTTGGACCAAAAAATTATGTAAAGATTCAAATGATTTATCAATTAAGTCTTTTTACAGGCAAAAATAATCTTGAAGCCGTAAAAGATTTAAAAGAAAATGGTGATTATTTTTTACAACACCCTGACCAATTTTTTTTAAAATATATGTTATGAACTTTGAATTTACAAAATTTATTTTTACAAAGTTCAAATTGTAAAGCCCCCAAGAAAATTCTTGAGGGCTTTTTTATTTCCAAAAATTTATTTTTTTATTCCTCTTCTATTTTTTCTTCTTCAATATTTTCTGGTTTATCTAAAACAGATTCAGGTAATTCTTTTGAACCTAAAACAACAATAAATTCCGCGTTAGAATAATTTTCAATATTTTCTTTATTAATAAATTCAGGAATATATTTTGTCACATTTGCGTCTAAGCCATTTTTTAAAATTTCCAAAGCGTCTTTATTGTATTTATCTTTAATTTTATAAACCACTGTTTTTTCATAAGTTTGTTGCGGTGAATTTTGAGTTGATAAAATTTTAAAACCTAAATCCTGCAAATAATTTTTAGTTTCTAAAGCCCAACCTTCAATTTCTGTCCCGTTTAAAATAACAACATTAACTGGTTCAATGCTTTGATCTTTTAAAATAAAAATATTTTTAACAAGAGTTTGAATTTCTTTTAAATTTCCAGTTCTTGGCAAAAGAATAAAAGCTCCTTCTTGCGTGTAAGAATTTCGTAAAAGCCCTTGTTGAGAATTATCCAAAACAATTTGTTTAATATTATCTGGATTGATATTTTGCGCTGTTTTTAAAAAGTGCGGAATTTCCGCAAAACTAACATTGGTTTGAATGTGGGAACTTAAAGTATTTATTAAATTATAAATTTTTTGCGGAGAAGTTAAAGTTCCAAAACTAAAAAATTTATCTTTTAAAGCTAAAATAATTTTTTGCTGTCGCCGAGCTCTTGCAAAATCAGAACCTTCGCCGTTGTTTCCGTGACGCGAGCGAGCAAATTGTAAAGCAGTTTCTCCGTTCATTGTTTGACACCCAGATTCAAAAGCAATTGTTTGATATTTGTGGTCTTTAGTTGGATAAAGTTGATCTTCAAAAGAATTGTCCACACAAATTTTAATATTTCCTAAATCATTAATTATTTTTTCAAAAGCATTAAAATCAACTCGCATCCAGTAATGAATTGGCAAATCAAAAGTGTTAGAAATAATTTTTGCTGTGTAAGCTGAACCCCCGCCTTTATAATTATTTGTTTCACCAATTGAATTTGCGGTATTTATTTTTAGCCATCCGTTGTCTTCAATTTTCATATAAAAATCTCGTGGAATTGAAATTAAAGCAACATCATTTGTTGATAATTTTAATGAACCAAAAATAATTGTGTCAGTTAAAAAAGGTCCGTCGTGTCCAATTCCGCCCTGACCAAGAATTAGAAAATTAATTCTGTCGTCAAGTTCGCCTTGCAATTTTTCCATTCCTAAAATTTGTCTAAATTGTTTAATTACTGGCAATCGACCGATACTTCCTAACGCGGAATTTTGAGAAAAAATTACTTTGTAAGAAAAAACTGAAAGTAAAATAATTGTGACTAAAAATATGAAAAAAATAATTTTAAAAAATCGCCAAAATTTATTTTTTGGACGGGTTTGATAATTTAAATTGTTTTGTGAATAATAATTTTCCATAAGTTTACTTTTAAATTATAACTATTTTAATTATTTGCGTCAATTTTTTGTGTGTGGTATTATGTGTATAATTGTTGTGTGGATTTTAAAATAAAAAATATTTTATAAATTAATTAAAATTAAATATATGAGCAAACTATCTATCATTGGTCTTATCTTATTTTTTGGTTTATGGATTCTAATAGGATTTTTAGTAATAAATGATTCTTCCAAAAATCCAAATTCGTCACCAAGTTACGAAACAGCTAGCGGAGGGGGAGGGCTTGAAGGGGGGCCTTAATTATTATTTTGAAATATAGTTTTTAATTTTTTAGATCCTTCGGCTCTTAACAACTTTAAAAAGTCGCTCAGGACAGGCTGAAAAAAATATGCAAGAACAAAACGAAAATCAAAACACAAATTTTTCAGAAGTTCCAGAAAGTGAACCAAGTTTTAATTCTCCATCAAAAAAATCAGAAGCGTTTGATTCAATTAAATCGTTTATTTGGGAAACTGTAAAAATTATAATAATTTCATTAATTATTATTGTTCCAATTAGATATTATTTAATCCAACCATTTTATGTTAAAGGCGCATCAATGGAACCGAATTTTTTTGATCACGAATATTTAATTATTGATGAAATTTCTTATCGTTTTAATAATCCACAACGAGGAGATATTGTAGTTTTTAGATATCCAAAAAATCCAAGTGATTTTTTTATTAAAAGAGTAATTGGACTTCCAAATGAAAAAATTGTAATATCAAATAATAAAATAACAATTACAAACACAGATAATCCAGGTGGATTTATTTTAAATGAAAATATTTATTTATCAGAAAATACGCCAACTACAAATGATGTAAATATTAATTTAACACAAGATGAATATTTTGTTTTAGGCGACAACAGAACCTCGTCTTTGGACTCACGCGTTTTTGGACCAATTAAAAAATCTGATATTATTGGAAAAACTTGGTTGCGCGGTTGGCCACTTAATAGATTTACAATTTTTGAAAGACCTATTTATTAAAACCCAAAATCTAGGCGAGTTGGCTCCATCGCTCACGCGTGGAGCCACCGTGTTAAGTCAAATAAACAAAAATTTTTTCTAAAGCAACAAACAGGCTCCACCCAAGAGGGATGGAGCCAACAAAAAGTAAGATTTTTTAAAGGCGAAGGCGGGGAAGCGAATATTTATGAGTAGAAAAAAATCAAACAAATCAAAATTTAAATTTCAAACTCTTCGCGGGTTTAAAGATATTTTACCAGAACACCAAAAGTTTTGGGATTTTGTTTTAAAAAATGTTAAAGAAACAGCGCAAGATTACAGTTATCAAAAAATTGATACGCCGATTTTAGAAAGTTCAGCGTTATTTGAAAGAACAGTTGGGAAAGAAACAGATATTGTTGAAAAAGAAATGTTTTCATTTGAAGATAGGGGAGGAGAAAAAGTAACTTTACGCCCAGAGCTTACAGCGTCAGTTGCCAGAGCTTACATTGAACACGGAATGATTTCTTGGTCACAACCAGTAAAACTTTGGTCTTGGGGTCCGATTTTTCGTTACGACAAACCGCAAGCAGGACGCTACAGACAATTTTATCAATTTAATTTTGAAGTTCTTGGTTCAAGCACACCAGAGATTGATTCGCAAATTATTATAATGGCAAGTGAGTTGTATAAATCATTTGGTGTTGAAATTGATGTTCAAATTAATAGTATTGGTTGTCCAGAATGCAGAAAAGAATATATTAAATTATTAAAAAAATATTTGCGTGATAAAAAAATGTGCGCGACTTGTAAAGACAGAATATTAAAAAATCCTTTGCGTGTTTTAGATTGTAAAGAAGAAAAATGTAAAGAAAATTTAAGAGAAGCTCCGCAAATTATTGATAGTTTGTGTGAAGAATGTAAAAATCATTTTGTTAAAGTTTTAGAAAATCTTGATGAAAGCGAAGTTTCATATAATTTAAATCCGTTTTTAGTTCGCGGTTTGGATTATTATAATCGCACAACTTTTGAATTTTATGCAAAAGGAGACGAGCAAGCAACACAAGGCGCGCTTGGTGGCGGTGGGCGTTACGATTATTTAATTGAGCAAATTAATGGACGCGAAACTCCAGCAGTTGGATTTGCGGGTGGTGTTGAAAGAGTGATTTTAAAAATTAAAGAAACAGGAAGAGAAATAAAAAGCGAAACTCAAGGCGATGTTTTTATCGCGCAACTTGGTGAAGACGCAAAGAAAAAATGCGCTAAACTTTTTAAAGATTTGCGCAAGGAAAATATAAAAGTTAAAGAAGCGTTTTCTAAAACAGGATTAACTGATCAATTGGAAATTGCTAATAAAATGAAAGTGCGTTTTGCTTTAATTTTAGGACAAAAAGAAATAATGGATGATACAATTATTATTAGAGATATGGATTCTGGAATTCAGGAAATTATTAATTTTGAAAAAATTATTCCAGAAATTAAAAAAAGATTACTAGGAGAAGGAGGAGTTAAGATTTATAATTCTAATTAAAATAATTCTTAAATTATAAACAAATTCAAATTTCAAAAAAAATATAAAATAATAATTTAAATAAAATATTGGAAATTGAAGTTTGAAATTTATTTGGAATTTGTTTCTTGGAAATTGGAAATTTAAAAATATTTATGCAAAAACAATTAAAACACAAACTTATTCTATTTTTTTTAATTATTTTTTTAATTTTGCCAGTTGCTGGACAAACAGCTTTTCCTGCTCCTGAAGAAAATATTTATCAAGATGTAAATTTAATTAAAGAATCTGAAACACAAAAATTAGATTTGTATTTTTTTTATTCTGAATCTTGCCCACATTGTTTAGAAGAACAAAAATTTTTAAATAAATTAGAAATAAAATATTCGCAAGTTAAAATAATTCGTTTTGCTCACAATGATCCCGAAGGAATTAAAATACAATTGCCTTTATTAAAAAAACACAATGCTGAAAAATATTTTGGTTTAACTCCTTTAACTTTTGTTGCTGATGAATTTATTCCAGGTTTTGATAATGAAAATGGAGCTGGAAAATATATTGAATTTTTAATTTTGCAAGAGCTACAAAAAGATAGTGAAAATTCCACGGGATCCGTTCTCCCAAGTACTCAGGATCAGGAAAAGATTTTACTACCGATTTTAGGAGAAATAAATCCAGAAAAATATTCTTTACCAGTTTTAGCAGGAGCGCTTGGTTTACTTGACGGGTTTAATGTTTGTTCTTTAGGCGCTTTAATTATGATTCTAGGTTTGGTTTTGGTTTTGAAATCAAGAAAAAAGATTTTAATTTTTGGTGGAACATTTATTTTAGTTACAGCAATTATTTACGGAGTGCTTATTGTTTTGTGGTACAAATTCTTTTTACTTTTATCTCCTTTTATGAAAATTTTTCAAATTTTAATTGGCTTGTTTGCAATTGGCGGTGGAGTTTATTTTTTAAAAAGATTTTTTAAATTTAAAAAGCAAGGTGTGGTTTGCGAAATGGACACAGGGCACAAAGTCACAAGTTCATTTTCAGATAAAATTAAAAACAATATCCAAAATTCGCAAAATCCTTTTGTAGTTCTGGGTTTGGTTCTAGTTTTTGCTGTGATAATTACAATTGTTGAATTTCCTTGTTCAGCTGTAATTCCAGTTGCGTTTGCAGGTGTTTTAGCGCAAACAGATTTGTCAGCTTTTTCATATTTAATTTATATTTCTATTTTTGTTTTATTTTATATGCTGGATGAATTGATTGTGTTTTTGATTGCTGTTTTTAAAATGGATATTTGGTTGTGTTCAGAAAAATTTACAAAATGGGCGACTTTAATTGAAGCAATTGTTTTGATTTTACTTGGCGCGTATTATTTGTTATAATTAATAAACCTACCTGCCTTTGCTCCCTAAAAAACTCTAGCTACGGCGCTTGTCCGCCGTAGTCCAGTAGAGTTGTTAGTGGCGAAGGCGGAAAAACAAATTTATGAATATTCAATTTTCATACAAACAAGTTTCTGAAAAAGATAAAAAATTTTTACAAGAATATACTCAGAAAAAAATAGAAAGATTTAAAAAATTAATTTCTGAAAAAGAATTAGAAGTTGGGCGTTTGGAAATTAAATCAGAAAAATTTGCTAAAAAAGAAGCTTTTAAAGTTGAATTATTTTTGTCACTTCCAGAGCATCAATTTCGCGCTTCAGAAGACGACCACACAATTGTTGAAGCATTTGATTTAGCTTTAGATAAATTAATTATACAAATTAGAAAAGAATTTGAAAAATTAAAAAATTAATTCGCCTATCCTCCTTCGTTCTATAAAAAAACTCTTTAACACTCCGGCGGACAGGCTTCTGTGTTTTTTTAACACAAAAGTTTATCTCCTCCTTAGCCAAGGCTACGGCGGACAGGCGCCGTAGTCCAGTAGTCCCGAGTACTCCTGGACTAGGGGCGAAGGCGGAAAAACTCGTATGATTAAAATAAATCAAGAAAAATGTATTGGTTGTGGATTGTGCGTTGATCTTTGCTCAAAAGTTTTTAAATTAAATCAAGAAACAATGCGGGCAGAAGTTATTTCTCAAGACGCAGGAGATTGTGACATTCAAAATGCAATTGATTCTTGCGCAGCGCAAGCAATTTCTAATGAATAATTTTTAAATAAATCCAAAGTGGAATTATAAAAAATAAAGTTTGCGCGACCAACGCAACCCAAGTTGGTAAATAAGAATAAATTAATTTATCATTTTTGCTGTGAAGTTTGTGGAAATAATTTAGAATTTTAATTTTTCTTTTAAATAATAAATTTAAACCCCAAAGAATATCTGGTAAAATTCCGCCAAAAAACGCAAAAATAATTGAGTAATTTAATTTTAAATTATTTGTGTTCCAGAGAATAATAAATAAAATTAAAATACAACAAAAATCAGCAACACCCATTAGAAAAAATTGTTTTATTGTATATTTTTTGTTTTTTGTTTTTATTGAATCGTGAGGAATAATATCTAAAATAAAATGAAAAATAAAAGCTAAGACAAAAGCTAAAATAGGATTTTGAATTTGCGAACCAATAATAAGCGAGGTTGGAGCGTGAACAGTTAGATACATAAAATTTTAAAATTTAGTTGTGTTGTGTATTTATTAATATTTTATCATATTTTTTGATTGACAAAAAGTATTTTTTTATTTACAATAAATTTAACTATTTTAAAATGGCTGTTTTTTATTCAGCCGATGTGGCGGAATTGGTAGACCTGCCTGCCTGCAGGCAGGCGCGCTGGACACAATAATAAATTGTACCAAAAATTAGATTAAGCCGATGTGGCGGAACTGGTAGACGCGCTGGACTCAAAATCCAGTCCTGCTTGCGGGGTGAGAGTTCGAGTCTCTCCATCGGCACCAAGCAAAATTTTAACAAAAAGCTAAGCGTGGCGGGGTAGCTCAGTTGGTTAGAGCGTAGCACTCATAACGCTAAGGTCGTGGGTTCAAT
>CAZFWC010000029.1:0-7900 GCA_964522515.1 uncultured Gammaproteobacteria bacterium | reverse complement strand
TGCTGTTGTTCGCGGAACTGGAATAATTTTAGAAGATTTAGAAAATATGAAAGAACTTTTGATTCCTGCTAATTAAAATTTTTATGTCTTTTCTTAAAAATAAATTTATTTTAACTACTTTAATAATTTTTTTAATTATTTTTTTTCATATTGTTTCAATTCTATCACCATTTGAACAATTAATTTTTATTTCATTTAAACCATTTCAATCAGTAGCATATTCTACTAGCAATAATATCTCACTTGAATTATCAGAAATGACAATTAGAAAAAATTTTCTTAATGATAATAAAAAATTAAATAAAAAAATAAATCAACTTGAACAAAAGATTGTTGAACTGAAATTATTTATAGAAGAAAATGATTTGTTAATTAATCAAAATAAATATTTAAAATCAATTGGATACAATTTTATAAACGCGCGAGTAATTTCTGCTGGAGTAGAAAATAATCCTAATCTTTTAATTATAAATCGCGGAGCAAATGATGGAGTTAAACCAGAAATGGCAGTTGTTGTTGAAAACGGAACCCTGATTGGAAAAATAATTAAAACAGAAAATAAAATTTCTCATCTGCTTCTTTTAACTGACAATCAAACCAAAGTAAGCGCAAGTTTATCTGGAAAATCAGAAATTTCTGGAATTGTTGAGGGTAAAAATAATATTTCAATTTGTTTAAATTATATTTTAAAAACTGCTGAAATTGAAAAAAATGATTTAATAATGACTTCAGGTTTTGATGAATTTATTCCTGCTGGTCTTTTAATTGGAGAAATTGATGAAATTGAAAATAATGAAAATCAACTTTTTAAAAACGCTCAGATTTTAAGCCCTGTTAATTTAAAAAATTTAAGAATTGTGTCTATTGTCATTAATTAAAATATGCAAAAAAAATATTTTTTTATAATTTTATTAATTATTTTTGTTTTTATTCTTCATCAAAGTTTGATTGCAAATTTTGATTGGCGTTTTAATTTGTGGCCAGTGATTTTAGTTTTTGTTCTTTTTGCGTTTAATGAAAATCTAGCTTTGTTGTGGGGAATTGTAAGTGGATTTTTATTAGATCTTTATTCAATTTTGCCTTTTGGAATAAATTTAATTACTTTCTTTTTAATTATTTTTATTATTTATTTATTAGCTAAAAATTTTGTCACTAATCGTTCTTTTTTATCATTTTTTATCCTTTGTTTAATTGCTGTTTTTTTAAATATTGGATTTTTATTTTTAGCGCAAAAACTTTTTTCTTGGTTTGGCAATCTTGAACAAATTATAATTTTTAACTGGAGCACAATTTTTTTCCAAATCTTAACTAACATTATTTTATGCATTATTTTATATTTTATTACTGCGAAATTTACTAAAAAATTAAAAACTGATCTAATAATTAGTCGTTAGTTTTTTTATAAATTTTTTAAGATACAATTTCCAATTTCCAAATAAATTACAAATTACAAAAAAACAAATTTGACATTTAATTTAGAAAGTGTAAAATTAAAACATTAAATAATCTATTTTATATAACAAAAACAAGGAGAAAAAATAATGCTAATTCTTGAATTGCAAACAACAGAAGCCAAATTTACATATGATATGGCAGGTAGTGGTCACTTTATAATAGACTGTGCTTGCAAAGGGAAAGATGGAAAATATAGTGGGAGTTTTTACAAACAAGCCACAGATTTTTTAAAAGATACAACAACAGACTATCATTCCCTAACTTATAAAAAATATGAACATACTTTTTTATTGCAATATATTATTTTAAATCAACAGCTCCGTTATAATCATAGTGAAAAAAAAGGAAAGAAACCGCTTATCATTGTTTGTAAAGATTGTGGCAGAGAATTTACTTTTACACACGAGTCATTTTGGGAACTTGAAACAAAAATGATGGTGGAATATAATAAAAAATTTTAAAATAAAAATGACCAATTTCAGTCAGCAAAAATTTTAAAGTTTTTGCTGGTTTTTTATTTAGAAAAAATTGACTAAAATAATTTAAAAAGTTAGAATTAAAAAAAGAAAAAATAAAATTATTTAATTTAAAAACAGATCCTTCTCCCGAGCACTCGGGATCAGGATGACAATATTTAAAAATGCTCCCCAAAGGACCATACAATTCACAAGAACACGAAGATGAAATTTATCAACTTTGGGAAAAAGGTGGACATTTTAAACCTGCAAAAAATTTAGATAAAAAACCTTTTACAATAATAATGCCTCCGCCAAACGCAAATGGTTCTTTACACGCTGGACACGCAATTTTTGTTACCTTAGAAGATATTATGATTCGTTACCACAGAATGAAACAAGAACCAACTCTGTGGTTGCCTGGAGCAGACCACGCTGGATTTGAAACTCAAGTTGTGTTTGAAAAAAAACTTGGAAAAGAAGGTAAATCTCGTTTTGATTTTGACAACAAAACACTTTACAAAATGATGTGGAATTTTACAGTAGAAAATAAAAAAAATACTTACAATCAGTTGCGAAAACTAGGCGCATCTTGTGATTGGTCAAAAGAAAAATTTACTTTAGATAAAGATATTATTTTGGAAGTTAAAAAAACATTTAAAAAAATGTATGACGAAGGTTTAATTTATCGTGGTGAACGAGTTGTAAATTGGTGCGTAAAACATCAAACTTCGTTGTCAGATTTAGAAGTTGAGCACGAAAATGAAAAAAGTAATTTGTGGTTTATAAAATATCCTTTAGTAAATAAAAAAAATAAATTTATTCAAGTTGCAACAACCAGACCTGAAACAATGTTAGGTGACACAGCAGTTGCGGTAAATCCAAAAGATAAAAGATACAAAAATTTAATTGGAGAAAAAGTTGAATTGCCTTTGACTAACAGACAAATTTTAATAATCGCGGACGAAGAAGTTGATCCAGAATTTGGAACAGGCGCTGTAAAAGTTACGCCAGCTCACAGCGCAGTTGATTTTGAAATTTCAGAGCGACACAAATTAAAAATAATTTCAATAATTAATAAAGACGGAAAAATGACAAAAAACACAGCTAAAAAATATGCTGGATTAAAAGTAAAACAAGCTAGAGAAAAAATAATTCAAGATTTAAAATCTCAAAATTTGTTAGAAAAAATAGAAGACTACACAACTCCTGTTTCAAAATGCTACAAATGTAAAACAGCGATTGAGCCAATTATTTTGCCTCAGTGGTATTTAAGCGTTGATTCTTTAGCAAAACGCGCGATTGAATCTGTAAAAAAAGGCGAGGTTAAATTTGTTCCTCAAAGATTTGAAAAAATATTTATGCACTGGATGAAAAATATTAAGCCATGGAATATTTCGCGTCAAATTGTTTGGGGAATTAAAATTCCAATTAAATATTGTGAGTGTGAAGAAATAATTGTTGATGTGGAGAATAAAATTTTAAAATGTCCAAAATGTAAATCTAAAAAATTAATTGAAGAAACAGATACATTTGACACTTGGTTTTCATCTGGTCAGTGGCCTGTTTTAACTTTAAAAACACAAGGATTGCTTGACAAATTTTATCCAACAACAGTAATGGAAACGGCGTGGGATATTTTATTTTTTTGGGTTGCAAGAATGATAATGTTTGGTTTTTATTTAACTAATAAACCTCCGTTTAAATTCGTCTATTTGCACGGAATAATGCGTGACAAAGACAGACAAAAACTTTCAAAATCAAAAGGAAATGTTGTTGATCCTTTGGGAATTATTAAAGAATTTGGAACAGACGCTTTTAGAATGGCTTTGGTTTTTGGAACAGGGCAGGGAAATGATATTTCTTTTTCACAAGAAAAAATTATCGCGCAAAAAAAATTCGCTAACAAAATTTGGAACGCGAGCAAGTTTGTAATTTTAAATTTACAACCTACCCACCTTCGCCCATCCAACACTAAAAAATCCTCAGACCTACTGGACTACGGCGGGCAGGCTTTTAGTTTTGACAATCTAAATCCAGCTAATTTAATCAAAGAAGACAAGAACATTTTAGATAAACTTCAAAAAACCATTAAACAAGTTACTAAAAATTTAGACAACTTTATGTTTCACGAAGCGTCACAAGAAATTTATGATTTTTTCTGGCATGATTTTTGTGATAAATATTTAGAAAGTGTAAAATCTAGATTAAATAGTGATAACAAAAAAGATAAAAAATTAGTACAAAATATTTTATATAAAATTTTATCAACAAGTCTAAAATTATTGCATCCGTTTATGCCGTTTATTACTGAAAAAATATGGGGTGAATTGCCCGGTAAAAAACAAATGTTGATTATTGAAAAATGGCCAGAGTAATCTAGCTATTTTTATTTTTTTAAATTTATGTTATTCTAAAAATAATAAATAATAATTTTTTAATTTTTTTCACAATTTATTTTAGGGAGGAACTAAAATGGAAAATTTTAACTTATTAAAAAATAAACTTTTTTTTATTTCAAATACTGCCAATGAAAATGAAAGAACCCAAGTTTTTAAAGGATCTGATGCTGATTACAAATTTTGGCAAGACATTTTTTTAAAAGACAAAAAAATTGCAACACTAGGGGCAATTAATTGTGTTGCCGACGATTTTACAGATCGCGAAAAATTAAGAGCTTCTAATGCAACTAATAAAATTATTCAGTTAGTTGTTGAAGCAGTTAAAAAAGGATTTTCTATTTTTGTGCTTGGCGCAAGCACAAAATATATGATAAAAAGATTAAAAAGAATGTTTCCAGATTGCATTTTTTTAGGAGGAAACGAATTAACCGCAGTTGCAATTTTACAACAGGAAAAACATTTTTTAAATCCAAAGAAAAATGTTTTAATTTTAGGTGGAACCACAAGTCTTGCTCAATTAAATGCCGAGCTTTTAAAAAATTTTATGCCTGTAGATAAAATTCGACCAAGTGCAAGAGGAGATGAGACAGAATTAGTAAAAAAATTTATTAATACGCCATTTAATCCTGTTAGTTTTGAAGAAATTAACAATGGTTTTAGAACTACTCAGCTTTTGAATTCAATACATTATAAGTTATTAGAAAAAGAAAATTTTAAAAATTTAAGAATAAAATTGTGTCTTGAAGTTGCCAGACCCACGGTTTATAAAGATGTCTGTAAAAAGTTGGCTATTAAATGGGTACAACTTGGAATTTTTGAGCATCCAGAATTAACTTGGGAAAAACCACTTTACGATACAAAACAACACGGACTGTTTGCCTGTTTTCTTGCCGGGTATATTTTTCAAAAATATAACAGAACTAATCCTGTTGAAGCTTTACAACTTGCTTGTCAGGAAGGTTTTAAACTTCAGCACATTAAATAAGTTAAAAAAATAATAAAAATTTTAACCCGGGTTTAAAAAATAAATTCCGGGTTTTTTATTTTATTTATAAAAATGTTATAATAAAATTATGAAATTACTAAATATTTTACCATTATTAAGTAGTATTTTTGTTTTTTGGTTAGGAATATTTGTTGTAAGCAAAAATAAAAATTCAATAATCCACCGTGTTTTTTTCTTGCTTTCTGTTGGTGTTACTATTTGGCTAGTAGGGACTTTTATGATGTTTATTAGTAAAACTAATGAACAAGCTATATTTTGGGATAGGTTTATTTATATGGGAGTAGTTTTTGTTCCAGCTTTTATGTATCATTTTAGCGTTGTTTGGACAAAAACTAAAAAACAAAAAATATTAATTGTTATTAGTTATATTTTAGGATTTGTTTTTCTAGTTTTAAGCCGTACTCAATATTTTGTAGATGATATTTTTAAATATAATTGGGGTGTGCATTCTCAAGCAAAATTTTTTCATCATTTATTTTTACTTCAGTTTTTTTTCTTTTTAGCTTTAGTGCTTTATAATTTTTATAAACATTATATTGAAAATAAAAATGCTTCTAAAAAAAATCAATCCAAATATGTTTTTATTGCATTCTTTATTTTAATTACAGTTGGTTCAACAGCTTATTTTCCGGCATACAAAATTAGTATTTATCCTTTTTCTTATATTTCTGGCGTATTATTTACAATGATTTTAGCTTACGCGATTGTAGCGCATCATCTAATGGATATCAAACTTGTTTTACGGCAATCATTTGTTTATTTAGCTCCATTAACAATAATTTTAACAGGCTACACAATTGTTGAATTTATTTTTACAAAATTTTATTTTGCAGACTGGATAAACACAACAGCAAATGTATTTATTTTTATTTTAGCAATTTTAATTTTTATTCCGCTTAAAAACTTTTTTTATAAAATCGCAAACAAATATTTTTTTTCATCTTTATACGACAGCCAAGAAGTGATTACTAATTTATCAAATAATTTGCGGTCAAGTTTAGATATTAATAAAATTTGCAATTTAATTTCAAAAACCCTTGTTGATTCTTTTCATTCAAAAGCAGTTGGAATTTTAATTTTTAATGAAAAGAAAAATGAATATTTTGTTCAACACAATTTTAATTTTAAAATTAATCAGCAAAAAAGATTTTTTAATGATAAAAATTTGCAAAACAAATTTGCAAAACAAAACAAAATTTTAATTATTGAAGAAATTAAAAATAGTTTATTTTATAAAAAATCAAAATCAACAATTGATTTATTAACAAATTTAGAAATAGAAATTTTAGCGCCTTTAAATATTAAAAATAAAATGATTGGCTTAATTGTCTTAGGCGCAAAAGAATCTGGCGATATTTATAATCAAGAAGATTTAAAAGTTTTGCAAGTTATTGGATCTCAAACAGCAATTGTTTTGCAAAATTCTTTACTTTATCAAAAATCTTTGCGTTTTAGCGAGAAACTTAAAAAAGAAGTTTCAAAAGCAACAAAAGATTTGCGTGAAGCAAATGTTAAATTAAAAAAACTTGATAAGGCAAAGACAGAATTTGTTTCAATTACTTCGCACCAATTGCGAACCCCTTTAACTGGAATCAAAGGATATTTATCAATGTTTTTAGATGGAGATTTTGGCGAATTAAAACCAGAGCAGAAAAAAATAATGATTGATATTTTTAACAACAGCAATCGTTTGGTTAGGTTAATTAATATTTTTTTAAATGTTTCACGAATTGAATCTGGTCGGCTTAAAATTGAAAAAAAGAAATTTGATTTAGCTGAATTAGTTAATGAAATAATTAGAGAATTAAAAATTGAAGCAGAAAAGAAAGATTTAAAGTTAGAATTTATAAATTTTAAAAATAAATTAGAAATTTCAGCTGACCGTGATAAATTAGCAGATGTGATTTTAAATTTAATTGACAACGCAATTAAGTACACTCAAAAAGGAAATATTATTGTAAGCGCTGAATTAAAAAATAATAAAGTTAAATTTAGTGTTAAAGATTCTGGAATTGGAGTTGATTCAGAAGACGCAAAAGAATTATTTAATAAATTTATTCGTGGCAGAAAAATTACTCAGATTAATACTTCTGGTTCTGGGCTTGGATTATTTATTGCTAAAAAAATTATTGAATTGCACAATGGTAAAATTTGGGTTGAATCAGAAGGTGATGGAAAAGGAAGCGAGTTTATTTTTGAAGTGCCGGTTGGGTAAAATTTTTGTTTGACAAAATAAAATTCATGTGTTATCCTGTTAGAAACTCTTTCAAAACATAAAAACAGGAGAAATAGTTATGAAATTTAAAGACTTAATAAAATTACTTTGGAAATATTTAAAACCACACAAAAAAATGGTGTGGCGGTGTATTTTTTTAGCTACTTTTTCATCAGTAATTTCTGCGTTTATTCCTTTGGTTTATGGTCAGTTAGTTGATGAAGCAGTTGCTCCAAATCCAAATTTAAAATTTATTTTGCTTATTCTTTTAGCATGGCTGATTTTTGTTTTGTTAGCTAACTGGATGAGTAGATATAGTGAACGCATTTTAAATCCAACCATTTTCTGTTAAAATACAGACATGAAA
>CAZFWC010000028.1:0-8014 GCA_964522515.1 uncultured Gammaproteobacteria bacterium | reverse complement strand
TCCACCACATCCGCGAAACAATTCCTTTTCCAAGGATGATAAATAGGATTAGACCTTAGTAAATGAAAAATTAAAAATGAAAAAATTAAAATTACAATTTAAAAACAAAAGACATTTGATTGTTATATTTATTGTTGTATTGATTGTTTGTTTTTTTATAATTAAAAAAAATAATTTAAAATGGACAATGTTTTATTATCCTGATGGATGCTTAACTTGTGAATCAGAGTGGGTGATTGCTGATAATTTAAAAAGTGAAAGCGAGTGCCAAAGACAAATTGAATTTAATGATAAAATTTATTTTGGAAAAGATAATAAATCAGAGTGTGGAAAAAATTGTAAATTAGATAAAAAATTAAATTTATATATTTGTGAAATAACAAAAGATTATTAAATAGTTTTATGGATTATTTAAAAAAATTATTTTTTAATAATTTTATTCCAGCGATTATTTCTACTTTCGGTGTATTTTGTTTGACTTTTTTGTTAATGTATATTCATTATAGAATAAGAAAAAAAGAATATAAAAAAATGTTATCAGTAATAAAATCAATTTCAAAAGAAATGCCATATGTTGATGATATTGATTTCTTTTATTTAGAAAAATATTCTTTTAGAAATTATTTAAGGGATTTTTTAAACGATAAATATAAAGATTTATATATGCGATGGAGAGTTGAGGTTTGGAGAAATAAAGATTTAGAATTTAAAGAAAAAAATTAAGTTAAATTTTATGAATAAAAAAGAAAAAATAAATGAAATAATGAAAAAACTTTTAGAAGATGAAAATTTAAAAAAAATATTGATTGGAGTTTCTAATGACCAGTGTTTAAGTGAAGATATAAATGATTTGGAAGAGAGAAATAATTTGTTTGCTTTTTTGGGAATGTCTTTGTCATTATTATTTTATAGTGAAATTTTAAAATTAAATACGGAAAGTAATTTTGTTGATTTTGAAGAAGAAAAAGTAAATAAAATTACAAAAGATATTAAATATAACAAAGAATTAAATGGATTAATAAAAGAAATAGTTGATAATGAAATTGACATAAATGAATCTAAAATTAAATATCATTTATTTTTAACAATTGTTTTAGGAATGTTAATAAACAGAAATATTATTTGTTTAAACAAAGAAGCAAAAAATAAAGATTTATATTAAAATTATGCAACCAAACCAAAACAATTGAAGCAACTCAAAAAGTTAAGGAAACTGTTAAATCAATTTGATAATTAGAGAGTCAGGTTTTGGCTTTGGGCTTGAAACAATTTAAAATCTGCATTCCCAGACTACTAGGAGATTTGAATAGTAGTCTTTTTTAATTGGATAAGTTTTTGCGACTTGGCAGTGAGAGTTTAAAAAATTAAGAGAAATAAAACCTCCAAGTTCTAATAATTGTCCTTTTTGATTAACTAGAGTTTTAGCAATAATAAATTTTACTTTTTCTTTGGCTAATATTTTTTCTCTTTCAGTTAAATCAAACATATTAGTGGAAAAAGTTTTGTTATTAGTATCAATAAAATTGCCAACAATTTGGCGATTGGTCATTATTGCTACGAGCGGGGCAATTTCAAAAGAGCCATAAATTTTGTCTTCTTGATTGCTGTTTTGAATAATAAAATTATTTAAATCTTTAATATAATCAATGCGCGCTGAATTAGCATGATCTTTTAGATAAAAATTTATATGACTAAAAGACAAAAGAGCAAGCGCTAAAATAATTCCGCCTGAAATAAAATAAACAAAATATTTTTGATAATTAAGTGAGATGATTATAATTTTGGCTAAAAGCAAACCAGCTAAAATAGCGATAAAAGGCAAAAGCAAATTAAAATATAAATAATAAATATCTTTAAATAAATATAAAAATAATCCAGTAGTTATAATGCCAATTATTGGCAAAATTAATTTTTTGATTTTAATTATAAAAAAAGACAAGCCAGCCAAAATTAACAAAGGCCAGTCCCAGTTTAGAAAAAATTGTAAAACCATTAGCCGTGATTGTTCTTCAAATTTTAGCAGATGATAAAGCAAAACATCTGATATGTAGTTTTGTTTAAAAATTAAATATAGAATTAAATTAATGCCAATAAAAATTGAACCGCTTGTTAAAAGAAATTTCCAAAAATGTTTGCGTTTATTTTTGTTTAATAAAATAAAAATTATTAAAGCAAGTATAATTGGCGCAGCATAAAAGCGGGTTAGCAAAGCTAAAGCAGATAGTAGACCAGCCCAGACCGGTTTATTTTTACAAATTAAATAAAGCGAAACAAGGCATAAAAAAATAGTCAAATGCACGCCAGAAAAATAGTCGCTGGTAGTTAAAATTAAAAATGAAAACAAATACAAAAAGCTAGCAAAAACTCCTGCTAATTTTTCTTTTTGACTTGCAAGAATTTTATAAATAAATATAGCAGAGCCAATCAAACATAAAATAGGAATTAGTTTTAATAAATAGATATTAAAACCAAAAAGAAAAATTATTAAAGCAATTAGCAGAACTTGCAAAGGCGGGGAAGCTAGAAAAAAATCTTGATACGGCATTTGGCCTTGGGCAATTAAATTCCCCATTTGAAAATAAATATTTTCATCGCCATAGCGAAAATCAATCTGCGGAATTTTGATAGCAAGAAAGATTAGGATTATTAAGATCAGGGCTAATTGAATTTTGTTTATTTTTAGCATAAATTTATTATTAATTTTATTATAACATTTTTTTGCTTTTTTAGCGCAAGTGGGGTAAAATGAAGATAAGAATAAAGATACAATAAATAATAGCTTTAATTATTAATTTAATTAAATAAAAATTTATAAATTAACCAAAAATTTTATGAATCCAAAAAAACAAGAACAAAACAATTTAGAAATTCAATCAGAAGTTCAACCAGAACTAGAAACTAAAAAATCCAAAACATGGTTATGGATTTTGATTGGGGTTTTGGTGGCAGCTGTTTTAGTTGGCTGGGTGGTGTGGACTTATCAAAAAACTATAAACGAAACAGAAAAATTGGCTTTAGAGCAGAAAGTATTGAATTTACAAAAACAAGTACAGGAAGATGAAACAGCAGACTGGCAGACTTATAAGAATGAAGAGTATGGGTTTGAAATAAAGTATCATCCATATTGGGAATCTGCTGGGATAGGACTTATTAATGAGAATTCAAATAATATTGATTTATTAGTTTTAAATAATAAGAGTTACAAGAAACAAGATAATAATGCTTTCCCGGTTTTAAGTTTTAATTTACTAAACAGTTTTGATGAGATTGAAAATGGGGTAGGTATTTTGGTTGAAAATAAGAAAATTGATAATAAATCAATTGGAATTTATAAGGAGGAAACTTATTTTGGTGATAAATACACTGCTGTTATCGGTCTACAAGATGATAAATTTTTTATGATACACGTTTGCCAGATAGAAAATCGTAATGAGTCATTGGAAGTTTTCAACCAAATCCTCTCCACTTTTAGGTTTTTAGAGGATGGAGATGATATTTTAAACTGTCAGACTTATAGGAATGAGGAGTATGGGTTTGAGTTTGAGTATCCAGCAAAGTATTTTGCAAAGGAAAACACTGATGGATCTGTAGTAATAAGTATTTATGATTTTGATGATCCAAAAAGAGCATCTTCCTTAGGTTTAATGGGAACTATGTCAATTTTTATTAATACAAAAGAGCAATTATCAGATATAATTTTTAATATAGAAAGTCAGGGATATGAAGATTTTAAAAAGTCCAAAGTGCTTTTTGACACAACAGAAGGCACATTGATTACCTACATTGGAGCTTATGCTGGTGAAAAGCATTTTAATTATTTTATAGAAAAAAACAATTCTGTTTATGAAATTTTTTATTCACATGAACCAACTTTTGGTAAAATTGTCGAATCTTTTAAATTTTTAAATTAATATATAAAAAATATGACCAGAACAATATCAACAAAAACAATTAAAAAAGTCGGGGAAACAGTTAAATTAAACGGCTGGGTTAATGTTCGCAGGAATATGGGCAAGATTGCGTTTTTAGACTTGCGTGACAGATGGGGAATTGTGCAAGTGGTGTGCGTGCCTGCGGAATTAGATGATGCGTCGCAGGAAATTTTAAAAGAAATTCGGCCGGAATTCGTTTTAGAAATTGAAGGTGCTGTGCAAAAAAGATCAGAAAAGCAAATCAATAAAAATTTAGCAACAGGCACAGTGGAAGTTTTAGCTAAAAAGATTGCAGTTTTGTCAAAAGCTGAAACTCCTCCATTTGAGATTGAAAATGAGGATAGACAAGCTGGAGAAGAATTAAGATTAAAATATCGCTATTTGGATTTAAGACATGAGAGAATGCGCAATAATATTATTTTACGCGATAAAGTTATTCGTAATATTCGCCAATATTTGCATAATTCGCAATTTATAGAAATTGAAACTCCATTTTTATCAAAATCAACTCCAGAAGGTGCGCGTGATTTTTTAGTGCCTTCAAGAAATTATCCTGGAAAATTTTACGCACTTCCACAAAGTCCGCAACAATACAAACAAATGTTAATGATTTCTGGTTTTGAAAAATATTTTCAAGTTGTCAGATGTTTCCGCGATGAAGATCAAAGAGGTGACCGTCAGGCAGAATTTACACAATTAGATTTAGAAATGAGTTTTGTTGAACAAAAAGATGTTTTAAAATTAACAGAAAAACTAATTAAGAATGTAATAAAAAATTTAAATAAAAATTATAAATTTACTTTTGATGAATTTCCTAGAATTAGTTTTAAAGAAGCAATTGAAAAATATAATTCTGATCGCCCTGATTTGCGTAAAAATAAAGATGATAAAAATGAATTAGCTTTTGTGTGGGTAACTGACTTTCCAATGTTTGAATATAAAGAAGGTGATAAAAGATGGGGCGCAACTCATCATCCTTTTACAGCTATAAAAAATGAAGATTTAAAAAAATTAAATGATGAATCAAAAATGGGAGAGATAAAAGCCAAACAATATGATTTGGTTTTAAATGGAAATGAAATTGCTGGTGGTTCAATCAGAACTACTGATCCAGAAATTTTGAAAAAAGTTTTTAAACTTTTAAAACACACTGACAAAGAAATTCAAAATAAATTTGGACATTTGTTAGAAGCTTTTAAATACGGAGTGCCACCGCACGGGGGAATTGCTTTTGGTCTTGATCGTTTAGTAATGATTCTGGCTGAAGAAGAAACAATCCGCGAAGTAATTGCTTTTCCGAAAACTTCAGACAACCGAGATCCATTAATGGACAGTCCGAGTGAAGTGAGTGAAGAACAGTTAAAGGAATTGAAAATTCAAGTTGAAAAATAATTAATAAATATATGCGTTTATCGCATTTGCAAAAATTTATTATTCTTCAATGTCTGGAATCTAGGACAGGCAAAATTTCGCGCATCCGTTTAAATCAATTTTATAACAAAAATAATAATAAAACTAAGCCAGAATTACAAACTAAAATTATTACGAAAAGCATTGAGAGATTAATTGAAAAAGAATTATTAGTTGGATTTGGGCAAAGAACAAAATATAAATGGTTTATAAAAGAAATAAAATTAAATCGCCAAGGAAAAAGTCAAGCTAAAAAATTATTAGGAGAACAATTAAAATTAAAATTTAAAAAGAGAAAATAGTTTTAAACTGTGGATAAAAATATTTTTTTAGCTAATTTTAGTAAAAAAATAAAGATTGACAAAATAGATAAAAGTAGTATAATTAAAGTGCTTATCAAACGAGTTTGAATTTCATTGAAACGCATTAAAATATCTCTCTGCAAAGGGAGGTATTTTGTTTTTATTTAATAAATGGTAAAATTTAATTACCGGAGATGTATGGAGGATAATCTGTTTTGGAAACAGTCTCGTTTGATAAGCGATGAGTTGCGTTTACGCAATGAGGTTCGATTCCTCTGTCCTCCGGTCTAGAAAATAATTAATATATAAAATTTATGATTTCAAAAAAACTCACAAAAATTTTAGAACAGAGTGGTAAAAATTTTGAAGTAGTGGAACACAAAATTGTCTACACTGCTTTTGATGTCGCACAAACAATGAAAGTAAAATTAAATCAAATTGCTAAAAGTCTTTTAGTTAAAACAAACAAACCTTTAGAATACGGTAAAAAACCTTACGCAATTGTAATTGTTCCAGCTGATAAAAATTTGGATTTAAAAAAGCTGGCAAAAATAATGACAACAAAAGAATTAAGAATTACAAAAGTTCAAATTCCAAAAGAAGGAATAATGAAATCTCAATTTAAAGTTAAGCCAGGTTCGATGTCCGCGTTTGGTTCAATTTACAAAATTCCTGTTTTTGTTGATAAAAATTTAAAAGGTGTAGTAATTTTTTCTAGTGGCAGTTTTACAGAAAGTATAAAAATGAAGGTTGTTGATTTTGTAAAAATGGAGGAAGCTAAAATTGGAATTTTTTCAGTAGCTAAAAAGTTGAAAAAAAGCAAAGTAAAAGCAAAACCTAAAAAGAAAAAATAATGCCTTATAAAGTAAAGTTAGAAAAATTTGAAGGACCACTTGATTTGCTCTTGCAACTTATTGAGAGCGCTGATTTAGATATTACAGAAATCTCTCTGTCGCAAGTAGCTGATCAGTTTATGAAATATTTGGCTCAGATTGAAAATAAAAATTTAGATGAATTAGCGGATTTTTTAGTTGTGGCTTCAAGATTGTTGTTGATTAAATCAAGAATACTTTTGCCAAATTTACATATTGAAAATGAAGACGAAGCAATTGAATTAGAAACCCAGTTGAAAATTTATAAAGAATATTATGAAGCTTCAAAAAAGATTGAACAAATTTTGGCTAATAAAAAAGTTTTGTTTGTTCGTGAAAAAATTCCTTTAGATATTAAAACAATTTTTAATCCACCTAAAAATTTAGACAAAGATAAATTAAAAAAAACCTTTTTAGAAGTAATCAAAGAAATTGAACCAGTAATTAAATTACCAAAAAAATCAATGTTAAGAGCAGTTTCAATTAAGGAAAAAATTGAACAAATTAAAAATAGGGTACTGGCTAATATGAATTTAAGTTTTAATGATTTAATTAAAGAATCAAAAAACAGAACAGAAGTAATTATTTTATTTTTAAGTGTTCTTGAGTTAGTAAGACAAAGAAGTTTTGTTGTTAAGCAGGAGAAAAAATTTGAAGAAATAATAATTCAAAAAATAAAAAATTAAGTCAGCGCGCGAATTATTAAAAGCGAAAAAGTAAATGATTTTACTTTTGCGCCAGAATAAATCAGAATAAAAATTCGTGTAAATTTTAGGTAATTCTGAAAATTCGTGTGCTATTTTTTTATGATAAAAAAATATTTGGAATCAATTCTTTTTATTTCAAACAAACCTTTAACTGCTAAAAAATTAGCAGAGATTTGTGGTAGACAAAAAGCAGAAATAGAAACAGTTTTAGAAAGTTTAAAAAGAGAATATAATAATTCTGATAAAGGAATAAAAATTATTGAATACGATGGAAAAATTCAAATGGCAACAGATTTAGAATCATCAGAGATTGTTGAAAAATTTTTAAAACAAGAATTAACTGGAGAAATGACGCGACCGCAATTAGAAACTTTAACAATTATTGCTTATCGCGGACCAGTTACAAAAATGGAGTTGGAACAAATCCGCGGAGTAAATTGTTCTTTAATTTTGCGGAATCTTTTAATCCGCGGTTTAGCAGAATCTAAACTTGATAAAAAAATTCAAACAACAGTTTATAATGTGACTTTAGATTTTGTAAGATTTTTAGGTTTAACTAATATTCAAGATTTACCAGATTTTGAAAGATTGTCAAAACACGAAACAATTGAAAGTATTTTAAGTAGGGATTAATTTTTTATTTCTTTTGGCTAGTATTAGTAAAGAATAATAGTTTTCCACAGTTTTAACTTGACAAAATAATGAAAGTTTGCTAGAATAAAATAATTAAGTAAAGCCTTAATTCACCCCCGAAGTGCAACTTTTTCTTCGGATTTTTTATTGATAAAATA
>CAZFWC010000027.1:0-8451 GCA_964522515.1 uncultured Gammaproteobacteria bacterium | reverse complement strand
ACTCTAACCTCTTAAAATTAAGAAGCTAGAAGTTAAGGAATTAAAACGAGTATCTTGCCAGCGCTAATTTAAATCTAGAAGGAATTTTATCTTTAACTAAAACAATATTTTTATAAATCCTTTCTGTGCGGTCAGTAATTTCTTCCCAATTATAATATAATTTTACATGATTTCGCGCTTTGTTTCCAACTTGACAAACAATATCTTGATCGCGAATTAATAAATTAAGTTTGCGAGTTAAATCCGCAATATTTTTATTTTCAAAATCAAAACCAATTGTGCCAGTTTGAGAATTGCCAGTAATTAATTCTAAATTTTCTTCAATATCAGAAACAAGAATTGATTTTCCATAAGACATTGCTTCTAAAAGCGCGATTGATAAACCCTCTGATTCAGACGGCTGAACATACAAATATGAATTTCTAAAAAGCAAATCTAAATTATTTCCAGTTTGAATTCCGGCAAAAATAATGTCAGTTCTGTTTTTAGTTAATTTTAATAAATATTTTTGATAATTTTCTGTAAAAGCAGTTGAACCAACAACAACTAATTTAAAATCAGCAAATTTTTTCTGATCAGTTTTGTTTAAATTATCTTTAAAATTTTTAAAAGCGTTAATTAAATAATGAATGCCTTTGTGTTTTACTAAACGACTCACAGTTAATAAATATTTATTAGCTTGAAGATTAAAATTATTTAAAATGTTTTCTTTTGAATCTTGAGCGCCTGAAACAGAATTATTTTTTTCAGGAATTGCAACACCGTTTGGAATATAAATAACATCTTTTTTGCAATTCATTAAACAATGCTTTTGCAAATTACGACCAACAGCAATTGCTTCATCTGAAAATTTACAACTTAATTTTGCTCCAAATTTTAACATCATCTGCGCAAAAATATTCCATTTCCCGTGTTCCCAATCTGCAGAATGAATTGTTGAAACAACTTTAATTTTTCTACTTAAAATTTTAGGTAACCAAGCAAACCAACCTGGACCAATACCTTGCAAGTGAATAATATCAACTTTTTGTTTAAAAATTGCTGAAAAAATAGAAATAAAAGTATGTGTGCCAGCGTCTAAATGTTTTGTATTTAAAGAAGGAAGACTAATTAAATTTACACCTTCGTATTTTTTGTATTCTTTTGGCACCCACTGTGGACGCGTGTACACAAAAACTTCGTGGCCTTTTTTTACCATTCTTATTGAAAGTTCTTCAACATGGCGTTCAACACCACCTTGAGAAACTGGGATTCCTTTTTGTCCAATAAATGCGATTTTAAACATATGATTTGTTTTTTAATAAATTAATAATTTTTAATTCTTTTCTCAAACAATTAATTTTAATTATCTGGGAAAAGATTGATTCGACAACGCAAATGACTTGAGTTGTCGAATCAAAATAAAAATGTTGATGTTAACCTTGCTTTTTCTTCCTGTCCCTACAAACAAAAAACACTAATCCTGCAAAAAATATTCCAACAGCAGTTGTCACGCAAAGCCCAAGCCCAAGACCAACCGCGTTACCAAGGAACCAACCTTGTTTTGCAAGAATTGAACCTAATTGAAATATTCCAAACACCAAAAAGACTACTGAAAACATAGACCTTAGCGGTTCAAAATTAAACAAAACACATCCTGCCACAATTAATACTATAGAAAACATAATTTGCCAAAACATCTTTAAATCCTCCTTGTTGTTGTTTTTTATCTAACCCTAGCTTTTTGCTAGTTCAAGTTATAATATCAAAATTTGAGTAAATTGTCAAGGAAAGTTATCCACAGCCCTGCAAAGCAGAGAAATCCAAAATCCAAAGCTCAAAATTCAAAAAAATATTAAAAATTAAAATTTAAAAAATAAACTAAAATTTTTTTGTCAAATTTGTTTTGAAATGTTAAAATATCCGTGTTAATCTGTGTTCACATCTGTGCGAATCTGTGTTAATAAAAAATATGACAATTGAAAGAATTATTGAAGTAATTAAAAAAAATAATCCACAAGCTGATGTGGATTTAGTTAAGTTGGCTTACGAATTTGCAAAAGACGCTCACAAAAATCAAAAAAGAATGAGTGGCGAAGATTATTTACAACATCCTTTAGAAACAGCTTACAAATTAGCTGAAATGAATATTGATTTAGAAACAATTATTGCTGGAATTTTACACGATGTTCCTGAAGACACTGACAAAACTTTAAAAGATGTTGAAAAAAATTTTGGAAAAGAAACCACACATCTTGTTGAAGGAATTACAAAATTAGGAACAATCAAATATCGCGGTTTAGAAAAATATTCAGAAAATTTGCGCAAAATGTTTGTGGCAATGGCAGAAGACATTAGAGTTATTTTTATAAAATTTGCTGACAGAATTCATAATTTAAAAACATTATATTCTTTACCTTTAGTTAAACAACAAAGAATCGCAAGAGAAAGTTTAGAAATTTACGCGCCAATCGCGAATCGTTTAGGAATGGATGAATTTAAAAGTGTGATTGAAGATTTGGCTTTTCCTTATATTTATCCAGAAGAACACAAATGGGTTTTAAAAATTTCAAAAAAGAGATTTGAAGAGCAAAAAAGATATATTAAAAAAATAATTAAAGTAGTTGAAAAAGAATTAAGAGAAAAAAAGATTGAAATTATAAAAATTAATGGTCGTCCAAAACATTATTATTCACTTTATAAAAAACTTTTACGCAAAGAAATGAATATTGATAATATTTTTGACCTTGTTGCTTTAAGAATTATTGTAAAAAATATTGATGATTGTTATCGTGTTTTAGGATATATTCATCAACTTTGGAAACCTTTAAAAGGCAGAATTAAAGATTTTATTTCTCAACCAAAACCAAACGGTTATCAATCTTTGCATACAGCTGTATTTGCTTTAGAAGGTAGAATTACTGAAATTCAAATTAGAACTAAAAAAATGCACGAAGAAGCTGAATTTGGAATTGCAGCTCATTGGGATTATAAAAATAAACAAGATAAAAATAAAGAAAAATTTGGAATTGAAGGAAAAAAATTAAAATGGATAAAAGAATTATTAGATGAACAGAAAAAAGCGCAAACAACAAAAAGATATTTAAATACTTTAAAACTTGACTTTTTTAAAAATAGAATTTTTGTTTTTACTCCAAAAGGCGATGTGATTGATTTGCCTGAAAATGCAGTGCCAATTGATTTTGCTTATTATATTCACACTGATTTGGGACACAAATGTGTTGGAGCAAAAATAAATCAAAAAATGGCTAATTTGCAAACTGTTTTAAAAAGCGGTGATTTAGTTGAAATTTTAATTGATAAAAATAGAAAAGGACCAGCAGAAAATTGGTTGCAGTTAGTAAAAACACATTTAGCAAAAAATAAAATAAAACTTTATTTTAAAAAAGAAAAAAAATTAAGTATATTTAAATTTTTTAATCGGTGATATTTTTAACCAAAGATCCCAACTCTTCTTCAGAATAAAATTCAATTTGAATAATTCCTCCCCACTCGCCTCTTTTTTTAATATTTACTTTAGTATTTAATTTTTCCTGTAATTGATTTTCCCACTCTTTAATTTGCGGGTCTTTTTTTATTTGACGGATGTGAGGTCTTACTTTAACTTTTTGAACTTGTCTTTTTGTGTCTTCAACAGTTTGTTGAGTTTGTGTTGCGCGTTTGTAAATTTGTTCTTGTTTGTTTTGATCTTTAATTTCTAAAATTACTTTTGCTTGACCAAGAGAAATTTTTCCACTTGCCAATCCTTTTTGAATATCTTCTGGCAACCCAAGCAAGCGAATAATATTACTAAATTGCGCCCGCGAAGTTCCTAATCTTTTTGCAGCGTCTTCGTGCGTTAAATCAAAATTATCAATTAATTTTTTATAAGCATTTGCTTTTTCAATTGGGTTTAAATCTTGTCGTTGAATATTTTCAATCAAAGATAATTCTAATTTTTCTAAATCTTTTGCTGCGCGAATAATCGCTGGAATTTCTTCAAGACCTGCTAATTTTGCAGCGCGCAATCTTCTTTCGCCAGCAATTAATTCATAATTTCCAGCCATTGTTTGAGTTACAATTATTGGTTGGAAAACTCCATATTGTTTAATTGACAAAACTAAATTTTGCAAAGGAATTTCCGCGAAATTTTGTCTTGGTTGATGAGGATTTGCTTTAATTTTATCAACTGAAATTTGCAAAATTTGGTTGCTTACGCCTTGTTTTGTTTTAGGAAAATACGGCGCTTCAGTTGGTTTTCCTAATGGACGATTTTGCGTTTGCCCGCTAATTAAAGATGAAAGACCACGACCTAATGTTTTTTTACTTTCATAACCTTGAAAATTTTGATTGTTTAGTTGGCTTGACATATTTTTAATAATTTGCTAAAATTTCTTAATTATTTTCTATAAGTTCTCTTGCCAATTTTTTATAAGCCCTAGCTCCTCTACCATTTGGATCGTAGTGCAAAATTGACTTGCCAAAAGACGGAGCTTCAGCTAATTTAGAATTGCGTGGAATCACAGTGCGAAAAATTTTATTTGGAAAATAACGATAAAGCTCGTCAAAAACTTCTTTAGCTAATTTATTTCTCTCATCATACATTGTCATTATTGCGCCTAAAATATTTAAATTGGGTTTAATATATTGTTTAACTAAATTAATTGTATTTAATAATTGTCCCAAACCTTCAAGAGCAAAATATTCGCATTGAACTGGAATTAAAATTTCATCAGACGCAACTAATCCATTTATTGTTAATAATCCCAAAGATGGTGGTGAGTCAATAATAATATAATCATATTCGTGTTTAATATCTGCAAGCTCATTTAATAATCTTTGTTCCCTATCAATTTGATTTACTAATTCAATATTTGCTCCAGCTAAATTTTGATTTGCTGGCACAACTCGCAAACCTTGCGGGTTTAAAGGAATTGTTGCTTCTCGCATTGAATGCGGTCCCATTAAAACTTCGTAAAGTCCAGAATTAATATTTTGATGATCAATTCCAATTCCAGAAGTTGCGTTTGCTTGCGGATCTAAATCAATTAACAAAACTAAATTACCTAGCTCAGCTAAATAAGTTGCAAGGTTAATCGAGGTTGTAGTTTTTCCAACTCCGCCTTTTTGATTTACAACTGAAATTATTCTAGACATTTTTTAATCTTGTCCTTTTCCCGAGTGCTCGGGAAAAAGATTTTATATTTTTTCATTTTAATTATAGCAAAAAAAAATAATTTAAACAAAAAATCCCAGCCCTAAAGGACTGGGCTAAAATCAAAACAAGCCCCCTAAAGGGAGCTGATTATGAAATAGCCTCCTTTAGGAGGCTTGAAAAATTAGCCTAGACATTTATGCCTAGGTGTTAACGTTGATATTTTTTACAAATCACTTAAATCTTTTTCTAAATGTTTTTCTTTCTCTTCTTCTAACTCTGAATTATTAATTTTTAATTCATCAACTTCTGGCAAAATTGAATCGTGTTCTGCGTAACTGCTAAAACCTTGGTAAGGTTCTGATTTTTTTAATTCTGAATTTTCCTTATTTTTATTTTTAACTTCCTCAACCTCACCTTGAATTGATTTTTCTAAATCAAATTTGTCTGCCAAATCTGAAATTTTATTTTCCCCGCCTTTGTCAAGCTCACCTGCCGGCAAGGTAGGGCTTCGGCGGACAGGCTCGTCTTTAAAATTTTTTTCTTGAACAACTGGCTCTAAAGTTTCTGTATTTTCTTTAAAATCATTTTTTTGAATTACATTTTCAATTGCCGCCCACTGACAAATTTTATTTTTTGGAATAATAATTATTAAATCATCATTTGGCTGAGCTTTAAAATATGTAACTGACGCGGTTAAAACATTATATTTTTTTTGATCTTCTGCAAGAACAGAATATTTTCCAGTTACTTCATCAATTATTAATTTTCCTTTTACACGATTTCTTTCAACTGGTTTAATTTGTTTGTAGACAAAACCGCCGTTGTTTTGAATTGTTAATTTTAAAATATCACCTTCAACAAGTTTTGATTTTGAAGAATAATTTGCTGGCACGCTAAATTCTTTTCCATCTGGTCCAATCATATTTTGTCCATTAAAAACACCTTCAATAATTTGATTATTTTCATTGTTTAAAGAAACTAAATTTCTAGCTTTATTTTTTGCTAAAATGTCACCAGCTTTTTCACCACCTAGTTCTTTTAAAATTTCTCTTGCTTGTTGTAAAGATACATCTGCTGTTTCAATAAATTGAATAAGTTGTGCTAATTTTTTTTCGTTCATTTTTCTTGTATTTGTTTTAATTTTTTTGTTTTTCCACAACTTTATTGTAGCATAATTTCAATCTTCCCACAAACAACCAATTTTATTTTCTCTTGCGAAATTTTCAGCGTTAATTAATTCTTCTTCTATTTCCTCGTCTTCTATCCTTCTAAATAAAGGCTTTGCATTCTTAATATTAATATTGGATATTTCTTCTTTAAATGACCAGCTTATATCTTTTTCTCCTAAAATTTCAGCTATTTTTTTACTAGTGTCTGGAATAAATGGGTTACACAAAACCCGTAAATTATTTATTACATGTAAATATTTATACAAGTCTTTTTCAGCTTCATCTTTTAATCCTTCTTTAACTTTCTTCCATGGAGCCAATTTATTAATATCTTGATTGGCTAAATCCACTAAATCCATTAATGTTTTTAACGCTTGGCGATATTTGCCTTTTTCTATTAAAGTTCCGATAATTTTATAAGATTCTTGTATTTTTTTAAACAAAATATCTTTTTTAAAATTGATATTCTTGTCAAAAACTTTTCCATTAAAATTCTTTTCAATAAAAGAGAAAGATCTATGAATAAAGTTGCCAAACGCTCCAATTAATTCCGAATTATTGCGAACTTGAAATTCTTTCCATGAAAAAGAGGAGTCTGAATTTTCTGGGCCATTAATTACTAAATAATATCTTAATGTGTCTGATTCATATCTATCCAAAAAATCTGGTAACCAAACTGCCCAATTACGACTTTTAGAAAATTGTTTTTTTTCTAAAGTAAGATATTCCGAAGAAACTATCTGATCAGGTAAATGCAAGCCACCATGCCCTAAAAGGATAGCCTGCCAAATAATAGTATGAAAAGGAATATTGTCCTTACCATGAACATAATAACTCCAAACATTATTACCCCAAAATTTCTTCCAAGCATCCTTGTCTCCAGATTCTTCTGCCCATTTTTTACTGGCTGTTAAATAACCACAAACTGCTTCAAACCAAACATAAATTTTTTTGTCTTCATATCCTGGTAATGGAATTTCAACACCCCAATCAGTATCTCTGGTTATGGCCCTGTCATGCAATCCTTCTTCTAAATAATTTAAAGTAAAATTAATTGCATTTGCACGCCATGTTTTAGAATTATTTTTAACATATTTAACTAATTCATCTCGCAAAGATGTAAGTTTTAGAAAAAAATGTTTTGATTCTCTCCACTCTGCTGTATTATTACAAATCTTACACTTTGCGTTTTTTAAAAGTTTGGTATCCATTAATTTACCACAATTATCACACTGATCCCCTCTAGCAGAATCAAAACCACACTCCGGACATTCTCCTTCTATATATCTATCTGGTAAAAATTTATTACAAGAAATACAAAAAGGTAGTTCTTCACTTTTTTCATATAAATATCCTTTTTTATACAGATCTAAAAAAATTTTTTGTACTTCTTTTTTATGAAATTCATCAGAAGTTTTTCCATATAAATCATAAGTAAATTTAAGACCTTTAATTAAAGATTCCTTAAATTCATTATGATAATAATCGGAAATTTCTTTTGGTTCTTTTTTTTGTTTCATCGCCTCAATGGCAATCGCTGTTCCATGACAATCACTTCCAGAAACGAAAAGAACATCATCTCCTTTTTGACGGTGATACCTAGCAACAATGTCTGCACCAAGTAAAGCAGCCGCGTGACCTAAATGCAAAGAACCATTAGCATATGGCCAAGCTGCACAAACTAAAATTATATTTTTATTATTCTTTTTCATTTTATTTATATTAAATTTACCTAAATATTAGCTTATTTTTAATTAAAAGTCAATTTCTTGTACCCCAAGTTCAACAATAAAAAATAAAAATTCCGCAGTGCTGTTTCTGATTGTTATTTTTTTATCATCTGATTTTGGATTTATTGTTGTAGGAGTTGTTGTGTTCATAATTTTATTTTAGCACAAAATTGGAAAAATAAAAAACCCTCGCCCAAAATAATTTGAACGAGGATAAAATCCAAAACATTAAATTTTTTCAGAAAAGAAAAATTGTTTCTTAGCATGTTGTGATCTTATTCGAATAGCACGACCACACTTTTGACAAACTCCATAATTAAATTCTGTTACTTCTTTTTTCCGCCGACATCTTTTACATTCATATAGTGAACGCATTTTAAATCCAACCATTTTCTGTTAAAATACAGACATGAAA
>CAZFWC010000026.1:6708-8887 GCA_964522515.1 uncultured Gammaproteobacteria bacterium | reverse complement strand
AGGTCGGGGGTTCGAATCCCTCAAGGCGCGCCAGATTAATTTTCAATAATAAATTTTAATTATTTAAATATTTAAAAATTAAATTATTGTTTAGAAATTAAAAATTTCTTGCCCTGTTAGCTCAGTTGGTAGAGCAGTTGGCTCTTAACCAAACGGTCGTGGGTTCGAATCCCTCACAGGGTACCAATAAATATAATTAAAAAATCCCGATTAACTCAGGATTTTTTGTTTTAACAATTTTTATTCTGACACTACTTCAAAGACTTTTTTCATTAACTTATAATATTCATCTGTGATCTTTTTGTGAAGTTCATCAGCAAATTTTTCATTGTAAGTGTGAATAATTTCATTGCGATCATTTATCATTTTTAATAAAGCTTCTGTTTTTTCATCAGTTAATAATTTGTTTCTTCTTAACTCGCGAAAACATTCTTTAGGCGAATAAATATCTACGCCAAATTTTTCATTTAAAAAAACCTTAGTTGTTTTCCAGCACAATTCAAAACAATATTCAAAACGCTTAATAACTGCGTCTTTAATAAAATCATTTTGTTCCTGATCTAAAGATTCCTTTAAAGTTTCTAAAGATTGTTCAAAATCTTTTAATTTGTAATTTAGTGTTTTATCCATAAAATTTTATTATTAAATATATTATTTTCAAATTTTTTAGAAACTTTATTAAAATTTATAACATCAACAAAATACGGCAAAGTAGAATTTTCAAAATTTTCTTTTAATTTCAAAATATCTTTATCTTTAATGTTTCCCATTATTCCTAAATCAATATCTCCAAAATGTTTTTTATTTAAACTTGAACCAAAAACAAAAACCTGCAAATTTTTATTTTGACTAAATTCAAAAATTCTATTCTTTATTTGTTGTAAATATTTTTCTTCTATCATGAGTTGATAATAATTTTTAAATTTTATTTTGTCAATAAAAAATTAAATGCACTAAAAATTTCTGCCTGTCGGCAGACAGGTATCCGCCGTAGTCCAGTAGGATTTTTTAGGGGCGAAGGCGGAGAAATTTTTTTATTTTACTTTCCCATCAACCATATATAAATCCGCAATTTCTTTAGTAATTACTTTTTCTTTATAAAGCCTTTGCAAATTTTGATCCATTGAAATCATTTTTTCATTTCCTGAAGTTTGAATCACACTTTTAATTTGAGCAATTTTACTTTCACGAATTAAATTTGCAATTGCAGAATTTTTAATCATAATTTCACGCGATGCAATTCTTCCTTCATCTTTTTTAGGAATTAATTGTTGCGCAATTACTCCTTTTAAAACCATTGACAACTGAATCCTAATTTGGTCTTGCTGGTGTGGAGGAAAAACATCAATAATACGATCAATTGTTTCTGAAGCGCTGTTTGTGTGCAAAGTTGCAAAAACTAAATGTCCAGTTTCAGCTAAAGTTAAGGTTGTCGCAATTGTTTCTAAATCACGCATTTCACCAACCATAATTACATTTGGATCTTGACGCAAAATATATTTTAAACCTTTTGCAAAAGAAATTGTGTCTGTTCCAACTTGTCTTTGTTTAATAATTGATTTAATTGGTTTAAAAACAAATTCAATTGGATCTTCTAAAGTAATAATATTTACTGATCGTTCTTGATTAATTAAATTTATCATTGATGCTAAAGATGTTGATTTTCCACAACCAGTTGGACCTGTAAGTAAAACTAATCCTCTGTTTTCTCGTGTTAATTCATAAACAATTTCTGGCATCATAATTTCCTGCATTGTTGGAATTTTTGATGGAATTATTCTTGCGACTAATCCTGGGTTATCTTTTTCAAAAAAACAATTTACTCTTAATCTGCTGTTGTCAGATAATTCATAAGATGTGTCTAATTCTTTTTGTGTTAAAAATTTTTGTTTTTGATTTTCATTTAAAATACTAAAAATCAAATTTTCAGCATCTTTTTTTGTTAAATCATCAATACTTTTTATTGATTTTAATTTACCTTCAATTCGTAAAATTGGTGGTTTTCCAACAAAAATATGAACATCAGATGCTTTTTTACTAACTGCTAATTCAAAAATTTTTTGTAAAGACATATTTTCTTCCCCTCATTTTCAAGCCTGCCTGTCCGGTAGGCAGGGAGGGGCTAGGGGTGGTTAATTTTATGAATTAATTATAGCAAAAAAATTAAAAATAAAAAACC
>CAZFWC010000026.1:0-6608 GCA_964522515.1 uncultured Gammaproteobacteria bacterium | reverse complement strand
TTTTCAATTCCCATCCAGTAATCAATAAAAATATTTACTGGCGCTGTAAAAAGATTGAAAAAATTAATTAACCAAATTAGTAAAATATATTTAGCAACAACTGATCCGAATCTTAAATAATTATTAAAAATTTGATCAGTTAAATGCCAAATTTTATTAATTGGCCAACGAAATATTTTAAGCAAAGATTTACCTTTAATCTTTTTTCTCCCAATAAAAATTAAAATTGCAAATCCAAAATGTGCTAAATAAATAAAAATTTCTGCTTTCGGCTCTCCAAATTTATTGTAAATAAAAACCAAAACTAACTTTTCAAAAACAAGAAATAATAATAAATAAAAAATAAAACACGGAATAAAATCTTCTTTTATTTTTTTAATTATATTTTTTATTTTCTTCAATTCCTTCACCTCCTTTTTATTGCTTTCGTAGTTTTTTTGTGGTCAAAAAACTGTCCACAAATAAAGTTAATCCCATAATAAATGACACAACACCAGACAACGCGTCAATTATATCTGTCCCGTCTGGATCTGGAATTAAAATAAAAATTGTAGTACAAATAGATAATAAAATAAAAATTAAGCCTGTGCCAACACCTGGTTTAAAGTTATTTAAAATTCTAGCCAACAAAACTAGAAACAAAGTAATCACAACAATTACAGATCCAAAAAAATAATCTGTCTGGTCTGAAAATGGAGAATTAACAACTTTTTTAATAAAGCTCCAACCAAATTGAACTTGTTCTTTTCCAGTTGCTTCTGGATTGGTGACAAACTGATGAATCATATTTGGATAAGCCCAAAAATATAAAATTAAACCAGCTCCAATAATTAATAATATTGTCCAAATATTTCTAAGTCTAGATGGTCTTGCCAAAACCAAAAGCATTAAAAGAACAAAAACAGAAAATTTTAATAATTCAGTTCCTAATTTAACAAACGGTTCCGCAATTTTTAAACTACCTAAAGCTATTTGTCTGCCTCCCCATTTAAAAATACTTGGGACAAAACTTTTTAAACGCCATTTGTATTCTGGTTCAGGAACAATTTTTTTTAATAAATTGTAAAAATTGTCTCCAATAAAATGAGGTAGTTGCAAACACAAAAACAGCAACACAACAATTAAAATAATTCTAATAATAATATTTAACATTTTTCTCTCCTTTATAAATTGTTAAACTAATTTTTATTTTTACTTTTGTTTTTAGTGCTTTTACCCTGTTAAATAGTGACACATCTAACAGGGTTTACTTAACTACATTTTTCATTTTTTGTCAACCTTGACAAAATTTTAAGATCGTTGTAAGGTTGTAAATGCCTTGAAAAGGGTTTAAAATTAAAGTAAATTAAAACAAATAAATAAACTTTCATAATTCATAAAATGGAGGAAATCCTAATGAAAAAGAAATTGATGATTTTGACAGTTTTGGTAACGCTATTTTTGTTGCCAAGTTTTGGTTTAGGGGATTTTGAACCAAAACAAAACCCTGAAAAACAAGATCTTGTTGTTGGGTATCACAAAGTAAAAACCTACACCGACACACTTAATCTTAAATCTATTCTTATTCTTCATAATAGTTTAGGTGATTCAGTGGATATTTATCCTTTTTCTTATATTGTTGTTAAAGAAAAAGGTTTTATTGTTATGCGTAATGGCACAAAAAAAGATTGCTACCTAACGACTAGCGGTCTTTATTGGATTTTTAAAGAAGATGTTGAAGGTGAAAATATTTTTTTAACTTATTGGTTGTTGTTGGTTGAAAAAATTGGACTAAAATTTATTATTATTTTTATTTTAATATTAATTTTTCTTTTTTTTATTATTTATATTTACAAAAAAAAGAAAAAGAAAAAAGAAATAAAACTTTTTGTTGAGCGAGAACCAGAATCAGTTGACGAAAAAATCGATGGGGACGAAAATTTTGATGAAGATGATTTGGAAGATGACGAGACACAATTTCCTAATCCTTCTAAAAAAAGCCAAAGCAAATATTCTCGTCAAACTAAAATTGATGAAAGAACTGTCATCCTTCAAAAAATGAAAAGCGAAATTGCTTTAATCAAAAAGCAATTCGCAAGAGCAATCAAAATAATGCTCCCATTTTTGATAGTATTTATTGGCGCGATTTTTGGCACTCTTTGGAATTTTCGTGATAAAGAGATAAATTTCCCTTTTGTTGGCACAATTCTCTGCAAAAATATTTTGAACTGGATTTTTAATGAAATTTTGTTAAACTGGATTACACTTGTTTTTTTTATTATGCTTGTCATAATTATTGCTTACAGGTATTATTCCAGTTTAAAAATGTCTGGTCGTCATGAAATTATGCGTTCTGCACAAAACACAGATGCATATAGACCTTACAGAGTTAGAGTTCGTATGCAGTGTATGGAAGAATTTATGGAACATTTTCTGGTTGATATTATGGGTATTATAGCAAAAACTTCTTTATACTTCTTTTTCATTCTGGTTATTTATATGATTGGTTATCCTTTTTTAATAAAAAATACTCACTTTCCAGATTGGATTTGGATAAATACAATTTTTCTTTCAATTTTTATACCAACCATATTGTTTTTTGTCAGAATAGCAAAAAAAACTTTTAATAATGCAATTGTGTTGTTAAGATTTGTTTTTGTAGATCTTGAAATTCAAACAATTACTGCCAAAGAAGGTTTAGGTGGTAGATAATTTAAAAATTCACTTTTAATTTAATTTAATTTAGGAGGAAACACAATGAAGAAAAAACTAAATTTAATTGTTTTAATTTCATTAATTACAATCTTTTTTGTGGGTTGTGATTATGAAATTAAAAAAAAGACAACCTTGAAAAAAACAACCTCTGAAAAAAAAGATGAGGTTGCGGAAGCAGAAAAAGAGTTTAATTTTAATGACAACGGGATTGAATATTTTAATGAAGTCGCTGAGGTTGCTGAGGCTGAAGAAACTTATTCTGAAATAGAATTCTTAAAAAAAGATTTACCTTACAAAACAAATTTTGCTACTCAAATAAAAGAAAAACTTAAAGGCAGATCTGGTAATGTTGTTTTTAGAAAAAATAAAATCTCTTTATGGAATAAGTACGGCGAAATAATTTATATAACCAAAAGAAAAGGCGTCAAAACAAAGGTTGACAGACTTGGAAAAGCGCAACATCCTAAAAATGGAAATGTTTATAAATGGTTTCGGACTAGTTGGGACGGTGATGAATGTTTTGTTCGCTCCATTGATGTGATAGATTATACTTCCAAAATTCCTGAAGAAATGGCAGGAGCAAATTATTTTAAAGCGCTTGTTGACGCTCCTGAAGTAGCCACCGCACAAACAAGACAAACAGCCGATGCTTTTACGCCATTAAAAAAACACGCGGTGTACGCTTATCCAAATGATTTTAATATCCCAACAAATACACCTCTTACAGTTATTGACGATATAAATGATAACTGGTGTGAAGTAAGGTGGAAAGTCAAAATTTACGACAGGCTTAAGGAAACTTATTTGAGAACAGAAATAAGAGAAAGAGAAGTTCCAGTGTCTATTCTTGTTCATCCATTAAGTGCGGATGGACAAAAAATTGCAAAAAAGATGACAGAAAAACTTGTAGCACAAAAAGCAGCACGAAAATATGCTCAAACTCAAGCACAAGCACACTAAAACCCTTGCCACGAACCTGTTGAAACACATTTACAACAAAGGTTCGTGGCATATTTTTTTAAAATTAAAATTTAAATAAAGAGAGGTAAAAATGAAAAAGCTATTAAAAAATTTTTGGTGGTATGTTGTGGGGTTAATAAAAATAACCTTCGCAATTGGGATTGCTTGTTTTATTTTTTTCGGTATCTTAGGTCTAGAAAAATCAACAATATATAATTTTTTTTATATCTTTTTTCTTTTTTCTGTAGCAATTTTATATGTCTGTGTTCACTTAGTGTTTAAAGTTTTTAAACTTAACGAAGCGTGGATGTGTAAAAAAACAGAAGAAGAAAAGTCAAGTCCAAAAACAAACAGGGAAGCATTTTTGGAAGAACTTGCAATCAACGAGGAATAAAAAAATCACACATTTACAAAACGCGCTATTGGTTTTAAAGCTAAAGTGCGTTATTTTTTTGACAACTTGGTTTTGATTATTTTAGTGTTAATTAACACTGTTTTTATTTTGCTAAAATTAGCAAAAATAATACCACAAAAACACACTTTTGAAAACCTTGACAAATTTTTCGTTTGTGTGTTAAGGTTAGTAATCAACAAAAATAAAAATTAATTAAAAAAATTTTAACAATACAAAGAAGGAGAAAATTATGAAAAGAAAAATTATTATAGTGAAAAAGAAAAAAAAAGATGTTCATATTTTAAGAAATGTTTTTTTGTCAGCAGTCGCATTGGTTTTGTTAGCTATTTTGACCACAATGCTTCCAATCTGGAAAATAAGTAATGGTTTTCGTGGAGAATCAACTAAAGCATATGTTTTAAAATGCGTTAACGGTGGATTGACCATAGAGACAGAGGATATTTTAAATATTTTTATAGAAAAATCAATTACTTCCTCTTTAAAAATAGACAAAATAATATCTGAAAACCGCAAAGTATCTCGTACATTTTATTGCGGGCACTTGCCTCTTAGTGGCAACTCCAGCACTACACATATTTATGGCAACAGTTACGCAACCGTTAATCTTGATGGAAATAGTTTTGAATCTGCCATATTAAGACACCTAGAAAACAAAGAAATTTTTATGAATTTAGAACTAAATCCTGAATTAAAGTATAAAAATTATGCTGTTGTTTTTGAATTTGATGGACACCCGATCAAATATGTGGGAAAAATTAAATTTCAAAATTCAGCACCCAAGGAAGTTTTAAATTCTTTTAAACAAATATTTGAAAAACCACCCGGGTTAACAAAAATTAATACTATTAATTTTTATCAACTTAATGAAGAACACCCCCCACAAGATTTTAATTACCGAAAAAATTATAGCAGATGCAGGGGAAATGAAGAAAAAATATTTGTTGTTGTTTTAAGTTCTCGCAAGGATGAGGGGAAAGAGATTAAAATTTTTAGAGAAGATTTATTTTGTAAAACATACGAAGCAAATATTGGTTCTATTCCAAAAAATCTTTTAATAATTTCAGATTTTATTCCGAACAAATTTGAACCTTGTGTTTTATCAGGCGTTGTTGTTGCTCCAAGTGGACCACACACAAAAAAAGGTGTAACTTTTTATCCTGGTAAAGATATAAAATTTGATTTAGACTTACAAAATGAACCAAAAAAAATAACAGACTTAAAAAAGTTTTATGGAGGATAAAATGGATGATAAAAAAAAAGAAGCAACAGTGGGACAAATTTCAACCTTGTTCCTGTTGTGTGCATTAACCACTGGTTGGTTTGTGCAACTTAGAAATTTTGAAGAGCACAAAGGAATTTTAATTCTTTTTATTAGTCTAGGAATTGTGTCTATTATTTTTTCTTTTATTTTGTTTAATAAGTTAAACAAAAGAGACACAGACACAGACGAAGAAACAGGCAAAAAAGGATTCTTGAAAGAAATTTTTAAAAAAAATTCCCAGTATCTGAAAATACTTAGCTCTGTGTTAAGCGGATACACATTTTGGTCAGCTTTTTATTTTGTTGGTATAATTCCACCACCTTTTGAAAGCTCTACCAATATAATAATTAATGCTATTGTTTTCGTTCCGTGTTGCTACTTTGGTTTTCTTTTTATGCGTGCTCGTTTGGGCGTTATCTCAATAGGAAAAAGAGGAGTTGCTAGATTTGGGACAGCCTGTATATCAGGATTGCCTGTTTGCGTCGCTTTTGTATCTTTGACTGCAACATTTTTGTTTGGTTTTGAACAAAATGTTGGAAACATTTTAAATACAGTAGAAAATATTGCCTCTGACAATAATTCTTATATTGGAGATTATAATCTAAATTTTATAGCTAGTGCTTACGCTTATATTTTAAAAAGTGTAACTTGGATAGCTTTCCCTGCAATATCAATCCTACAAATGAAAATATTTTATTTCTTATTTTTTGGCATTCCAGCATTTACTGGTCTTGCTTCAGGAATAGGAATTGATACAACTTACGCAGAAAATGAAATCAAAGCTCAAGCCGAAAATCAAGATGAAACAATTCTTTATCAAGATGAGGCAGGCAACTTTACTGATAAAAATGGAAAACCTGTTAATAGTATAGGCAATCCAATAGATTTGTCAGAAGAACCAGAAATTCCAAAAGAAATTAATCCTGAAAAAGAAACAGAAGGCAAAATTTTACCATTTAAAAAATCAGAACAAAACAACAATAAAAATAAGGAATGGTTTATAACAGTTGTTGATCCTGATAATGGTAAAAAAACACCATCTATTTTGGTTAAGGAAAAAAAGAAGTATTATGTACGAGGTGATGACGACCAATTAACTTCTGTGAAACTTAAAGAAAAAAAAGGTAAAGAAAAAATAATTTACAACAAAAGACCTTTTGAAATAATTGAAAAAGAAGAATTATCTGATTCTAATCTCAACAAAAAAGTTGCTTTTGCTTAATCATCTACTCCCACGACAACCAATTTATACAAAATTGAGAATCGTGGGATTTTTAT
>CAZFWC010000025.1:0-9074 GCA_964522515.1 uncultured Gammaproteobacteria bacterium | reverse complement strand
GGCGAAGGCGGAGAAACGAATTTATGTTTTTTAAATACACAGCGCTTAATCCAAAAACAGATAAACGAATTAAAGCAATTATTGAAGCTGAAGACGAACAAGAAATTACGCGCCTTCTTGAAGAAAAAGGTTTGGTTTTGATTGAGTTAAAAAATATTGAACAAAAAAAACAAAGCTCCTTAGATTTTGTAGTTTCATTTTTAAATAAAATAAAAACAAAAGATATAGTTATTTTTTCGCGTCAATTTTCAGTAATGCTTAAAGCTTCTGTTCCAGTTGTTAAAGCTTTAGGAATATTAATTAAACAAACACAAAATCCAAAATTACAATTAATTTTAGTGGAAGTAGCTGGGAATGTTGATGGAGGGATGAAACTTTCTCAAGCTTTTTCTAAACATCCAAAAGCTTTTAGCGATTTTTTTGTCGCAATGATTAAATCAGGAGAAACAACAGGACGGTCAGACGAAGTTTTAGAATATTTAGCAGATCAACAAGAAAAAGATTATGATTTAATGAGTAAAATTAAGGGCGCGATGATTTATCCAATTTTTATTGTTTGTATGTTGTTTGTTGTTGGTATTGTAATGATGATTGTTGTTGTTCCAAAATTAACATCAATTTTACAAGAAACTGGTGGCGAGTTGCCTTTGTCAACTAAAATATTAATTGGTGTTAGCAGTTTTTTATCTGCTTATTGGTATATTTTAATTATTTTATTAATTTTAATTTTTATTAGTTTTAAATATTTTAAACAAACTCCTGTTGGTAAAAAAAGTTTTGATCATTTTGTTATTAAAATGCCTGTTTTTGGAAAATTATTTCAAAAAATTTATTTAGTGCGTTTTTCTAGAAGTTTATCAACACTATCAAGCGGAGGTTTGCCTTTAGTTGATGCTTTAAATATAACTTCAGAAATTGTTGGGAATAATGTTTATCAAGAAATTATTCACAAAACAGTAAAAGAAGTTAAAGAAGGAAATCAAATGGTGTCTGTTTTAATTGAGTCAAAAGAAATTCCAAGTATGGTTTCTTATATGATTGGTGTTGGAGAACAAACAGGAAAATTAGAACTTGTTTTAGAAAAATTAAGTGATTTTTATTCTAGAGAAATTGATAATATGGTAACAAATTTAGTAAGTTTAATTGAGCCTTTAATTATGGTGGTTTTAGGTGTTGCTGTCGGTTTAATGGTTGCCGCGATTATTTTGCCAATGTATAATTTAGCTTCAAGCTTTTAATGTGTTATAATTAAATTAATACTGTGGATAACATTTAAAATCCAAAGTCAAAAATCCAAAATCCAAAAAAATATTAAAGTTAAAATATTAAATATTAAAAAAATATTTAAAAATTTAAAATTTAGTATTTTATATTTTTTTGAGCTTTGAGCTTTGGGTTTTAATAAATATAAATATATTACAAAAGGTCGATTGAAAATTAAATTTAGAAATTTTAACCTGTCCCGAGTATTCGGGATAGGAAATAAAAAATATGAAAATAAAAAAAAATAAAGGTTTTACATTAATTGAATTATTAGTTGTAATTGCAATTATTGGTTTGTTATCAACTTTAGCTGTTGTTGCTTTAAACAGCGCGCGTTCAAAATCTAGAGACGCAAAGCGAGTGGCAGATATTAAACAAGTTCAAACAGCTTTAGAATTATACTACAATGATAATGACGGCTACCCTGTTGCTGCTACTTGGGCTTTAATGGATACTGCTTTAGCAACACAAATGCCAACTGTTCCAACAAATCCTAGTCCAAATGGAACAGCTTATACTTATGTTGGCACAGCATCATCTTATACAATAACCTTTACTTTAGAAGGTGAAACAGGTGGTTTAGCAGCTGGGTTACGAACAGCAACAGAAGGTGGAATTAATTAAAGATTAATACTTAGAATTTTAAAACCGTTTAGATTTATTTCTAAACGTTTTTATTATTGTAGAAATTAAATTTAATAAGGTTGGCTCCATCCCTCTTGGGTGGAGCCTTCTTGTTCGGGCTAATAAATAAATTTTTACTAAAATAACAAAATGTCTCCAAGCTGGAGCTTGGAGCCAACGAAGAAAAATGCTAAAATTAATTTATGAATTATTTAATTTATATTTTAATTTTTATTTTTGGCTCTTGTATTGGAAGTTTTCTTAATGTAGTAATTTTAAGATTAAAAGCAAATGAAAAATTTGTGTTTGGAAGGTCGCATTGTGTAAACTGCAATCATCAATTAAAATGGTTTGAAAATATTCCGTTGCTTAGTTTTGTTTTTCTTAAAGGAAAGTGTTTAAAATGCAAACAAAAAATTTCTTTACAATATTTTTTTGTTGAATTATCAACAGGAATTTTATTTTTTCTAGCTTTTTTAAAAGTGTTTGAAGTTTTAGATATTTCTCCCGGGTTGGGGGTGGTTAATATTTTTTTGTTGTTATTTTATTTTATTACTATTTCTTTTTTAATAATAATTTTTGTTTATGATTTAAAATATTATTTAATTTTAGATAAAATTTCTATTCCAGCGATTGCAGTTGTTTTATTTTTTCAAGCTTTTTTATTATTTTTAAATAAAAATTTATTATTTACTGATTATTTATTATTCATTTTTTCTGGTATAATTATATCAGGATTTTTTTTATTGCAATTTATTATTTCAAAAGGAAAATGGATTGGCGGAGGAGATATTCGTTTAGGATTTTTAATGGGAATAATTTTAGGTTTTCCAATGAGTTTGGTCGCATTATTTTTATCTTATATTTTAGGATTAATTGTAAGTTTGCCTTTGTTAATTATTGGCAAAAAAAGAATGAAATCAGAAATTCCATTTGGAACATTTTTAGTAGCTGGAACAATTATCACAATGTTTTTAGGAGATAAAATTTTAAATTGGTATTTAAATTTGTTTTAATTTTAATATGTTTAAAAAACTAATCCAAAATAATTTAGGTTTTACGGTTTTAGAATTAGTAACTGTTACCGCAATAATGGTAGTGCTTTTAGTTTTGGTTTTTGCAAATTTTCGCGGGTTTGATGTAACTTCAGCGCTTGATTTAGAAGCTGATAAAATTTCATCTGTTTTACGGCAAACGCAAATCTGGGCTTTAACTGGTCAAACAGTAAGCGGGCAACGATATAATTTTGGAATTCATTTTGAAGAATGTGTAAGTGGAAGTTGTAATTATATTTTATTTTACGATATTAATGATGATAAATTTTATACTTCCGGAGAAGAATATTTACAAGGAAGTTACAGTATTTTGCAAGGAATTTTTATTGATGATAATAATTTAAAAATTGGAAGCGCAAGTGTTAATGAATTAAATATTGTTTTTGAAGCGCCTTTGGGTGTTGTGTATTTTAATAATTTAACAAACGAAGATCAAGCGCAAATAATTTTAAAACACAATAAATCAAGTTCACAAAAAATAATTAGTGTTGATAGAATACCAGGAAGAATAAATATTCAGTAATGATTTATGAAAAATAATATTAAAAAAAATAATTCAGGCGTTACATTAATAGAAACCATTATTGCTTTGGGAATTTTAACTGTGGGAATTGTTTCTGCTTTATCATTAATGATTAGTTCAATAACTTTTTCGCAAAGTTCAGAACAAATGATTGTGGTTGTAAATTTAGCTCGTGAAGGAACTGAATCAGTAAGAAGTATAAAAGATTTAAATGGTTTTAATTCTTTAAACAATGGAAATTATATTGTTGATGTTGACGGCGATTTAATTTTAGAAAGCGCAAATTTTAATGGCGAAGAAATTATAGAAAATTGCGCTAATTGTAATTTGTATTTATATAATAATAGATATTTGCATAATTCTAATGGTGAGCAAACTGTTTTTAAAAGATTAATTACAATTTCCAGTTTGCAAAGTTATGAAAAAAAAATTATTAGCCAAGTTTATTGGATGGAGCGCGGAAGAGAACACACATTTAAATTAGAAAGTCATATTACAAATTGGTAGGTCGTTTCTCCGCCTCCGTTCCCTAAAAGTCCTTTAACACTACGGGCGGATAAACTCTTAAGTTTTAAAAAATAAATTTGTTTTTTTAAATAAATAAAATTTTTAAGTTAAAAATATGTTTTTTAAGAATAAAAAATTAAAGAACCTGTCTCCTCCTCTGCTAAAGCTACGGCGGACAGGCGTCGTAGCAACAAAGGGTTGTCAGAGAGCGAAGGTGGATGGTTCAGGCTTTACTTTAATGGAAGTTTTAGTTGCAACCAGTATTTTTGCTATTATTTCATTAGCAAGTTTATCAATTTATACTGCAATTTTAAAAGCAGGACAAAAAACAACTGCTTTAACAAGAATTCAAAAAGAATCTCAATTTATTATGCAAGTGCTTGCTAAAAAAATCAGAACTTCGCGTGTGAATTATGATTATTTGGGATACAATCCTGAAGTTGTAAACCCAGAACAAGAATTATCATTGATTGATAATGTTGGGGATGAATTTGTTTTTTCTTTGGATGAAATTAACAAAGTTTTAAAAGTTTCAGTTAATTCAGGTGATGAAAAAATAATCCCAGCTAGTAATGTTGATATTGATGCTTTAAATTTTTACATTAATCCTTTAACTAATCCTTATTCTTTAGATTCTCCGCCAAATTCTCAACCGTATGTGACAATTGTAATGGAAATCTCTTCAAGCAAAGGCGCTCAAAATGAAAGTTTAATAATTCAACAAACTGTTCCTCAAAGATCAGGGCTAGTAGAATAAAAAATATGCAAAATAAAAAAAATAAAATAAAAAAAAATCAGCAAGGTGTTTCTATTTTGCTTGCTGTTTTAATTTTATCTTCTTTAACAATTATTGTGTTAGCTGTTTCAGATGTTGTTTTAAGAGTTGGCAGAAGTTCTAGACAAATTGGTTACTCTGAAATCGCTTACTACTCAGCTGAGGCAGGAATTGAAAACGCTCTTTATCAAATAGAGCGCAATCAAACAGTTGTTAGTTTAAACAATAAAACAGGAAATCTAAGCGATATTTCTGGCGCTGATTGGAGTTTAGAACTTGAGCCAATTGTTGCTGAATCAAATCCTTATCAAGTTCAGATTGAAGACGGAGAATCTTTTCAATTAGAATTAAATTTTCAAGACGACAACAATGATTTAAATTATCCAAGCAATATTCAAGTTAGCTGGACTGGAAGCGCAGAAGTAATTGTTAAAACACAAACCGCACAAACCACAAAAACTTCATCTTTTGTAATGAATAATTTAGAAAATAATTTGTATGTTTTAAGAGTTTTAAATTCAAGTGGCAGTACTGTTACTTTTAATTTAAATGCGACCAGTGATTTGCCAATTGGAATAAAATTAATTGCAACTGGAAATTATAAAAATGAACAAAGACAAATTAAAGTGCAAAGAATTAATTGGCAAATATATTAGTTATTTATCCGCCTTCGCCTCTAAAAAATCCTACTGGACCAAGGCGCCTGTCCGCCGTAGCTTTAGCAAAGGAGGAGACAGGTTTCTCTGTTAAATAAGTTGGCTCCATCCCTCTTGGGTGGAGCCATTTTGTTGTTATTTTTATTTATTTTATTTTTATTCTCTAATTTCCTGCACTTCAATTTTGCTAACAGTAAATTCTGTTTTGTTAGCAATATTTTCATCACTCACAACTAAAATTGTTTGTTTAATTTTTAAATCAGATTTTTCAATATCTTGTTTTGTAATTTTGTCTTTTTCTTTGTCCCCAGTTAATATTTTTGGAATTATAATTTTAGAAAAAACAATATTTTCAGAAAAATTAATAGTTAAAAGTTTATCTTCTAGCAAATTATTATTATTTTCTTTTGCATTAATTATAATTTGATTATTAGAAATTTTAGTTATTTCACCAATGTAAGAAAAAATTTCTTTTGGAATTTCTTTAAAAGTTTTTGTGTTGGTTTTAATTTTTTCATTAAAGTTTTTTTGCTCAATTTGATTTTGCGTTTGGCTGGCTGGAGCAAGTTCAACAGTAAACTGTTTTGATTTTGTGTTTAAAATAATTATTGCAAAAATAATAATTAAAACCAAAATAATAATAAAAATAATTAACAAAATTGGATTGCGTTTTGGTTGATAACTAAGTGAGTATGTTTGTTTTTTTTCAGGCATATGATTTAAAATTAATTATTGATTTAATTATAGCATATATTTTTATTTTTATAAATATTGTTATTTGACATTTTTATTTTTTATGTGTATATTTAAACTAGCTAGTTTATTAAATTAAACTAGTTTTTAAAAAAAAATTTAGCTTACCCTCCTTCGCTCCCTAGCGACCCTTTGTTGCTTCGGCGCCTGTCCGCCGTAGCTTTAGCGAAGGAGGAGGCAAGCTCCTGTGTTTTTTAAATTTTAAACACAAGAGTTCCTGCCTGTCAGCTAGACAGGTATCCGCCGTAGTCCAGTAGAGTTGCTAGGGGCGAAGGCGGAAAAACTCAATATGCCTGAAGAATTATCATTAGCCATTCAACAAATTTGCGATGAAAAAGGTTTATCAGTTGATGCTGTTAAAGAAACCATTGAAGAAGCTTTAGCTGCTGCTTTTCGCAAAGATTTTGGCGACAAAAAAACTCAAAACATTAAAGTCGAATTTGAATTAGAATCCGGTGATTTTAAAGTTTTTGATATTAAAGAAGTTGTGGAAGATGAATTGCAAAAAAAATATGAAAAATTGCGCGAAGAAATTGAAAAAATGAAAGAAGCTGGTGAAGATATTACAACTAAATTAGAAGAAATGAGAACCAAAGAAGGAACAAAAGAAAAAGTTAAAAAAGAGGATTTATCCACTGAAGCTTTAGCGGAGGAGGAAGAAAAAAAATTTAATCCGCGCACAATGATTTCTTTAACAGAAGCAAAACAAGAAAAGAAAACAATTAAAATTGGAAGTGAATTAGTGCGGAAACTTGAAGTGCCAGCAGATTTTGGTCGGATGGCCGCGCAAACCGCTAAACAAGTAATTATTCAAAAATTGCGTGAAGCAGAAAGAACAAATATTTTTGAAGAATATAAAAATAAGATTAGTGAATTAATTGTGGGGACAGTTCAGCGACAAGAAGGCAAAGTTGTTTTAGTTGATTTGGGAAACACAACAGCAGTTGTTTTGGCCCAAGATCAAACTAAAAATGATAAATACAAATCAGGCGCGCGAATGAAATTTTATTTAAAATCAGTTGAGCAAACAAACAAAGGACCTGAAATTTTATTATCAAGAACACATCCTGAAATGTTGCGAAAATTATTTAAACTAGAAGTGCCAGAAATTAATTCAGGCGCTGTGCAAATTAAATCAATTGCTCGCGACCCTGGTTTTCGTTCAAAAATTGCTGTTTCAACAAAAGAAGATAATTTAGATCCAATTGGCGCTTGTATTGGTCAACGCGGAACACGAGTGCAAACAATTATTAATGAATTAGGTGGAGAAAAAATTGATATAATTGAGTGGAATGAAAATTTAGAAAAATTTATTACAAACGCATTGGCGCCAGCTAAAATTTTAAAAGTTGATGTTGATAAAGAAAATAAAACAGTTAAAGCTTTGGTTGTTGAAGATCAATATTCTTTAGCAATTGGAAAAGGCGGACAAAATGTTCGTCTTGCCGCGCAGTTGGTTGGGATGAGAATTGATATTGTAATGGAAGGTGAAAAGAATACTGATAAAAATTTTGATGAAGATAAAAAAAATGAAAATCCACCAGTTGACAAAGAGAAAAAAAGTGAAAAGAAAAAAGAAAAGGATAAAGAAACTGAAGAGAGCAAGAAAAATGATAAGGATAAAAAAGAAAAAAGTGAAGAAATTAAAGAAAAAAAATAATTAAAATATTTTAAAATAAAAAATAAAAAACCCCGATTCAAAAGAGTTGGGGTTTTGTGGGTTTAATGTTTATGTTTTGTGGAAAATAATAAAGAATGAATTAAAAATATAAATTTGATAAAATTTTATAATTTGATAAACTTAAGTTAATAATTAACATTTTATTTTTTATTTTTATGAATTACACAAAAGAAAAACAATTTGCGATTAAAATTGTAAAAAAAGCTGGAAAAGAACTTTTAAAATATTTTGAAAAAATTGACACAATTAAAATTAATAAAAAATCAAAGCACGAACTTGTTACACCTGCTGATTTGGCAAGTAATAAAATAATTGTGTCAGCAATTAAAAAACAATTTCCTAATCACGGAATTTTGTCAGAAGAAACTGGCTGGTATCAAAAAAATTCAGATTTTATTTGGACAGTTGATCCTTTAGATGGCACAACAAATTTTTCAATTGGCAATCATTTTTTTAATACTTCAATTGCTTTAATTTATAAAAATGAAATTGTTTTAGGAATCACTTGGGCGCCATTTTTTAATCAATTATTTGTAGCTGAAAAAAATAAAGGCGCTTTTTTAAATCATAAAAAAATAAAAGTATCAAACATAAAAAAGCCAATTAATTCAATGATTGATTTTGGCTACACTTATCAAGACGATAAAATAAATAAAAAAATGGCTAGTGTCCACGCTGAATTTTTATTAAATTTTGAACACGCGCATAATTTAGGTGCAGCAGCATTAGAATTAGCTTGGGTTTCAATGGGAAGACTAGAAGCTTATGTTTTGCCACACACAAAACCTTGGGATATTTGCGCGGGAATTTTAATGGTAAAAGAAGCAGGTGGCAAAGTAACTGATTTTAAAAATAAAGAATACAAATTTACAGAAAACAGTAAAGGAAATTTAATTGCCTCAAATAATAAAATTCATAATGATTTAGTTAAAATTTTAAAAATCTGGTAGATTAATTGACAGCATAAAAAAAAGAAAGTAAAATAATATTAAATTATCGGGGTGTGGCCCAGCTGGCTAAGGCGCCTGGTTTGGGACCAGGAGATCGGAGGTTCAAATCCTCTCACCCCGACCAGTTTTTTAAACTTGTTTAAGGGCTAGTGGGTTAATTAATTTAGCAGACTTGCAACCAAATTAGGTGGGCCTGTCCGGTCGGTCGTAGCCCTGCCTTGTCGGTAGGCTTGGGCATAGGCGGGTATCGTATAATGGCTATTATCTCAGGTTTCCAACCTGATGAT
>CAZFWC010000024.1:0-9636 GCA_964522515.1 uncultured Gammaproteobacteria bacterium | reverse complement strand
CAATTTGATTGTAGATTTTTAAATTTTGATTTTGCATATTAAACAATACTACCACTCATTAACTTGACTTGTCAACAAAACCGTGCTACTATCTAAAATAGATAGTTAAAAAATAAACTAACAATTTAAATTTGGAGGAGTTATGGAAAAGAAAAAAATATTAATTATTGAAAATTATGAAACCATTAAAAAGGAAGAACTTAATCTTCCTTTATTGCTAAAACATCAAGGATATTTTGTAAAATATGCAAACGGTTCTTTATCTCTATTAAATGAAATCAAAAAATCAGCTTACGATTTTATTTTAATAGAGAAAGAACTAAAAGATACAAACGGCATTGTGATAGCCAAAATAATAAAAAAGTATCACCCAAATATTAAAATTATTTTAATGTCGAATAATCCTAGTTGGGATGAACTGGCAGAAATAAAAAAAATGGATCTGCCTCACATTGAAAAGCCATTTTCAATTGAGGAATTATTGGCTTTATTAGAAAAATAAATTCTAACAATTTTTCATAAATAGTAAAACCCGTAGATTTTTTCTACGGGTTATTTTATTTTAAACTAAATCTTAAGCAATCTCTTAACATTTTTTGTGGTCTGTTCACAAACTTTTTCAAAACTCACATTTTTTATTTCCGCAATTTTACGAGCTACAAACTCAACATTTTGTGGCTTGTTTTTTTCTCCGCGAAAAGGTTCTGGTGTTAAATACGGCGAATCTGTTTCAACTAAAATTTTATTTAAAGGAACAACTTTTACAACTTCTCTTAATTCATTAACTGATTTATTTTTAAACGAAATAATTCCAGTAAAACCAATATAAAATCCCAAATCTAAAAAATTTTTAGCAATTTTTAAATTAGAACCAAAACAGTGAATAACACCTGCGCTTAATCCACCTTCGCCACTAAAAAATCCTACTGGACTAGAGTGCCTGTCCGCCGTAGCTTTAGCGAAGGAGGATGTTTTTAAAATTTTTAACAAATCCAAATACGCGTCTTCTGGATTTTCTTTACTTCCTCGCGCGTGTAAAATTATTGGTAAATTGTTTTTCTTTGCAAATTTTAATTGTTCAACAAATCCCTGTTTTTGTTTTTCTTTTACCTTGTCAAATTCCGCCTTAGGCTGACCAGCTTTGCTGGATTTGACAGGGTGAATTTCTGGTGTGTGAAAATAATCTAACCCAATTTCACCAACAGCAATTATTTTTTTGTTTTTATCTTCATCCAATAACTCCTGATATTTTTCTGGATTAAATATTTCTTCACGACTTCTAAACTTAATCTCTTCTTCATCAATTTCTGTGCCAGATGAATGAATCGGGTGCAAACCAATTGAAGCAAAAACTAAATCATTTAAATATTCATTTGCGATTTCAACTGCCTTTTTTGAAGTGTCAATTTGTGTTCCAATATTAATAATTCCGATTTTTTTATTTAAACAATCAGAAATTATTTTTTTATAATCATTTTTAAAAAATGAAAAATTAAGGTGGCAGTGTGAGTCGAATAATTGCATATTGAGTTTCTCCTCCTGCGTTCCCTAAAAAAATCTTTAACACTACGGCGCCTGTCCGCCGTAGCTAGGACTTTTAGGGTTGAAGCGAAGGAGGATTAGGCGATTATTTCTTTTGCTTGTTTAAACAATTCTGGCAGAAGAGGAAGCAACCAAGTTCCAATCCCAAATAAATATTTTGCAACTTGCGAAGCTTCAATTGCTGAAATTAAAAATCCAGCAAATGGAAATTTAACAACAAAAACTAAAAGCGCTCCTAAAATTACAACTCCTTGAATTAAACCAAAAATCAAACCAGAAATACGATTTATTGTTTTTAAAAACGGAATTATTGAAAGCAGATTAAAAAATTTATTAATCAACCAAAATACTAAACCAACTAACCTGTTCACAATTACAAAAATTAATAAAAATGCAATTATTCTAATTGTGTTTTCTCCTAATCCAAATGGCAAGCCAACTAAATCAGCTAAAAATTGAAAATAATTTGCTGCAACAACAATTCCTAAAATTGTGCCAATTAAAGATCCAATTGAACGAATTAAACCAAAAAAGAAACCAGCAAACGCAAAGAAAAATAAAACAATAATTAAAATAAAATCTAAAATTGTTAGGGTCATAAATTTAGAAATTAGTAATTAGAAACTAGAAACTAGGGAATAGTAAGACAAAATTTCAGCTGTCCTGATTTCTAATTTCTAATTTCTTAAATACGTGGAAATAAAGGTTTACTTTTTTTAATTTTATCAGCTGTAAAAATTGATATTATCTTTTCTGAAGTATCTGGCATAAATGGAGATAATAAATTTGCAACATTTAAAATATTTTGCGAAATTGGTTCTAAAATATTTTTAATTTCTGATTTATTTTCTAATTTCCAAGGTTGAGCTTTTGTAATAATTTCATCACACTGTCTTAATTTTTTCCACAAAACTTCTAAGGCTTCATTAAATTTATATTCTTGCATTTTTTTATCAAAAACTGATTTTAATTTTGCGTCTGAATTTTTTTGCAAATTAGTTTCAATATTATTTTTTTCAAGCAAATTAGAAACTCGCGCGACTAAATTTCCTAAACCATTTGCTAAATCAGAATTATATTTTTCTGAAAATCTTTCAACTTGAATATCAGATTCTTGCCCAAAAGAAAATTGAGATAATAATAAATATCTTGTTGCGTCTGCGCCGTATTTTTTTACTAATTCATCTGGATCAATTGTGTTACCTAAAGTTTTACTCATTTTTTTTCCATCAATTGTAAAAAATCCGTGAACAAAAATTGTTTTTGGCATTTCTAAACCAAGCGCCATTAAAATTGCTGGCCAATAAATTGTGTGAAATTTTAAAATTTCTTGCGCCATTAAATGTAAATCAGCTGGCCATAATTTATTAAATTTTTCTAAATTATCTGGATATCCAATTGCTGTTAAATAATTCATTAACGCTTCAACCCAAACATAAATTTTTTGCGATTTATCAAAGGGCAAATCAATTCCCCACTTTACTGTTTCTCTAGACAAAGAAAAATCATCAATAAAATCCAACATTGAAAGCGCTTCATTTTTTTTTGAAACTGGTAAAATTTTTATTTCATCTTTTTCAATTTTTTCTTTAATAATTTCTTTGTAATCTGATAATTTAAAAAAATAATTTTTTTCAACTAATTCTTCTGGTTTTGTTTCGTGGTCAGGACATTTTCCATTTACAATTTCTTTTTCAGTTAAAAATTTTTCACAGCCAACACAATACAATCCTTTGTATTCTCCTTGATAAATTACATTATTTTTTTTTGGCGTTTTGGCGTTTTTTAATTTAGTAAAAATTTCTTTAACTTTATCTTTATGTTGTTTGTCTGTTGTGCGAATAAAATAATCATTAGAAATATTTAAATTTTTCCATCTTGATTTATAAATTTCTGAAATTTCATCACAAAATTCTTGTGGAGATTTTCCTTGCGCTTTTGCAGATTGAGCAACTTTTGTTCCGTGCTCGTCAGTTCCTGTTAAAAAGAAAACTTCGTCGCCTTTTTCGCGACGCCATCTTGCCAACACATCAGCTACAACAGTTGTGTACGCGTGACCAATGTGTGGTTTGTCATTCACATAATAAATTGGGGTTGTAATATAATATTTCATAAAATTGCAAATAATTCTAATTCAAGCTAATCCTGCGAATAATTATTTGACATTTTTTTAATAATAATTTACGATAAATTTAGTTCTAATATTTAACATTTCACATTTAAATTTAGGGAGGAATAAAATGCCAACTTCAAAAGTCGGAATGAAAGTGAGACAAGACAAAAACTTTGATGACGAACTACAAAGATTTAATGATTTAGTCAGAAAAGCACAAATAAGAAAAATCTCACGAAAAAATGCTCACTTTTTACCTAACACCGCGAAAAAGAAAAGAAAAAAATATATTGGAAAAAGGAGACAAGACAGAATTTTAAAATTATAATAAAATAATTAAAAAAAAGTGGGAGGTAAAAGAATGAAAGATTTAGAAGAACTTATTCACAAATTAGCTATAAATTTTTTGCCTTTTTCTAATGGACTACAAACAATTGTCAAAGTATTTTCAAAGCAAGATTTAAAAGACGCAGCTTTGAAAATAATTAAAAAATACAAAAGTATTTTAGAAGAAGCTGAAACGGAAATTCAAAAAACAAAATAAAAAGTTCAAAAATCTAATTATTTAGCCCTCCAATTTGGTGGGCTTTTTTATTTTGAAGCAACCACAACATATTCCCCTTTTATCACATCATTCTTAACCTGCTCTAAAACTTCATTAATATTCCCGCGGTAAATTGTTTCAAATTTTTTAGTTAATTCGCGACAAACCACAAAACTTTTTTCCTCGCATCTGTCTTCGTCAGAGTTTAATCCGCGTTGTATCAGTGTATTTAATTGTTCTAAAGTCTTTATAATTCTATACTTTGATTCATAAAAAACCACTGTTGTTTTTACGTCTAAAACTTGTTGTAAAAATTTTTGTCTTTGTTTTTTATGCGGAACAAAACCTAAAAAAATAAATTTATCTGCTGGCAACCCGGAAATTGAAAGAGCTGTTGTTACTGCTGAAACACCAGGTACTGGCACAATTTCAATTTGATTTGACAACACAAGAGCTTGCCCGCCGGAGCGTAAATTAGATTCTGAGGAGCGTAGGCGGGTAAGCTCTTTAATTAATTTATTTCCCGGGTCAGAAATTCCTGGTGTTCCAGCGTCAGTTACCAAAGCAACACTATTATTTTTTATTATTTCAATTAACTGCTTAACTTTTTTTTCATTTGAATGTTGGTGGTAAATTTCTAATTTTTTATTTTTAATTTCATAATGATCTAAAAGTTTTCTTGTTACTCTTGTGTCTTCACAAAAAATATAATCTACCTGTTTTAAAATTTTTAAAGCGCGAAACGAAAAATCTTCTAAATTTCCAATTGGCGTAGCTACAATATAAAACATAAATTATTTATTTTCTAATGATTTATTATAATGCGGGAAAACATTATCTAAATATACATCAATCACAGCGGCAATTGGAACAGCAATCAAAGCTCCAATTATTCCAAACAATTTCGCTCCGATTAAAACCGAAACAATAACAATAATTGGATTTAAACCAACTGCTTTTTGCATTACTTTTGGCACAATCAAATTATTTTCTAATTGTTGAATCACAATATATAAAATAATAATCAAAAAAACTTTTGTTAAAGAATCTGAAAATCCAATTAAAATAGCTGGCACTGCTGAAAGTAAAGGACCAACAAAAGGCACAATTTCAAAAAGACCAGCAATCAAAGCTAAAAGCAAAGCGTATTTAACTCCTAAAATTGTTAAACCTAAATAAGTTAAAATTCCAACAATCAAAGATAAAGTTAATTGCCCGCGCAACCACATTCCCATTTTCTTTTTCATCTCATCAATTAATTCGCCAACATAATTTCTCTTGTGTTCTGGAATAAAAATAAAGAAAAAATTTTTTAAAATATTTTTTTCAACAGTAATATAAAAAACAATTACTAAAACAGCAAAAAAAGAAACAAGACCGCCAAAAATTCCAGTGATTGTTGAAAAAACACTTTTAGTTGTTTGCCCTAAATTACTGCTTAAAGTTTGCAAAGTTTTATATAAAGCTGTTTGTTGATTAACAATTACATTTTCAGAAGAAAATTCCAAAGTTAATCGTTCATAAAAAACAGGTAAATTTTTAGCAAACTGACCAATTTGTTCAGCAACTGGCGGCACCATTAATATCACAACTAAACTTAAAATGCTTAGCAAAACTAAATAAATTGTTAAAATAGAAAGTGTGCGCGGGATTTTATGCTTTTGCAAATAATTTACCCACGGATCAAAAGCAGCCGATAAAATAACTGCTAAAAAAAGAATAACAAAAACTTCTCTTGTTAAATAAATAAAATACAGAGACAAAAGAACAATTATTACTTTAAAAATTGAGGAGTAAGAAAGTGATAAATTTTGAGTTGACATATTTTTAGGGTTTAATTTTTAAATATTTATATTTTTAATAATTTTAAAAATTTATTTTTATCTTTAAATGGTCCAATCAAAGCTAAATTGATATTTTTTGTTTGAAACATTTTTTTAGCAACTTGGTCAACATCTGATTTTGATACTTTCATAATTTCCGCAATTTTTTGTTCTGGAGTTTTTGTTTCACCAATTAATAATTGTTGCCGTCCGTACCATTCTGCAACAGAAGAAGAATCTTCTAAATTTAAAATCATTTTTCCTTTAATATATTCTTTTGCTTTATTTAATTCTTGTTTTGTAATACCTTTATTTTTTATTTCTCTAAGCTCATTTAAAATTAATTCAATTGCTTTTTTAATTCTATTTTTATCAAGACCAGCGCGAATACTTAAATTCCCAGTATCTTGATAAACGCTTAAACCAGAACCAATATGATAACACAACCCATGTCTTTCTCTAATATTTATAAACAATCTAGAGCTCATTGATCCACCCAAAATAACTGACAAAATATTAGCTGTAATAAAATCTTTATCTGTGTAACTTGGTCCTAGAAATCCAAAAGCTAAATGAATCTGTTCTGTTTTTTTATATTTTAAATTAATTTGAGGTTTTGTTTGTTTTGATTTAAATTTATTAAAATTAATTTTTAATATATTTTCGTTATTATAGTTAAAATATTTATTAATTAATTTTTTGATTTCATTTTCTTTAAAATTACCAGCAGCACTAATTACCATATTTTTTAAAAAATAATGTTTATTTTTAAAATCTAGCATCTTTTTTCTAGTAGTTTCTCGAACTGATTTTTTAGTTCCACCCTCATCTTTGCTTAATGTATTCCCTTTAAAAACAACTTCCTCTAATAAAAATCCTAAACTTATTAAAGGATTATCTTCATACATATTTATTTCTTCAACAATTGTTCCTTTTTCTCTTTCAATTTCTTCTGGTTCTAATTTTGAATTAAAAATCATATCAGACAACATATCTAAAGCTAATTCAAGATGTTCTGAATTAACTTTTATATAATAACTTGTGTTATCTTTTGTAGTTGTTGCATTAAATTCCGCGCCAACTTTATCTAATTCTTGCGATAAAATTAAAGTGTTTGGTCTTTTTTTTGTTCCTTTAAACATCATATGTTCAATAAAATGCGAAATGCCTGCAACAGCTTTTGTTTCGTATCTAGAACCAACTCCAACCAAAACTAAAACAGTCACAGCTTTAGTTTCCTTTTGCGGAGTTAAAATAACTTGTAATTTATTTTTTAGTTTGTATTTAGTCATAATTTTAAAAATGTCATCCTGCCTGTCCGCCGTAGCCTTGGCGAAGGTGGGAACGACTTTTTAGGATTTTTTAGGAGTGAAGGATCTGTTTCTGAAAATTATTTTGACTTTATAATTTTGTCAATATTGACTACTATTGATCCTTTTGTTGACATTTTTTTATTTTCTTTTAATCCTTTAACAAAATCTACCCACTTTCCTTTTTTATAATATTTAGCTTTACCTAAAAATTGGTAACCGTTCCACTTTTCATCCCAAACAACAACAGCAACGCAGGGATTATTTTGGATATTCTTAACTGTACTTTTCATAAAATTATCAGTAATAATAATTTTATTTTCTTTTACTTTACAATATGCAACCGCAATAATATATGGTTTCCCTTGTGAATTAATAGTTGCCAAAGACAATGGATTTTCTTCAACAAGTTTTTTAATTATTGATGTAATATTTGGATTCATAAATTTTCTGACAATACTTTAGAAAAATATTTTTCTAATTCATCAATTTTCACTCTTTCCTGTTTCATTGTGTCTCTATCTCTTACTGTTACTGAATTATCTTTTTCCAAAGTTTCAAAATCAACTGTTACACAATATGGTGTACCAATTTCATCTTGCCTACGGTAGCGTTTGCCAATATTTCCATTGTCATCAAATTCACAATTATATTTTATTTTTAAATTATTATAAATTTCTTGCGCTTTTTTTACTAATTTTTCTTTATTTCTTAAAAGCGGGAAAATAGCAATTTTCACTGGCGCTAATTTTTTATTTAATTTTAAAACAATTTCTTTCTCGTGTTTAGCTTTATCTTCACCACTGCGAGTTTCTACTTCTGTGTAAGCGTCAATTAAAAACATTAAAACAGCTCTGTCAACTCCCATTGAAACTTCTTGAACCCAAGGAATAAATTTCTCTTTATTTTCATCAATATAATTCATATCTTTACCACTAAATTTTCCGTGCCGTGATAAATCCCAATCACCACGATTGTGAACTCCTGCAAATTCATTCCACCCGCCAAACGGAGTTTTGTATTCAATATCCCAAGCTTCTTTTGCGTAGTGAGCTAACTCATTTTTTTTATGTTCACGCCAACGAATATTTTCTTTTTGATTTATAAATTTTTTGTACCAATTCATTGTCCATTTTTTCCATTCATTATAAAACTTATTAGCGTTTTTTGGATTTACAAAATATTGCATTTCCATTTGTTCAAACTCACGAGTGCGAAAAATAAAATTACCAGGTGTGATTTCATTTCGAAACGCTTTACCAATTTGCGCGATTCCAAATGGAATTTTTTTTCGCATTGAATCTTTTACATTTAAATAATTTAAATAAATTCCTTGACAAGTTTCCCCTCGCATAAATGCTTCATCTTGTTTCCCTTCTACAACTCCCAAATTTGTTTTCATTAATAAATTAAATTGTTTTGCTTCGCCTAATTCTCCCTTACATTCTGGACACTCTTTTTTTTCTAATTGATCTTCGCGAAATCTTTTTTTACATTTTTTGCATTCTACTAACGGATCTGTAAAACTTTCTAAATGACCTGAAGCTTCCCAAACAATTTTTGGACTTAAAATCGCGCTATCTAAACCAACAACATCTTGTCTTTTTTGCACAATTTCTTTCCACCAAGCTTTTTTAACATTATTTTTAAGCTCAACCCCCAAAGGACCATAATCCCAACACGAACGAAGTCCCCCGTAAATTTCTGAAGACGGAAAAACAAAACCCCTTCGTTTGCACAAAGAAACAATTTTTTCCATTTTATTATTTTTTTGATTTAGCATATTAAAAATTATTCTTTTTCTTTTAATAAAAATTTTAGAATTCTTGCTAATTCTACAATACCTGTTTTATCCATATTCTTAAAAATTTTTTTTTGTTCATCTGTTTTTATAAATGCTTCTGGTAACTGTAAACAAAATTCATACAAATCATCTGGATTGTTTTTTAAATAATCTACCAACTCTTGCATTCTATTTTCTTGTTCTGAATCTAAAAAAATATTTACTGCTTCTTCAACAGAAGAAATAATAAGTTTGGGTTCCAATTCTGTTTTTATCATATTTTTTAAATTAATTATTATATTTTAATTCTATAATATTTATTTATTTTAAGCAAATAAAAATTGCCGACAAAATCGACAATTTTTAATGCCCGAGGCGGGAATCGAACCCGCACTCCCGAAAGAACAGGATTTTAAGTCCTGCGCGTCTACCAATTCCGCCACCCGGGCAAAAAATAATATTAATAAAAACTGGAGCGGGTGAGCGGAATCGAACCGCCATCTCTACCTTGGCAAGGTAAT
>CAZFWC010000023.1:0-9775 GCA_964522515.1 uncultured Gammaproteobacteria bacterium | reverse complement strand
GTGGTAGTATTGTTTAATATGCAAAATCAAAATTTAAAAATCTACAATCAAATTGAAAGTGTTTTAAATACTTCAAAAAATATTTTAATTGTTTCTCACATCAGACCAGACGGAGACGCACTGGGTTCGTTGTTGGGATTTTATTATTATTTAAAAAATCAAAATAAAAATACTGAAATATTTATTAATGATAAAAATTTGCCACAAGATTTTAATTTTTTATATTTTTTTAATAAAATAAAAACCAGTGAACGAGAATTATTTAATAAAAATTTTGATTTAATAATTATTTTAGATTGTGGAGATTTTAAAAGAAGCGGGTTGGAAAATATTTTAAAAAATAATTCAAACAAATTAAAAATAATAAATATTGATCATCATTTTTCAAATAATAATTTTGGAGATATTAATTTAATTGATTTAAACACTTCATCAACAGCAGAAATTTTATTTGAATTTTTTAAATATTTAAATGTAAAATTTGATTCAACTTTATCAACTTGTTTGTTAACTGGTTTAATCACTGACACAAATTTTTTTCATAATGCTAACACAAGTCATCAAACATTAAGCGCTTCATCTGAATTAGTTAAAAATAACGCGCAAATGAATTTAATTTTAAAAAATATTTATAAAAATCCATCAATAAAAAGTTTAAAATTGTGCGGTTTGGCTTTGTCAAGATTAAAAATTAATTCAGAAAATGGTTTAGCCACAACTGTAATTTTTCAAGATGATTTTGAAAAATTTAATGCAAGTAATGATGATTTGGTTTATTTAAATAATTATTTAAATACTTTAGATAATGTAAAAGGAACCTTAATTTTAAAAGAGCAAGAAAATGGAATGATAAAAGGAAGTTTGAGAACTAATCGTGATGATTTTGATGTTGAAAAAATTGCTAAAAAATACAAAGGAGGTGGGCACAAAAAAGCTGCAGGGTTTATTTGTTCAGGCAAGATTATTGAGGATAAAAAAGAGGGGTGGAGAATTTATTTGACTAAGTAATTTAAAATAGTATAATAAAATAAGATTTAATTTAAGACACTTAATTTAATTTTATGAATTTAATTCCAACTGTAATTGAAAAATCAAATTTTGGCGAACGAGCTTATGATATTTATTCTAGATTATTAAAAGAAAGAATAATTTTTTTAGGCGCGCCAATTAATGACATTGTTGCTAACACAATTATTGCTCAAATGTTGTTTTTAGAATCGCAGGATTCAAAAAGAGATATTAAACTTTATATTAATTCTCCGGGCGGATCAGTTACAGCAGGAATGGGAATTTATGATACAATGCAGTATGTTAATTCAGATGTTTCAACAATCTGTGTGGGTGTTGCAGCTTCAATGGGAGCAGTGCTTTTGACTGCCGGAGCAAAAGGCAAACGATTTAGTTTGCCAAATTCAGAAATAATGTTGCATCAAATAATGGGTGGTGCTGAAGGCCAGGCAATTGATGTTAAAATTCGCGCTGAACATATTTTAAAAATTAAAGATAAAATTAATAAAATTTTAGCTCAACACACAGGTCAAGCAATTTCTAAAATTGAACAAGACACTGATCGTGATTATTTTATGAGCGCAGATGAAGCTAAAAAATATGGAATTATTGATAAAATAATTAAAAAATAGTATTATTAAAATAATATGAATAATAAAATTAAATTTAATTTAAATGTTTCTATTTTGCGTGAAGGTAATAAATTTATTGCTTTTTCTCCAGCTTTAGATTTGTCAACTTGTGGTGACACTTACGAACAAGCTAAAAAAAGATTTTCAGAAGCTTCAGAACTTTTTTTTGAAGAGATAATTAAGGAAAAAACTTTTGGTAAAGCTTTGTCAAATTTAGGTTGGCAAAAAGAAAGAGCTCAATGGTCGCCGCCAGTTGTTGTTGCACAAGAATATCAAACAATTTGTATCCCAATTAAACAATATGGCTTATCTTAATCCAATACATTGGAGAAAATTTGAAAAGTTTTTATTGTTTGTTGGTTGTGAATTTACTAGAGAAAAAGGAGATCATCGCATTTATTCACGACAAGGGTTAGAAAGACCAATTGTTATTCCTAGAGAAAAAGATTTACCAGTTTTTGTTATTCGCAATAATTTAAGAGTTTTAAATATTGAACCTAACGAATATTTAGAGATTTTAAAAAGAATTTAAATAAAATAAAAAAACCGATTTTTTCGGTTTTTTTATTGTGTTAAATATGAAAATATTTTTTAAATATCTATTACCACTTACTTGGATGATTTTTATTTTTATTTTATCTTCAATTCCAGGAGAAAATTATCCAGAGCAGGTTTTTAATTATTCATTTTTAGCTCATTTTGTTGAGTTTTTTATTTTATCAATTTTAGTTTTACAAGCTGTAAAACTAATCACGAGTACCTGGGATAAAAATATAATTTTAAGTTTAATTTTTTGCGTGCTTTTTGCTGTATCAGATGAAATTCATCAAATTTTTGTTGCAAACAGATCAGCCAGCTTGTTAGACTGGCTTGTAGATTTATTCGCAATTTTAGTTGGGATTAAATTTTATATTTATCTGTTAAGTTTAAAATTACAAACCAAATATCCAACTCCAAATGGTCCTTCGTAAGATAAAATTTTAGGTGTGTAATTTTGTTTATCTAAAATTCCAAGCAGAATTATAATTGATTTTAAACCGCATTCAGACACTTCTTTAATTAATTTAGAATCAAATTTTAAGATATTTTTAATATCTTTTTTTTGTATTAAATCAATTAATTTTTTATCAAAATTTTTACCTTTAGAATTAAAACCATCTGGTGAATCTTTTGTCAAAGTGTGAGACAAATCACCAGAAGCAACCACAGCAATTTTTTTATTTGACAAGTGAATAATTTCTGATAAATATTTACCAAGCTCAAAATGTGTTTTTAAATTAGCTGAAGAATATCCCAAAGGAATAATTTTTGATTTTAAATTTTGTAATAAATAATACAAAGGCACACTTGCGCCGTGGTCTAATTCAGAATTACTAATCATTTGAATTGCTAGTTTTGTTTCAAGCGTTTTTTTAATTTGATGCGCAAAAATAATGTCAGTTTTAAATTCTAATTCAGTGTCTAAATCACCAAAATTTTTAAAATTAGCTTTTGATTCCTCAGCAACATTTATTGTAAAAGCTTTTTCCATTAAATCGCCGTGCGGAGAAATTATTATAATTGTGTCTGGATTTACAGAATAAAAATCGTTTGCTAATTCTTGTAGCGCTTGTTGAGTTTTTTTAATTTGCTCTAAATTATCCTGACCAATTGCAGGAATTAAAATAGGAGGATGAGGTGTGATACAAGCTGTGACTAACATAAGAGTTTTTCCGCCTTCGCCCCTAACAACTCTACTGGACTACGGTGGATAAACTCTTAATGCTTTTTTTATAAAAAAAGAACAAGAAGTTTGCCCGCCGAAGCAACAAAGGGTCGCTAGAGAGCGAAGGAGGGTAAGCGATTTATTTCTTCTCCTAATTTATGCAAATCTAAAACCTTTTGAGGAACAATAATAATATTTTTCCATTTGTAACCTAAACTTTCAAACACTTCTCCAGATGAAATAAGTCGTTTTAAATTATTAGAAATAAAATAAACATTTGGATTATCTGGAGCTTTAACTAACTCGCCGTTAGGAATTTGAATTGCTTGACCTGTTGAATATTGTTCTAATTCTTCTGGACTAACTGCTGTTAATTTTTTATTCGTGTAATAATTTTTTAATACTTCGCGAGCTAAAATTGGATGTTTAATTCCATTTTGCACAAAATAAACTCCGCCAGTTTTGTTGTCTTGCAGTAAAGCTCCAGTTGGGTACGCTGATTTAATTGTAATTGAATCACCTAAAATATATCCTTTAATTTCTGGTTCTTCAACTTTAACAATTTCTTCAGGATTAAAACCTAAAAATTTAAAAGTCTCCTGCGAATTAATTGGTCGCAATTCATCATCTTGCAGTAAATAAATTCCACCATTAGGAATTTGAAGTAAAGAATAATTTGCGTATTTAATTGGTTGACCAATGCTGTAATTTTCTAAATCACTTTCTTTAACTGAAATTACTTTGTCAAAAGAATATCGTGAAGCAAAAACTGATTTTGAGGTAAAACCCCTGCGTTCATTATTTTGAATTAACCAAATCCCGCCGTCAGTCGCGTTTTGTAAAAGTGTTCCATCAGGATAATTCAAAGAAAACCAATTGTTCCACAAAGTCTGCAAATTTTGATTTCCGTGAAGGTGCGGTGTGTAAGTGTAAAGAGCCCTTGTTGCGTCATTTGCGATTGTAATTTGTTGGTTGTCAATTGTGTAAGTTTGTCCTGTCTGATATTTAAATTCATTTGGATTATCTAAATAATATCTAATGCCTCCAGCGCCCCAGTCAATTTGATTTGCAATTCCTTTGTATTTTGGATTGCACCCGCCTGAATCAGGACAGCCGTAGCCAGTTGCCCAATCTAATTGTCCCTGAGAAGGATTTGTGTCAGTTACTAAACTTTGTTCTTTTTGCAACAACGCTAAAATATATTTTGGATTAATTTCATAAAGCCGAGAAACATTATAAATAATTTGATAAATATACATTCGCACACTTAAATCTGCGGATTTGCCTAAAGTTCCGCCTTTGTTAATTAAAAAATTTTTAATTTCCTGACTGTTCATTGAAGAATAATCAGTTAAATCGTGATCAGATAAAATGTAATTTGGATTAAACGAAGCTGCAAGCGTGGTTAAAGGGCTAACTAAAAAAGTAAAAATAATAAGAAAATAAATTAAGGTTTTTCGCATAAAATTATTTCTCCCCTCCTTTTTAAGGAGGGGTTGGGGGGTGGTTAATATTTTTTTATTATACCAAAGTTTTTTAAAAAATAAAATAGCCGTTCTGTTGAACGGCTAAAAGTTTGTGTTGTTTTTTATTTTTTTGTAGGTTCTATTTTCCCACAATTGTTTTCAAGTTTTTTCAATAAAAATTCAAAAGCCATATTTTTTATATAATTAGGCTTTCTTTTTCTTAGCGTTGATAAATTTTTTAAATCTGCGACATCTTCTTCTGTTAAAGAAGTATTTTTTAAACTTCTTTTAACAAAATCGTTTTTTGTTTTAAATAGTTTTACAGAGAAATTGTCTTTTATGCAATCAACTTGGATTTCTCTGTCTTCAGTATTAATTAGCACCTGATGAGAATTTTTTACAGTAATTAATTGCACATCAAGATCTTTTCTCTCCCATTTCTCACTGTTTTTAATTTTTTTAATTTTGCCTTCAATTTTAACCTCAATTTCACCTTTAAAAATCCAGTTGGTTTCTTGCGCATTTGCTGTGTTGGTTGACAAACAAACCATTATTGAAAAAAACAATATAAGAATTGTTAAAAAAAATACTGCAAGAAGTATTAAGGCAGAAATTTCTTTTTTAGTTTCTTTTTTAAATTTAAACTTTTTCATTTTAAACCTCCTGTTTTGATTTATAAAATATTTAGTTAGTTATTTTTAATTTAGTTTATTTTAATAAAAATGTCAATGTTAATTTTTATTATTAGCTAAAATTAGTGTTATTTGCAATTTTTAAATATCCATTAATAAAACTTTGCGCGTTCATTATTTTTTTTCCTTCAGGTTGAAGTTGAATTATTTCAAGCGTGGTTTTGTTTTTACAAGAAATATATAATTTTTTATTTTCCACAAAAAATTCACCAGCTAGTTTGTTTGTTTTTAAATTTGTTAATTTAATTTCTAAAAATTTTATTGTTTGTTTTTTATTATTTATTTTTAATTGAGAATAAATTTTTGGCCATTTAAAAAACGCTCGCCACTGATTATAAATTTGTTCAGCAGTATTTTCCCAATTAATTTCTCCGTCAGATTTTTTAATGATTTTACAAAAAGTTGCTTTGCTGTGTTCTTGTTTAACTAACTGAATTTTTCCATTTACAAAATCTGGAATAATTTTAAGCAAAATCTTAGCTGACAAATCTGCTAATTTATTATGCAAATCAGTGTAAGTGTCGTCACTTTTAATTATTAATTTTTCACTTTTAATTATTTTTCCGTGGTCCATTTTTTCATCCATTAAAATAATTGTTGTTCCAGTTTTTGTTTCTGCATTTAAAATTGTAGATTGAATTGGAGACGCGCCACGATATTTTGGTAAAAGCGAAGGATGAATATTTATTGATTTATATTTTGGAATTTCTAAAATTTCTAAAGGAATTATTTTTCCGTATGCTGCTACAACAAATAAATCAACAGAATTAGAGTCTTCCCGCCTTTTTAAGTTCAAAGTTGCCAGTGGCAAGTTTGAACGGGTTGGGGTGGTTAATAAATTATTTAATTCTTTAATAAAATCTTCATCTAATTTTTCAGGTTGTAAAATAGAAATATTATTTTTTTCAGCAAAAATTTTAACTAAAGAAGAAGTTAAAATATGTTTTCTTCCAACTGATTTATCTGGCGCTGTAACCACAGCTAAAACTTCAAGATTTTTATCTTGAATTATTTTTTTTAAAATAATTTCAGCAAATTCTGGCGTTCCCCAGAAAATGATTTTTGTTTTTTTCATAATTTTAATTGTAAGAATCACCAGCGTTGTTTATATTTTTTGTCTTAATGGGATAAATATTCATTTTTAATAAAAAATTTCTTATAAGACAATTAAAAACCAAATTTTAAGCATTTTAATTCTATTTATCTGAAATTTTAAATTAAAAAAGTGTAAACAACGCTATTAAATCTTACATTTTAATCTACCATTTTAAAAACAAAATTTCAAATTGCAAGTATTTAATCTTTTTGCTAAAATAGAGGCGACTTAGAATTAGAACAAAATGGCTCCACCCAAGAGGGATGGAGCCAACTGAAAATTTTGCAATTTTTATGAATCCATTTATTACTCCAGACACAACACTAAGCAACAATCACGGTTTTAGTTTGAAAAAAGAAAACAATTCAAATGATGATTTTTTTATTGATAAAAAATACACAAAAAATTTAACAAAAACCGTGCCAGAAAGCAGATTAAGATTATTTTTTTTAATTGCTTTTTTAATGATATTTTTTTTAATATGTAGAGTTTTTTATTTGCAAATTATAAAAGGATCTGAATTTTACTCAATTGCGGAAGGGAACAGAATTAAAACAGAAATTATTCCAGCGCCTCGTGGAATTTTTTATGATAATAATAATAAAAAATTAGCTGACAATCTTCCTAAATTTAATTTATTAATTAATAAAAATATTTGGACAGAAAAAAAAGATAATTTAAACTTTATTAATAAAATTATTTTTTTAACTAATCTGTCTAAAGATGAAATCATTGAAAAAAATTTTAATCAAATACAAGATGAACAAACTGATTTTATTGTTTTTGATATAAATTATGAAAAAGCAATGATTTTGAAAAGCAATCAAAATAATTATTCAGAATTTCAACTGCAACTTAGTTCACAAAGAAAATATTATTATGAAAATTTAAGCCACACATTAGGTTATTTAGGAAAAATTAATCAAGATGAATGGAAAAATTTAAAAAATGAAAATTATCAATTTATTGATTTAATTGGAAAAGTTGGTTTAGAAAAATTTTATGAAAATGAATTACGCGGTAAGCACGGAAAAATTGAATACGAAGTTGATTCACAGGGAAGAGTAATAAAAATTTTAAATCAACTTAACGCAGTTTCTGGCAGTGATTTAAAATTAAGCATTGATTTTGAATTAACTGAAAAAATAACAGAAATTTTAGAAAATCATTTGCAAAAAATAAACAAAACAAAAGCTGTAGCAATCGCGCAAAATCCAAACACAGGAGAAATTTTAGCAATAATTTCTTTGCCTAATTTTAATAATAATATTTTTAATGATTCAAAAAAATTTCAAGAAGAAATAAATTATGTTTTAAATAATAAAGATCAACCATTATTTAATCGCGCAATCAGCGGAGAATATCCTTCAGGTTCAACAATTAAACCAATGTTGGCAGCAACAGCTCTTGAAGAAAAAATTATTTCTCGTCAAACATCAATTTTAAGTGTTGGAGGAATTAAAATAGATCAGTGGTATTTTCCAGATTGGGAAATTGGTGGGCACGGACAGACAAATGTAATAAAAGCTTTAGCAAATTCAGTTAATACTTTTTTTTATTATATTGGTGGAGGCTATAAAGATTTTAAGGGATTAGGTTTGGAAAAAATTATAAATTACGCAAATAAATTTGGTTTTGGAAAAAAATTAGGAATTGATTTGCCAAATGAAGCAACTGGATTTTTGCCAAGTCGTGAATGGAAAAAACAAGTTAAAAATGAGGATTGGTACATTGGTGACACTTATCATTTATCAATTGGTCAGGGTGATTTATTAGTCACTCCTTTACAAATAAATAATTTAACATCAATTATTGCTAACAGCGGAATATTTTACAAACCCTATTTAGTAAAAGAAATTATTAATCAAAATAAAAACACTAAACAAATTATTAAGCCAAAAATTGTTAATCAAAATTTTATTAAAAATGAAAATATTCAAATTGTTCGCGAAGGTCTAAGACAAGCTGTGACAAATGGTTCAGCTTTAGGTTTAAATGATTTGCCTTTTACAAGCGCAGGTAAAACTGGAACAGCTCAGGTTGGTGGTGAAGAAAATTCGCACGCGTGGTTCACTGTTTTTGCTCCTTATGAAAATCCAGAAATTGTTTTAACAATTTTAATTGAAAACGGTGGTGCTGGTGATAAAATTGCTGTTCCAGTGGCAAAGGAAATTTTAAAATGGTATTTTGAAAAATAAATTGATGTTGGCTCCATCACTCACGCGTGGAGCCACCGTGTTCAGACTAATATTAAAATTTTTACTGAAACAAACAAACAGGCTCCACCCAACCTGCCCACCAGTGATCTTTGGCAGGCGGGGAGGGATGGAGCCAACCAGTTTCTTGACAAGATTTTCGGGTTGATGTATCTTTGTAAGTATAAAAATAAAAAATTAAAATAAAAATATGTCAAATTCAAATCAAACATATATTACAAAACAAGGATTAGAAAAAATAAAAATAGAATTGTATAATTTAATAAATACTAAACGAAAAGAAATTGCTGAAAAAATTAATTTAGCAAAAGAATTTGGAGATTTAAAAGAAAATGCTGAATATCACGAAGCAAAAAATGAACAAGCTTTTATTGAGGGCAGAATTGCTGAACTTAATTATATTTTACAAAATGCTGTGATTATTAAAGAAACAAAATCAGACGGAATTGTTAAAGTTGGATCAAAAATTAAAATTAAAGATGAAAAAGGCAAAATTGTAAAAGAATATAAAATTGTTGGTCGTGAAGAAGCCAATCCGTCAGCAGGTTTGATTTCTAATGAATCCCCAATTGGTAATGCTTTTCTTAATAAAAAAATAGGTGAAGTTGTAAAAATTAAAGTGCCAAAAGGAATAATAAAATATAAAATAATTGAAGTTAATTAAATAGCAATAAATTTGTGTTAATTCAAAAACAATTGACACAGCCAGTAAAAATTTATGAAAGAATGTAAATTTTGCGGAATGCCACTTAAAAATAATGAAAAGGAAATTTGTGATGTTTGCAAAAATGATGATTTTAAAGAACAAATAAGTTCGGTAGAGGAGGAGGATGAAGAAGATGGTTTTTAATGTGGCAGTTTAAAACAAAAAAGAGTCCCGAGCGCTTGTGGCTCTTTTTTGTTTTTGATTTTTTTCACAAAGAGAACTTTATAAAAATAGATTCGCCGATTTTAACTCCC
>CAZFWC010000022.1:0-10913 GCA_964522515.1 uncultured Gammaproteobacteria bacterium | reverse complement strand
TCCCTCTTGGGTGGAGCCATTTTGTTCAGTCTAATTTTAATGTTAATAACTTTTTTCTATTTTTATTATACTATATTTTTCAATCCTTGACAAAAAAATCAATTCGTGATTAGATTTATTTATAATTCGTATTTTTTAAAACTAAAATAAGGAGACAAAAAAATGAAAAAAATAATAAAAATACTAGTCAAAAATCCGTATTTTTTGTTATTTGAATCAGTAGGAATTTTTGGAATTTTAATTGGAGAAACGATTCCTGGGTTAATCTGGGCAGTTGCTTTTCCTTTAGTAGCTTTGTTAATTATTTGGTCTAAAAAACAATTTAATTAAATTTTAAAGATGGAAAATTCAAGGCAGTCTTTTTTTAAAGATTGCCTTTTTTATTTCCCGATTTTATGCTAAAATTAAATTTATGAGAGCAACATCAATTCCTACAACAATAAATCCAAAATCAGATGATAAAAAAATAACAATCAGAAATAGTACTGCGGAATTTTTAATTTTTACTTCTCAAGCACAGGAAGATGGAATTGAAGTTCGAGTGCAAGATGAAAATGTTTGGCTAACGCAAAAATTAATTGCTAAACTTTTTGATGTAAAAATCCCAACAATTAATCAGCATTTAAAAAATATTTTTTTATCAAAAGAATTAGAACAAAAAGCAACTATTAGGAAATTCCTAATAGTTCAAAAAGAAGGTGGTAGAGGAGTTTCAAGAGAAGTTGAGCATTATAATTTAGAAGCAATTATTTCACTTGGCTATAGAATAAATTCACAAAGAGCAACAGATTTTAGAAAATGGGCAACAAAGGTTTTAAAAAATTACACAGTAAAAGGTTACATTTTAGACAACGAACGATTAAAAAACGGTGCGTATTTGAGCAAGCAATATTTTCAGGATTTAATTCTTGAAATCCGAGATATTAGAGAAAGCGAAAGAAATTTTTATCAACAAATTACAGATATTTATGCAACAGCAATGGATTACGATGCAAATTCTAAAAACACAAAAACATTTTTTGCTACTGTTCAAAATAAACTTCATTTTGCAACACACGGAAACACTGCTTCTGAACTTATTATAAAAAGAGCTGATTCTAAAAAAAATTATATGGGGCTTACAGTTTGGAAAAAAGCTCCGCGCGGAAAAATTTTAAAATCAGATGTTTTAATTGCTAAAAATTATCTTCAAAAAAAAGAAATAAAAATTTTAAATCGTATTGTATCAATGTATCTTGACTACGCAGAACATCAAGCTGAAAAAGGAATTCCAATGACAATGAAAGATTGGTCAGAAAAATTAAATGTTTTTTTGAAATTTAATAATGAAAAAATTTTAGAAAATGTAGGAAAAGTAACAGCAGAAGTTGCCAAGTCGTTTGCTGAAAGCGAGTTTGAAAAATACAGACCGATTCAAAATCAATTATACGAATCTGATTTTGACAAAGAAGTAAAAAAAGTTTTAAAAAATAAAAACAAATGAAAATCAAACGATTTTTCACTCAAATTTTTAATCAAAGTAAGAAAAAAATAATTAGGCCAATTTTTGTTTTAGTGTTAGTTTAATTTTTGTAGACATAAGGTTCTTTTGTTTACTGGTCCCGCTTTTTGCTGGGTTTGATTAATTTTTCATGTCTGTATTTTAACAGAAAATGGTTGGATTTAAAATGCGTTCACTATACAATAGAAAAAATTTTAATTTCTAATTTTTTTAGCTAATTTTTTTAACTTTTTATTATCTGCTTGTTTGTAATCGTGAGAAGAAATATAACCTTCATAAACTTCAAAATATTTATCAATTTTAGATTCAATTGGTTGCGTTTTTTTTAAATCCGCAGTGCCGTGCATTGGAAAAAGTTTAGTGTGTAAATGATCTACACCAAAACCTTCAATAATTAAACCAACTCGACCAACATTTTCTAATTTCTTTTTTAATAAATTAGCAACTTTTTTTGTAGCCACTATTAAATCTGTTAAAACTTTATCTGACTGATTAAAAGCGTCACTTGAATAATGTTTTTTAGGAATTACAACAGAAAAACCTTCTGTGTTAGGAAAAATTGATAAAAATGCCAAATGATTTTCATCTTCCCAAATTTTGTGACAGGGAATTTTATTTTTAATAATTTTACAAAAAAGACAATTCATAATTTTTTAATTTTGGATATTTTTAATTTTACCTGTCCGCCAGTGATCTTTGGCAGGCGGGTTAGAAATTAGGAATTATAATTTAGAAATTTTAAAAATAGATCCCTGCCTTGCCGACAGGCAGGCTAGAAAAATTTATTCTTTTGTTACTCTTAAAATTTCTTCAATTGTTGTAATTCCTTGTTTCATTTTTATAAATCCATCTTGCAACAAACTAATCATTCCTTTTTCTTTAGCTGATTTATTAATTTCTTCAGCAGAAGCGCGTTTTAAAATTAATTCAGCCATTTTTTCATCAACTTCTAAAGCTTCATAAATTCCAATTCTTCCTTTGTATCCAGAATTACCACAATGTTTGCATCCTTTTCCTTTGTAAAAAAGCATTGAAGAAAGTTTTTCTTTGTTTGATTTTACAATGCCGTGTTGTGCTAACGCGTTAATTAATTCTGAAACATTAAAATGTTTTTCTAATTCTTGTTCTATTTTTTTGTCAATTTTATAAGACATTATGCATTGTTTACAAATTTTTCTAACTAATCTTTGCGCAACAATAATATTAACAGTTGAAGCAATTAAAAACGGTTCAATTTTCATATCATCTAATCGCGGAAGAGTTGTTGCGGCGTCGTTTGTGTGTAAAGTTGATAAAACCAAATGCCCAGTCATTGCCGCGTTAACAGCAATATCAGCGGTTTCGTTATCTCTAATTTCTCCAACCATAATTATATCAGGATCTTGACGCAAAAAAGATCTTAAACCAGACGCAAACGAGTAGCCAATTTTTGGATTAATTTGTGATTGATTTACACCTTGCATTCTGTATTCAATTGGATCTTCAATTGTTGTAATATTTGTTCCTGGTTTATTTAGCATATTTAAAATTGTATAAAGTGTTGTTGTTTTTCCAGAACCAGTTGGACCAGTTACTAAAATCATTCCGTTTGGTTTTGCAATATTTCGTTTTACTATTTTAAAAACTTTTTCCTGCAAACCAAGTTCTTCTAAAGTTAAAATTTTGCTTGATTCATTTAACAAACGCATCACAACTTTTTCACCATCAAAAACAGGAATTATTGAAACACGAAAAGATATTTTGTAATCGTCAGTTTGAATTTTAAATCTGCCGTCTTGAGGTAGACGGTGCTCGTCTAATTTTAAATTAGATAAAATTTTAATTCTTGCGACAATTCCAGGCAAAGTTTTTTTAGGTAAAGTCATTACTTTTCGCAAAATACCATCCACTCTGTATCGCACAGTTACTTCTTTTTCTAAAGGTTCAATGTGAATATCAGAAGCGCTTTCAAAAATTGCGTATTCTAAAAAAGTGTCCACAATGCGAATAATTGGTAAGTCTTGCGCTAATTCTTTTAATTTTTTTCCTCCAGAGTCTTTTTCTTTTTCTTTTTGAACTTCTTGCTGTTTTTTTTCAATATCTTGAAATTCAGCTTCAAGCCCTTTGTGGTATTGTTTTAAAATTTCTTGAATACTTTCTGGAGTTGTAATATAAATATCTAAATCCAAATTAGTTTTCTTTTTTATAAAATCAAAAGTTTGTAAATCTTCTGGATCCAAAGTTGCGATTTTTATTTTTTTTTCATCTTTGTCAAACGCGATTATTTGATGTGAAACAGCAATTGGCTCTGGAATAAAATTTAAAATATCTTTACGGATTGTTTCATTTTTTAAATCAATAAAAGGCAAGCGCAAATTTTTTGCGATTGCCTCGTAAACAGTTTGTTCTGATGTAATTTTTTCGCTAATTAAAAATTTAAGTAAATCAATATTTTTTTCTCTTGTTTTTTTCTTATATTCTTTATATTCTTTTTCAGAAATGATTTTACTTTTAATTAGGATTGATTTTATTTTTTTTGAATCGAGCATTAGGGTAAAAAGTTATTTAAGTTTTCAACTTTAATTATATAATAAAAATTAATTGCAAACAAGTGGTTTTGATGATAAAATAAAATTAAGTGAAAAAGTAGGTTGGCTCCATCGCTCACGCGTGCCTGCCTGTCCGGTAGGCAGGGAGCCATCGTGTTCAAACCACTAAATAAAGTTTTTACTGAAATAACAAATAGGCTCCACCCAAGAGGGATCGAGCCAACATTTAAAAAATATGATATTTTATTTTAAAGATAAAATTATTAAATACAATTTAATCGCAAGTTTAATATTAAATATTTTATTGTGGGTTTTGTTTTATTTTAGAATACCAATTCAAATTGAGCCTTTAATTTTGCGATACAATATTTATGTTGGAATTAATTTAATTGGAAATTGGTACTCTGTTTTTAATTTTTCTCTAATTGGTTTGTTAATTATTATTTTAAATTTTGTTTTAGCTAAAATTATTTATAAAAAAGATAAATTGCTTGCGCACTTTTTAATAATCACAGCATTAATTTGTCAAATTGTTTTATTAATTTGGGGAGTTGTGATTGTGATGGTGAACGGGTAAAAAATTTTATGAACCACGAAATAAAAGTAAATAATAAAATTTATTTGCGTTATCCAATAAAAACTCATCTAATTACAAAAGATGATAAACTTGAAAATGTGATTGAAAAATATATTACGCCAGAATTAAAAAAAAATGATATAATAGTAATGTCAGAACGAATGGTGGCAATTACGCAAGGTAGATTAATTCACGAAAATGAAATTAAAGAAACTTGGTTAGCAAAATTTTTAATTAAATTTGTTAAAAAATGGCCAAATGATCCAGGATTTCGCAACGCTAAAAAAATGCAATTAGTAATTGAGATTGTTGGTACGCCTAGAATTTTATTTGCCTCATTTGTTAGCGCAGTTACAAAACCTTTTGGAATTCGCGGATTATTTTATAAGATTTGTGGAAATCAAGTTTCAGAGATTGATGGTTTTGCTCCTGGCACAATTTTGCCTTATGATAAATACGCGGTTTTAGGTCCAGAAAATCCAAACAAGGTTTGCAATCAATTAGCAGAAAAATTTAATTTTCAGTTTGCGATTGTTGACGCAAATAATATTGATGTTGCTGTTTTAGGAACAAGTCAAAATTTACAAATTTCAAAATCAGAGTTAAGATTAACGTTTTTAGACAATCCTATTGGACAAGGTCTTGAGCAGACTCCGATTTGTATTTTGCGTGAGAAATTTTATGAATAAACTAAATCATTTAGCAATAATAATGGACGGTAACCGTCGTTGGGCAAGAAAAAAAGGTTTTCCAGCTTTTGAAGGACACACTCACGGTTACCAAACATTAAAAAAAGTAGGGGACTGGTGTGTTGAAAAAAATATTAAATTTTTAACAGTTTATGCAATGTCAACAGAAAATTTGAAACGACCAAAAATAGAAGTTAGATTTTTAATGAATTTGTTGCAGAAAATTTTGAAAAATGAAATTAATGATCTTAAAAAAAAAGGCGTTAAGTTAAAATTTTCAGGTCGTTTAGAATTGTTTTCTAAAAAAGTTATACAAGGAATAAAAAATGCAGAAAAATTAACAAGAAACAACAAAAAATGTATATTAAATTTATGTTTAGGTTACGGTGGGCAATCAGAAATCGTAGACGCTGTTAAAAAAATTGTTAAGTCTGGAGTTAATCCCGAGTACTCGGGAGAAAAAATTACACAAGAATTAATTCAAAAAAATTTATATTCTACTGAAATTCCTGAACCAGATTTAATTTTGCGAACTGGCGGAGAAATGCGTTTGTCAAATTTTTTAACTTGGCAGTCAGTTTATTCTGAATTATATTTTACAAAAACTCTTTGGCCAGATTTTTCTAAAAAAGAATTTAACAAAATTTTAAAAGAATTTAATAACAGACAAAGAAGGTTTGGAAAATAAATTATTTTATTATTTTTAAACTAAAAAAATATGAATAATACAAATGAAACTAAAGAATTTTTTAATCCTGATTTAAAAAATGAATCTATTGAAGAACCTAAAATTTATTTAGAACAAATGGGCAAAGATTTATTAGAAATAGAAAAAATTCGAAAAAAAATTTTGGGAAAGATTTATAAAATTGAATTACAGAAATTAAGTGACCAACAAAAAGAATCTTTTAATGATTTAATGATTTTGTTTAATTATCAAATACGCGAAAAGATAAATATTAATGAAATAAAAAATAAGTTGGGTAATTTTTTAAAGCTTTTAGAATTTTTTTCAAACAATGGTAATATTGATATTGAAAATTTTAAAGATAATATTTAAATTAAAAAATTAAAAATTAAAAAAATTTTGAAATATAAAAAGTTATATTTTTATTAATCGATTAATTGAAATATTTATTAAACAAAAAATGTCAAATTTTCATTTGGCATTTTTTGTTTTAATAACCTTTAAATTATCCCCTGCTAGCGCAAAGAAACAACAGAAGAATCTGCGCATCTTTGACTTAAGCTACTTGATCTGAGAAGGAGGGATCTCTTCACTTTGGCAACTAGACAGAGGAAAATCTAAAGGCTATTTTTTTGTTTTAATTTTAGAAAAAATCAGGAATAAAAAAATCCTCCTAAAAATTTTTTCTTTAAATAAATAATATTTTCTCTCAGAATCTGTTTAAAGTTTAGCATTTTTTGTAATTTTTGTCAAGTTTAATTTATATTTTAGCTAAGATTAGGGAAAAAATAAAAGGACAATTTACATTTTGTCCTTTTTAAAATAATTTTGTTTGATGAGTGTTTCTTTTAATTTTATTTTTTTCAATATTAATATTTTTTTTAACAAGTTTGCTTTTTTTAATTTTTAATTCATTAAGTTCTTGTTGTGATTTTATTATTTCACTGTCTCTGCCAGCACCACCCTTTAATTGATGAATTTTTAACCAATCCGAGCTAGTTTTATTTTTTTTCAATTCGAGTTTTTTTAACTCTTTTATTTTTTGGGATAAGTCACTACAACACATTTTTTGTTGTGCATTTAAAAATAAAATCCATTCTGTTTTTATTTGTGAATTTGGCATTTTATCTCCTTTTCTGTTTTTTAAAAAATAAAAATTGTTTAAATTGTTTTTTTATTATATAATTTATATTAATTAAATAGTAATTTTAAAAAAATGTCAAATTTAAATAAAAAACCAGCAAGTAAAAATTTCACGGGATCCCATCTCCCAAGTACTCGGGATCAGGATGACATAAAATTTTGGGTTGGGTTTTCTTTAATTCCGCAAATTGGACCAGCGCGATTTAAAAAAATTTATAAATATTTTGAAAATATGCAACACGCTTGGGGCGCGAGTTTTAGTGAATTTAAAAATTCTGGTTTAGAAGAAAAAATAATAGATGAAATTGTTGAGCAAAGAAATAAAATAAATTTAGAACAGGAAATGGAAAAAATAGAAAAAGAAGATTTAAAAATTTTAACAATTCAAGATGAAAATTATCCAAAATTATTAAAAGAAATTTATTCACCGCCAGCTTTACTTTATTATCGTGGAAAATTAACAAGTGAAGCAGATGATTTTTCTTTAGGAGTTGTTGGCACTAGAAAATTTACAAATTATGGAAAACAAGTTGTGCCGAAAATTACTCGTGGTTTAGCTGAAAATGGCGTGGTAATTATTTCAGGTTTGGCTTTGGGAATTGACGCGTTAGCGCACCAAGCTTGTTTAGAAGCTGGCGGACGCACAATTGCTGTTCTTGGTTCTGGTTTAGACAAGCAAAGTATTTATCCTTCTTACAATAGATATTTAGCTGATAAAATTGTAGCTGAAAATGGTTTGATTTTTTCAGAGTATCCAATTGGAACACAACCTTTAAAACACAATTTTCCGCAAAGAAATAGAATTGTCTCTGGTTTGGCTTTGGGAATTTTAGTTGTTGAAGCTCCGGAAAATTCAGGCGCTTTACTAACTGCGCGATTTGCTTTGGAACAAAATCGAGAAGTTTTTGCAGTGCCAGGAACAATTTTTGATAAAAATTCTGTTGGTCCAAATAATTTAATTAAAATGGGCGCGAAATTAGTAATTTGCGCGGAAGATATTTTAGAAGCTTTGGATTTAAATTTAGTAAAAGATTTTGTCGCAACTAAAAAAATTGTGCCAGATTCAAAAGAAGAAGCAGAAATTTTAAAACATTTGTCAAATGAACCAATTCACATTAATCAGTTGTCTCATTTAACAAATCTTGACATTAAAATAATAAACAGTACAATTACGCTAATGGAAATGAAAGGAAGAGTTAGGAATTTGGGAGGGTTGATGTATGTTGTTTCTTAAGTCACCAAGCCTGTCTGCACACCAGTGATTTTCGGCAGCCGGGAAGGCATCGCACCCAATCATTCCTAAAAGTCCTATTGATGCTCAGGGTGACAGAAGTATTAAATGAAAAAACATCAGATATTTTTATATTTTTCTTTATTTTTTATTTTGGGCGTTGCAATCCGCTCGTTTTTTAATAATTTTGATTTATTTTACGCATTTATAATTTTATTAGCTGGGATAATTTTTATTATTTTTAATTTACACAATAAAAAACTTTGCATTATTTTTTTGGGCATTGTTTTTTTATTTTTAGGAATTTTAAGATTTGAATTAAGTGAACCAAAAATAAATGAAAATCATATCGCATTTTACAACAATCAGCAAATTGAATTTGTTGGAAAAATAATTGCGGAACCAGATGTTAGAGAAGCACATACAAAAATAACAGTGAATAGTGAAGAATTAATAATGAATAATAATTCAAATAAAAAGATTCGTGGAAAAATTTTAATAAACGCATTTAAAAATAAAATTTATAATTATGGTGAAGAATTAAAAATCAAATGCAATTTAAAAACACCAGAAATTATTAAATCAGATGATTGGCGAGATTTTGATTATGGAAAATATTTGGCAGTTAAAAATATTTATTCAGTTTGTTATAAACCAAAGTTTATTGAAAAAAATGACAGTGAGTTCACAACAATTTCAACACAAATTTATTCTAAAATATTTCAAGCAAAACAAAATTTTAAAAAAATAATTGATAAAAATTTGCTTTTGCCAGAATCTGGCTTGTTAAACGCAATGTTGTTAGGATACAGACAAGAATTATCTCCAGAAGTTATTGAAAATTTTTCCAAAACAGGCGTGTCGCATTTAATCGCGATTTCAGGTTTGCACATTGCAATAATTGCTGGGATTTTATTTTTCTTTTTAATGTTTTTAGGAATTTCAAGACAAAAATCTTTTTGGCCGGGAATTTTAATTTTATTTTTATACATTTTAATGATTGGTTTTCGCGCTTCTGCTGTTCGCGCGTTTTTAATGGGAGCAATTCTTTTTTACGCTTTAAAAATCGGTCGTTTAAAAAATTCATTAAACGCATTAATTTTATCAGCAGTAATTTTACTAATTATTAATCCAAAACTTTTGCTTTTTGATATTGGATTTCAACTTTCGTTTTTAGCAGTGTTTGGAATTTTATATTTTTATCAATTTTTTAACACAAAATGGCTTAAATTTATTCCAGATAATTTTAAAATTCGTTCAATAATTTCAATGACTTTATCAGCGCAAATTTTAACTTTACCTTTGGTTTTTTACTATTTTGGCGTGATTTCATTTATTTCACCAATTACTAATTTATTAATTTTGCCAGTTTTACCAATTGCAATGATTTTTGGAATCATTTTAATTTTACTAGGATTAATTTATCAACTTTTTGCGTTTTATTTTGGTTTTTTGGTTTGGGCAATTTTAAAATATATTATTTTAGTCACAGAATTGTTAGCGCAAATTAAATTTGCGTTTTATAAATAAATAGAACACGAATTACCAGAATTACCTAAAATTAACGCGAATTTAATTCTGGTAAATTCTGGCAATTTTGGAAATTCGTGTGCTAAATTATTTTTTATGTCTAAAAAAACAAAAATACTTTTTCTAACTTTAATTTGTTTGTTGTTTGTTGTGTGTTGTTTTTTATATTATAATTATCAAGAAAATAAATTTGAAATAATATTTTTTGATATTGGACAAGGAGATTCTGCTTTAATAAATTTGCCAGGTGATAATGAAATTTTAATTGACGGCGGACCAGACACAACAATTTTATACAAACTTGGAAAATACTTGCCAATTTACAATCGCGATATTGAATTAATGATTTTAACTCACCCGCACGCAGATCATATTTCTGGGTTAAATTTTGTTTTAGAAAAATACAAAGTTGAAAAAATAATGTTGACTAAAACAAAATACAAATCAGAAATTTATGAAAATTTTTTAAATCAAATACAAAATATTAAACAAATTAAACCTGAAAAAATTAAAAAAATAAATTTTGAAAATAATAATATTTTAGAAATAATTTATCCTTGGGAAGATTTGGAAAATGTTGATTTTGCTTTTCAAGGAGGAGATGGATTAAATGATTCATCAATTATTGTTAAATTAATTACAAGCTCTGGGAATAAAATTTTATTTACAGGGGACGCAAGCATAAAAATTGAAGAACAAATTTTGGAAAAATATAATCCAGAGTTTTCTAGACAAAATTTTAATGCAGATATTTTAAAAGTTGGGCACCAAGGTTCAATTACTGCTTCAAGTGAAAATTTTTTAAATGCAGTAAATCCAAAATGGGCAGTGATTTCTGTTGGTGAAAATAATTTTGGACATCCGTCTTTGCGAGTAATTCACAGATTAGAAAGAATAGGTGCTCAAGTTTTGCGAACAGATGAAGAAGGAGATATTATTTTTAAAATTAACAAGCAAGGAATTTTGGAGTTGAAATAAACTTGACAAAAAATAAAAAGTTTGGTAGAATACAAACAACACAAATAA
>CAZFWC010000021.1:0-11003 GCA_964522515.1 uncultured Gammaproteobacteria bacterium | reverse complement strand
TTTTGATAAATTATAATCCTTACAACTATTATTTCTATTCCACACATAATTTGTTCCGCCCCAATTAACACTTGCTCCCTTATATTCTAGTGTAGCATAAATATTAAAATCTGTCGCATTTTCAATTGAATTATATTGATAAATATGTGAACCAACTGGACACACAAAAACTTTTTCCGCATCATCCCAACAACTTTCTTGATCAAAATTTGGCAAAGGACACTCTGGAATTAAACACTGACCTTTTTGTGTGACTACACATTGACCTTGTGGACAATCGTCGTCATCATCACATTCAACATCAGGATTAACACCTCCCTCACATTCTTTTTTATTAAAACAATCTTTGTCGCTTTCACATCCGTGACCCGTATTAGTTCCTCCTTCACAAGATTTATAAAATTCATTTAAAGGATCAATTGGTAAATTTTTTCCAAGTTCTTTTCCTAAAGTTTGATTCCAAGACGGCCATTTTGAAGTTGAAATTCCGATTTGATAAGAACCAGCTAATAAATTTGGATAATGTTTTTCAGAATCTTCCACAGCGCTACTTTCAAAATAATCATTTAAATATTTTTTAATCGCACCCAAGTCAGTAATTCTTTTTGTGTCGCGAATTAATTTTGTTTTATTTGCGTTGCACGATTCATTTGCAGGACAGTCGCTGTCTTTTTCACAATATTTATTTGTAGAACTGCAAACTCTTGTGTCGCCACCAATTTCATTATTAATGTTAAATTCTAAATTTTTAATTAAATTATTAAATATCTCAACTGTTTCGCTGGAAGCGTTTTCATTATACGAAATTAAATAAATATTTGTGTACAAATTATTATCATCCGCTAAATTTGCAGCAGAAATATAAATTGAACGACCAACACGAATTGCTTCGTAATCGTCAACTTGAATTGACTGAGGAGAACCTTGAAAATTTTGCTCTTGGTACCAAGCTTGCGGTGACAAATGTTCCGTGTTCATAAAAATTCTAATTCCAATCGCGTCTGTTGAGTCATCAGCTCGTAAAAATAAATATTCTTTAAGTGTTCCTTGACTTGTAGCAAGAGAAATATTTGGATCTTCTAAATTTGGCAAATCATCTTCTGTTGTTTCTTCTTCGCCTTTGTCGCGACAATAAAATGTTGAAAAATGCGCGTAGTTTGTATTGTCTTCGTAAGACCAAGGATTTAAACATAAAAAATTAGTAATTTCAGAATATCCAGTGTGTTCTGTGTGTGGAATAATTCCAAGTGTTGTTGAAGCAGTTGCCATTAAAGTTGCTGAACCATTTATATTATTTGCGATTGCTGTTGTAGTTGCAATATTTAAATTAGTAATATTGATAATTTCATCAGAATCAATTTTGCTCCACTCCCAAGTCCAATTGTATTCTGGCACTCCAGCAATTTCAATATTATTTTCTGCTTTTGCAACTGCTGTAAAATTTTGCTCTTGATTATTTTCAGTAAAAGTAAAACTTGAAGGAATAATTTCAACTGAATTAATTTTACACAAAATAGCATCTGGATCAGTGCTAAAATTCCATAAATAATTATTTCCTAAAATACCTCCTGCTCTACTTTTTACACCATTTTCTCCTCCTTGAATTGTAAAAACAAAATTTGTATTAACTGAGAATAATTCATTAGGATAAAAACGTAAAACTGTGCAACCATTTTCATTATTGCAATTTTCAATATTATTTTCAACTTTAAATCCTTTTACTTTTCCAGACAAAGGACAACTCATTGATTCTTGAGCTTTAGTAGATGAAAAAATTAAATTTTTAAAAAATGCTAATAATTTTTGTACAAAATTTTTATTCAAACTCGCAGTTTGAGTACCTTCACAATCAAAACCCGGCTCTGTTACAAACTCTAATTTTACAGTATTATTATTTAAGGTTGAATTATTTACTAATGAATCAAAAGTTGCTGAAACAATTAAATTTTGACACATATTTTCACTGCCTACTGGTGAATGCGACGCGTCAATAATATTAATTGGATCTGGCACAACTACTTCTGGCAGTTCACAGGTACAGGAAGATTCTTGACAAATTAAACCACGACCGCACATTTTTTGATCAACTTGACACAACGCTTCTTCGTCATTTAAATCTTTGTCACACGAATTTCCAATTTCAGAAAAATACAAACTGTTTGAAGGACAAGAATTTACTTCAACACTTACTAAACCAGAATTTACTCCAGCAGGAACTCCAACATCTTTAATTGTTGTAGTTGCCCAATTATTTTCTTTCCAGTTTGTTGTTTGTAAAGTATTATCATTAAAAAATATTTTTCCCAAATTATCATCTGGATTGCCTGTAAAATTGTCGCCACTTAAAATAATTTTTTGATTTTCTTGTCCAACTGACGGATTTAATTTACACAATCCTGGAGTTTTGCTCCCATCAATTATTGTTCCACAAGAATTAGTAATTTCAAAATTTACAAAATTAGTGCTTGTTGATTTATTTTTATCAACTATTTTAACTTGATTATTTGTATTTGGATTATTTTCCGGAACAGCAAAAATAATTTGATTATCAGTCCAACTATTTGAACACGGATAATATTTTTTATCTTTTAATTCTTGATTGTCAAATAAAACAAAACCTGCTCCGCGAGAATTTCCAAAATAACAACCTTGAGTTGTTGTCCAACTTTTTTCTAATCCTTGATTAGGATTTAAATTTAAAATTGATGGAGTGCACATTAATTTTTCTAAATCACAAATACTTCCAAAACAAGCATCACAATCTGCGTCACTTGAACAAGCTCCAAAATTAATATCTAATCTTGATTTTCCTTGTTTAGATTGTGTTTTTGCTTTAACTTCAACTGTTCCTTCACTAATTGCTGTTGCAGTATTTTCATTGTTTGTTGAATTATTAATTGTTGCTTTTTCAATATCTGAAGTTTCCCAAGACCAAGTAAAATTTCCATTTAAAATTGCGCAACCGTTTGCTTCGCTGCTAAAAGGCAAAGCAATTAAATTTTGTGTTGCAGATTGATAATTTAAAATCGCGCTACTTGGATTTACAATAATTTTAGCAACAGGACAAGTTCCTTCATCACCCAAATCCAATGACTTTGTTGCAAATTCCCAAACATAATTTTGCTTTAAACTTTTATCTGTTAAAGATAAAATTCCTGTTGTAACTGTAATTTTATAAAAAGTATTTTCAGAAAAATTACTTAAAGGACTAAATAAAATCCCGCCAAAATTATTAGTTGATTCAAAAGCGCTTCTTGTTCCAGAAATCGTTTGCCAATTTTCGCAACGAGTTGCAGTTTGGTTCACACACTCTTCAACAACAAAACTATTTTGATTAACTGAAGTTGGATTAATTCTTTGATTAAATTTTAATGAGATTTGACTGTTTAAACAAGTCCACTGTGAATCTGGTTTTGGATTTGGAGAAGGCAAAATAGCAGGATCTAATTCTAAATTACACTCACTGGATTGAATAATTTTTAAATCTTTTGTGTCATCTTCGTCCTCTTGATTTTGTTTTTTACATTTACAAATATTTCCAGACGGTTCGCAAAAATAATTATTTTCATTGTCGCAAACATTATTTCCACTTGGACACATTAAGTTATCATTAAAACATTCAACAGGACTAGAGCAACTAATATTAAAATCAATTGGGTTGCTTTCACCAATTGAATTTTCAACAAAAACATTTCCGTCAAGACTTTGGTTTGGTAATTTTGTTTCAATTTGTGTGTCTGACCAATTTTCAACCAAACCTTCTTGATTAGTTGTAAAAACAATTTTAGAATCTGCGTTTTGTTCATTAAAACGAATTCCTTTTGCAATTATTTTATCATTAAAACATCCTTTGCTTGGATTTAAACTCCACAAACACGGACCATTTGCTGGCGCGCCAGAAATTAATCTAAAATTATATTCATTGCTTTCTAAATCAGAATTTTGAAAAGTTGTTGTAATTTGAATTGGATATTTTATTCCGTTTTCTGTTTTATCTAAATTACTAGGATTTGGAATTGAAGTTGTGATTTGTTTTTCTTGCCACGCGCTTGAATCAACTACTAAATTTATATTTTCATTTAAACTTGCTTGCCCAATATTATTTCCAAAATATCTTCCAAAAATACTAATACAAGTTCCGTCTGGTCCAAAGTTTGGAGAAATTCGTGTGATAATTGGAGTGTTCACGCATTTATCAGCTGACGCAATTTTAAAGCTCCAACCTTTTTCTAATTTTTCATTTTCCTGATTAATAATTAAATCTGTTTTTACTTCAGCTGTGTAGGTTTGATCAACATTTAATAAAATTGTTTCAGGTAAAAATTCATAAATTTTACAATAATTATTTGGATTAGAATCAACATCTGGCAAATTATTAACTACTTGTAAAATTCTATCTGACACACCAGTACCACTTGTTACAAAACCACCGCCACTTGTTAAAACCGCGCAACTTCCAGTTTCAGAATTATACATTGAAGTATTAAAAATAATAAAAACACTTGTGTCTGGACACGCATTTTTGTATCCGTCAGCTGGGTAAACAGATCTTACTCCTGGCGCTGTGTCATTTGTTTGAAAACGCCAAATTTCTGTTCCCAACATTGTGTTGTTGCACAAATCTTCAATTTCTGAAACTTCAATTTGATACCAATCAAACGCGTTAAAAAATAAATCAGAAATTAGAAAACCTGTTCCTTGAGAATTAATTTCAACTGAATAATCATTATTTAATAAATAATCACCAAGAATTCCTCCTGTTCCATCTTCATTAACTTGTCCAATTATTTTTCTAATTTTTATATTATTTTTAATAATTGTGTTTGGTAAAATCGCTTCTGAAAATTTAACTTGCAAAACTGGAGATAAATTTACATTTCTGTCAGGATAATTTTCACTATTTTGCAAAACAGGATAGCTAGAAATAATTTCAGGCGGAATTTCATCAATTGTTTCACCAGTTTGAAATTTCCAATAATAAATAGTTCCTGCGTCTATGCAACCTTGAATAATATTTAATCCTGCGCCACACGCGTCTGACGGATGCAAATCTAAACCAGTTTTATCTTTTATTGTTTTAGGAATATTAACTTTATAAAAATTATTTCTACTAAATAAATCACTGTGACTAAAAATAATTGATTTATTTGTTACTGCCCAATTATTATTTAAATCAACAACTAACGGGTTGCTACAGTTACTGTCATTTTCACAATCTTCAATTTTTAAAGAATTATTATTTAAAGCAAAATTCACACTTTCTTTATTTAAATAATGATTAAAAGTCACAACCACTGAACTGCACAAATGAACATCTTGTGTGTAATTTGGCGGACTGTCGCAACTTGTTGTAATTGAACTAATTTTAAAAATGTTTTGTGGCAAAGGATTAAATGAACCGCACAAATATTCTGTGTGACAAAATGCAGGATTGTATTCAGTTAAACCATCAGAATTACAAAAAGTGTCACAACCAACGCAATTTTCAATTGGTAAACACGGTTGTCCGTAAATTTCATTTCCAGTAATTTTATTTAACACACTAAAAACATACGATGTAATTGCAAAAGATAATAAAATAATTGTTAAACCAATTACTCCATTAATCAGCCATTTTTTAGCTTTGTCAACTTGATTTGCGTTTCCACCAGCTGTCATCCACAAAAATCCTGCGTAAATAATAATTACAACCGCAATCAATCCTAATAAACCTAAAACATAATTTATTATTTTTATAATTGATTTAATTAAATTAGCTCTTGGCAAATTAATATTTTCAAGATTGCTTTCACCAAAATTATCTTGCGCTAAAACAAAATTTCCAGCGAAAATAAAAAAGACAGCAAAACTAATGCTGAATATTATTAAGCTTAATATAATTTTTTTTATATTTTTGTTTTTGACGAGCACAAAGTTATTTATTTAATTTCCAATTTCCAAGATACAAGTTCCAAATAAATTTCAAATTTCAATTTCCAATATTTTATTTAAATTATTATTTTATATTTTTTGGGATTTGTAATTTGTTATTTATTTGAAAATTGCCTGCCCGCCAATGACAGGTTTTGGCAGGCGGGGAAATTGTATCTTGGAAATTAATTTTTTGTTTTTGGATTTTTGTTAGGTTCATAAATATTTATAAATTAATTCAAACTCCACCCAAACTCTCGTCAAAAAATAAAGGGATGAAAATTTGGAATGAAAAATTTCTTAACCAAATATTTGGTGTTAGACGATGTAAAAAATAATTCAGAAATTAATTTTTTATTTCCTCCTTAACAACTTTACTAACCAAATTCCCATCTGCATTTTCTTGAATTTTTTTCATCACTTGTCCCATTATTTGTCCAAATTGGTTTGGAACAACTTTACCAATTCTAGAAATAACTTCTTTAACTATTTTTCTAATTTCATTTTCTGACATTTCTTCTGGTAAATATTTTTGTAAAATTTCTAATTCTTTTTTTTCTTGTTCAGCTAATTCTGGCCTGTTGCCAGATTCAAATTGTTGAATTGAATCTTTTCGTTTTTTAACTTCTCTTTTTAAAATTTTTAATTCTTCTTCAGCGTTTAATCCTTGTTCTTTCTTTTTTAAATTAATTGCTTCATTATTAAATTCTGAAACTAACATTCTTAAAACAGAAAGTTTTAAACTTTCTTTATTTTTCATTGCTTGTTTTAATTCTTGATTTATTTTAGAAATTAACATAATTATCTTTTTTTATTTTGTCTACCTTGAATTATTGGCTCCTCACTAATTTCTCCAACTCTAATCTGATACTGCCGTTTTTCGCGATTGTATTTACGGCGCAAAGCATCTTTTTTAATTCGCGCTTTATTAATAGGTTTTTCATAACGCATATTTTGTCTAGTTAAATAACTAACGCGACTTTTTTTAAAAACATCTTTAAATCGTCGCAACAAACTATACATATTTTCTCTTGGTTTTCTTTTGATTTGTACTGGCATAAAAATAAATCCTGTCCTGAGCGACTTTTTAGGGTCGCCTAGGAGCCGAAGGATCCCATCAAAAAATTACTGCCTTCGAAACTTAATTAATACTTAAATAATACACTAAAAATAAATTAGCGTCAAACTTTTTTGTCTTATTTAAAATTTATCATATAATTATTTTTTTAGCAAATAAAAATGGCTGTAATTTGAATAAACTACAGCCACGCAAAAATGTTAAATGAATTTTATTTTAAAAATCTACCCGAACCCTTCCCCACTTGCCACAAAATTTTGTGTATTTTCCTTTTTTTATATTTATTATCTGAAATTTTCCACCTTCATCCGAAATCCACACAACACAAAGAATATTGTTTTTAGAAGGGTTTAAAAATTCTCCCCAAAAAACTTTTGCATTACAGAAAACAACATTAATATTTTTTCTTTCTTTTTCCCCAATATTTTTCTGAAAAAGATCATTTATTTCAAAAGTTTTATATGAAATTTCTGATTTAAGAGTGCGTTGCAACATTCTATCTAAATCTAACCAAAAATCATTTACTTTCTTTGCTGTTTCTTTGCTCTTACAGTCAAAAATACAAGCTCCTCCTACTTCCACCCCATTCTTTGGATAAAAATAAATATCGCATTTTTTTATTTGAGCCTGCAACAACGACACAGATAGCAAAATCGCCACTAAAACAACTAAAACCACAAAATTTTTGATTTTAAACATTTTACCGCTCCTTGTTTAAATTTAAAATACAGTTAATTAGTTTGAACACAATTATTTTTGCATATTTAAAAAAATTTGTCAAGACAAAAGAATTAGGTTAAAATTAATTTATTAACCACCCCCAACCCCTCCTTGAAAAGGAGGGGAGCTCTAAAAATTTTATGAATCAAACACTTTACAGAAAATACAGACCGCAAATATTTAAAGATGTGATTGGGCAAAATCACATTAAAATTATTTTGCAAAATGAAATTTTGTCTGGACAAATTGCGCACGCTTATCTTTTTACAGGACCGCGTGGAACAGGCAAAACTTCTTTGGCTAGAATTTTAGCCAAATCTTTAAATTGTTTAAATAAAAAAGCAAATGAATTTGAACCGTGCAACAAATGTTCTTCGTGCCAAGAAATTACAAAAGGAAAAGCTTTGGATTTAATTGAAATTGACGCGGCAACTCACACACAAGTTGATAAAGTGCGCGAAAATATTGTGGAAAACATTAAGTTTGCTCCACACAATAAATACAAAATTTTTATTATTGATGAAGTTCATATGCTTTCCACTGCCGCGTTTAACGCCTTGCTTAAAACTTTAGAAGAACCGCCAGAATACGCAATTTTTATTTTGTGCACAACTGAAAGTTATAAATTGCCAGAAACAATAATTTCTCGTTGCCAAAGATTTGATTTTAAAAAAATTCCAGCCCAAGAAATTACACAAAGATTAAAAAAAATATCTGATTTAGAAAAAATTAAAATTTCAGATGAAGTTTTAAAAACAATTGCTTTGCGAAGTGGCGGATTTGCTCGCGACGCTGAAAGTTTGCTTGGGCAAATTACTGCTTTGCTTTCAGATACTAAATCCACCAGTGCTAAACCTGCCTGCCGGCAAGGCAGGGCTACGGCGGACAGGAAAGAAATAACACTTGAAAATATTTCTGCTGTTTTGCCTCGTTCTGATATTTATTCAATCAGTAAATTAGTTGAATCTTTAATAAATAAAAATGCGTCAGAAGGAGTTGAAATTATTAACAAATTAGTTTCTGACGGAGTTGATTTAGAAAGATTTAATTTAGATTTAATTGATTATTTAAGAAAAATAATTTTAATTAAAGTTAATTTAAAAAATAAAGATGAAAATATTTCTGCTTTACCAGAAGAAACTAAAACTAAATTAATTCAGCAGTCAGAAAAAATTGAATTTAGTGTTTTAATTAAAATCCTTGAAAATTTTATTTCTAAACAAACACAAATAAAAACAGCTGAAATTAGTCAGTTGCCTTTAGAAATTGCAGTTGTGGAAATATGTAGTTTCTCCGCCTTCGCCTCTAAAAAATCCTACTGGACTACGGCGCCTGTCCGCCGTAGCCCTGCCTTGCCGGCAGGCAGGTTTAGCGAAGGAGGAGATAAACTTCAAGATAAAAACAAAATTAAGTCAGAAAATTCAGAAGATAAAAAACAAAACACAGAAATAAAATCTGAAGAAAAAATTAAAGAGAATACAAAAACAGAAGTTTTGAAATCTGAAAAAATAAAGACAGAAATTAAAAAAATTGGATTAGAAGAAATAAAAAAATCTTGGCCAAAAATTTTAAAACAAAGTCAAGAATTTAATCACTCGCTACCTTTAATTTTAAAATCCGCTTATCCTTTTGAAATACAAAATAATATTTTAAAATTAGGTTTTGAATTTGAAATTCACGCTGAAAAACTTAAAGAAAATAAAAGTTTAATTATTTTGGAAGATCTTTTGAAAAAAAATTTAGATGAAAAAATAATAGTTAAAACAAAAATTTTAAACAAAGAAAAAATCCAAACACTAAAACAGGAATTAAAACCAATTCTTGTTGAAATTAATGACGACCAACTAAATTCAATTGCTGATTCATTTGGCGGGAAAGTTGTTGAGTAAAATCCTCCCTCCTCCCAAACAAACTTGTCCTTGATAAAAAACCGCAAACTGTCCTGGCGTAATTGCTGGTTGAACTTTGTTAAAAATTATTTGAGCTTTATTTTTATTTATAATTTTAACATTTGCTAACGCACCTGAATGTTGAGAACGAATTTTAACTTTTGCCTTAAATTTATCTTGAGTAATTTGAACTGAATTTATAAAATGAATTGGTGACAAAATCGCTGACTTAGAAAATAAGTCTTTTTTGTTTTTAGAAACAATTAAAATATTTTTTTTAACATCAAATCCAATTACAAAATACGGTCCGCCAGGTAATTTAATTCCTTTTCTTTGACCAATTGTGTAAAAATGCAAACCTTGATGTTTTGCTAAAACTTTGCCAGATTTATCTTGAATTTCACCATTTTTTTTTCCAATTTTTTTGCTTAAAAAATTTTGCATTGATTTACCAGCAACAAAACAAAAATCTTGGCTTTGTTTTTGTTTTGAATAAAAATTAAATCCTTGTTTTTTAGCTATTTTATAAATCTCATTTTTTGTATAATTTCCCAAAGGAAAAATAATTTTGCTTAAATATCTTTGAGGTAAAAACGCTAAAGAATACGACTGGTCTTTTAATTTATCTTTTGCTTTTAATAATTGATATTCAACCTGACTTTTAACTTTTGCCTGTCCGCCGTAGCCCTGCCTTGCCGGCAGGCAGGCTTGGCGAAGGAGGGATTTTTGATTTTTAACTTCACCAATTCTAGCGTAGTGCCCAGTTGCAACATATTTAATTTTGTGTTTTTCTGCAAATTCAAAAAGTTTTTTAAATTTTAAATTTGGATTGCAAATCACACACGGGTTTGGAGTTTTATTTTGTTTTAATTCTTTAATAAAATAATTAATAACTTGTTTCTGAAAATCTTTTGAAACATCAAAAATATAATGTGGAACATTTAATTTTTTACAAACTTTTTTTGCAATTGCAAAAGATTCTGCGCTACAACATTTATTTTCTTGCAATAAATTATTTTTATCAGCCCAAACACAATATTTTAATGAAACCCCAATCGGTTCCCATCCTTTTTGTTTTAATAAAACCAAAGCAACTGAAGAATCAACTCCACCTGATAATCCAACAACTATTTTTTTTGAATTATTTTTCATATTTAATTTAATTTAACATTAAAATAATTTAAAATCAAAAAATCAATCAATTTTTAATCAAAAAACTCCCAAATTTAATTGAGAATTTTTTGGTTGCGGAGCCCGGACTCGAACCGGGAACCTTCAGGTTATGGGCCTGACGAGCTGCCATTGCTCTACTCCGCTTTATTTTAAATTTATTTTGGTAGCGAGGGTGGGAATTGAACCCACGACCTTAGCGTTATGAGTGCTACGCTCTAACCAACTGAGCTACC
>CAZFWC010000020.1:0-11719 GCA_964522515.1 uncultured Gammaproteobacteria bacterium | reverse complement strand
AATATGAGTGACGAGGAAAGAGCTAAAATGCGCGAGCAAATGGGAGCAGGAGGAGGAACTGCCGGTGGTGGACGGGTTAGGTCAGGCAATTTGAGTAATGGTGCGACTCGCTTGGTCGGAGAAATTCTTTATAAAGACGATACAACTATTACTTTAAAATTAACAGATGGCGGGTCAAAGTTAATATTTTATTCTGATGAGACTAAAGTGATGAAATTTAAAATAAACAGTAGTGAGTTAAAAGAAGTAGAAGATTAAACAAAAATAATTTTAAGAAAATTAAAGCGCCTTTTCTTGGGGTGTTTTTTTATTTGACAAAATATTATTATGGGTATATACTTAATACATAAAGGTCGCAGTTGTGTATAAATAATTAAATAAAAATATATGCCTAATTTAAATAGAACAGGTCCAAGAGGTCAAGGTTCAATGACAGGTAGAGGAATGGGAAATTGCAGTGGAGCAGTTAATTCTGGACAAGCGCAAGGATTTGGTCGTGGCAGAGGTTACGGTTTTGGCAGAGGATTTGGTTTAGGATTTCGCAGAGCAACTCAATCAGATGACATTTCAGATACACAAAATTATTTGCAAGATTTAAAAGATGAGATAAAAGAAGCGGAAGCTTATTTAAAAGATCTTAAAAGCCAAAAATAAAGAATAAATAATGCTCACCTTGTTTAGGTGAGTATTATTTTTTGTGTTTTTGATAAAATATTTCTTAAAATAAAATTATGAATAATAAATTTTTACAAACTTGGAAAAAAACAAAACAAACAATAATTGCAACCTTGCCTTTGGTAGTAGGTGTGCTTTTGTTAGTTAGTTTTTTAAATTTATTATTAAAATCAAGTTGGCTAACAAAATTATTTCAGCAAAATATTTTTGTAGATTCTTTTATTGGAACAATTATTGGAAGTCTGGCAGCTGGCAATCCAATTACTTCTTATGTTTTGGCTGGTGAATTTACGCAAGTTGGTGTTGGTTTAGCTGTTGTTACTGCTTTTATTTTGTCTTGGGTAACAGTTGGGTTGATTCAGCTACCAGCTGAAACAATGATGCTTGGTAAAAAATTTGCAATATTTAGAAATATTTTAAGTTTTATTAGCGCTATTTTAATTGGTTTAATTGTTCAATTAATTTTAAGTTAAATGAAAAAATTAAAACAAAAATTTAAGAATTTAAGTGCTAGTTTAAAATTTTTAAGCGTAGTGATTTTGATTTATTTATTTTTACTAATTTTCAATTTTGATTTTTTTATTAAAAGTTTAAATAAATTTGCTGATTTAAGTATTAAAATTTTGCCAAGTATTTTGGGAGCTTTTGTTTTAATTTTTGTTTTTAATTATATATTAAATAATCAACAAATCAAAAAATATTTAACTGGAAAATTAAGTTGGAAAAAATATTTTTTAACTATTGTGTTGGGTGTTTTATCATCAGGCCCGATTTACGCTTGGTATCCATTTTTAGCTGATTTAAAAGAACAGGGTTTTAAAAATAGTTTAATTACTGTTTTTCTTTACAACCGCGCCATTAAGTTACCGCTTATTCCAGTTTTAATCTATTATTTTTCTTTACAATTTGTTATAATAATTACAGTGTTAATGATTATTTTTTCTATTATTAATGGAATAATAATGGATAAAATAGTTAAAAATTAATTAATTAAAAAAATATATTCACCCCGTTAAATGTTCATTTGTTTAGTTGGTGATAATTTTAAAAATATGAATAATTTTAAAATAAAATATCTAACGGGGTAAAAATTGCAATCGCATCTACAACTAAAAACTTGTCAGGAGAAATTTCAGATCAAGGCGGACGAGCCCCGTATTATTTATTAATAAATGAAAAAAATGAATTATTAGAAGTTATAAAAAATCCTTTTTCTGTTGGAGGCGGAGGAGCTGGTTTTAGTGTTGCTAAAATGTTGGCTGATAAAAATGTCAATAAATTAATTGCTGGTAAAATTGGTGATAATATGCAGGGAGCTTTGGAACAAAGAAATATTGAATATGAATCAGCTAGTGGTTTGATTCAAGATTATTTGAAAAACTTTTTATGAAATTATAAAATGAACTTGACATTTATTTAATAGGGAGTAATCTTTAAGACAGTATTTTAATAATTAATTTTTTAAATCTTATGAGAAATGACAACAGAGGTAACAGGTCAGACAACAATCGTAATGATAATTGGTCTGGCAAACGAAATTTTAATAATCGCGGGTTTGGTGGAAACAGGGATTTTTCTGATCGACAGAAATATCAAGCTGTTTGTAGCGCTTGTGGAAAAAGTTGTGAAGTGCCTTTTAGACCATCTGGCAATAAGCCTGTTTATTGTGACGATTGTTTTAGCAAAAACAAAAATAGAGACACAGGTCATAGCAGAAATTTTGATAACAGGCAACAAAAAAGTTCTGATAATGGACAAAATAAAGAACAACTTAATGCTATTAATTCCAAGGTTGATCAAATTTTAGCAATTTTACAGCCAACTCCTCAAATTGAAGAAAAAGAAGAAAAAAAAATAGTTAAGAAAGCTGTAAAAAAGCCAGTTAAAAAAGCAATCAAAAAGTCAGCTGAGAAAAAAACAAAAAAGAAATAATTAATTTATATTAATTTTAAAAACCATCCCTTTAATTTGGGGTTGTTTTTAATTGAAAAAAAGTTTAAAATAAAATTATAAAATAAATTTATGCCTAGACCAAGACTTTGTCGCAGGATTAGATTTAATCCTCAAATAAAATATTTTAAACCTCAAGGAATTCCAATGCGAGATTTAGAGGAAATAGAATTAACTGCTGAAGAAGTAGAAGCTTTGCGTTTGAAAAATATTAAAGATTTGGACCAGATTGACTGCGCTAAAAAAATGAATACCTCCCAAAGCACTTTTCAAAGGATTTTATCTTCTTCTTACAAAAAAATCAGTCAAGCTATTATTGAAGGCAAAGCGATTAAGATTATTAAATAAAATATTTTATACTTAATTTTTAAAATATTTTATTTATAAATATAAATAAATAATTAATTAATCACTAATTATTAATAAATTATATCTAATTTATTAATAAAAAAAAGAAAAATATGGAAAAAACAAATGTATTTAATTTAAATGGTGAAGATGAATTTGCTAAAGAAGTCAGACAAAGTGATTTGCCAGTATTAGTAGATTTTTGGGCTCCGTGGTGCGCGCCTTGTCAAATGATGGCGCCGACTTTAAATGAACTTTCTGTTTTAATGGAAAAGGAACTCAAAGTTGCTAAAGTTGATACAGAAAAATTAGAGAATCAAAAATTAGCTATTGAATTTAGAATTCAAAGCATTCCTAATATGAAATTATTTAAAGATGGAAAAATTATTGGTGAATTTATTGGATTAAGAGATTTAGATACTATTAAAAAAGAGATTGAAAATATTATTAAATGAAAAATATTATAAATAAATTAAAATAAATACATGAGTATTTTTAATGACAATTTAAAACGCTTAAAAGATGTTCAAAATAATAAATATGATTTAATTATTATTGGCTCTGGACCGGCAGGATTAACTGCGGGTCTTTATGCTAACCGTTATAAATTAAAAACTTTAGTTGTTGGTAAAATTAGCGGAGGGCTTATGACTGAATCACATAAAATATGTAATTTTCCTACTGAACAAGATATAGCTGGTTTTGATTTAGCAAAAAAAATAATGAAAAATGTAACTTCTCAGGGAGTTACCATATTAAATGATGAAATAATTGACATAAAAAAAGATGGAAATATTTTTAAAGTTAAATCAATAAGGAACAAAAATTTATTAACTAAAACAGTTATTTTAGCGTTAGGAACTGTCCACCGTAAGTTAGAATTAAAAAATGAAGAAAAATTTATAGGTCGTGGTCTTTCTTATTGCGCTACTTGTGATGCAATGTTTTTCAAAAACAAAAAAGTTGGAGTAGTTGGTGGCAGTGATTCAGCGTTAACTGCAGCATTGTATTTATCAGAGATCGCTAATCAAGTTTATTTAATTTATCGCGGTAAAAAATTAAGAGGTGAACCAGTTTGGGTTGAAAAGATTTCTCAACAATCCAATATTAAAATTTTATTAGAAACTAATGTTAAAAAAATATTAGGTGATGACAAATTAACCAGTATTGAACTTGATACTCCTTATTTAGGAAAAAATTTTATAGAATTAGACGGACTTTTTATTGAAATTGGTCACTCGCCTAAATCAAATAATTATATTAAAAATTTAAAAATTGAAGTTAATGAAAAAAATTATATTAAAGTAGGAGCGGATCAAAAAACTACTTGTCAAGGAATTTGGGCAGCTGGAGATATCACAAATAATTCTAATAATTTTAAACAAATTATTACAGCTTGCGCTGAAGGAGCTATTTCAGCTGAAAGTATTTTTCATTACATTCAGTCTTTGTAATGATTTTATTAGTAAATAAAATATTTAAAGGTCGCAAATTAAATTTTAAAAATTAATAATTAAAATAAAAAATTTATGTCTTATTTTGAATCTGAAAATAAATTAAGTCAAAAAACACTAGATTTTGAAAGAGCATCTAAATCTTTGCGTGAAGAATTAGAAGCAGTTGATTATTATCAGGAAAGAATTGATGTAACTAATAATAAAAATCTTAAAAAAATTTTAGAGCATAATAGAGATGAAGAAAAAGAGCACGCCGCAATGTTGATTGAATGGATGAGAAGAGAAGATAAGATTTTTGCTAAAGAATTAAAAAATTATTTGTTTACTGAAAAAGAAATTAAACATTAAATAAAATTAATATTTAATAAAAATATGGCGCTTATAAAATCATTAGAAAAAAATGAAGTTGATGAAATCGCTCAAAAAATTTATGAAAAATTTGAGCAAGACACAGGCAAAACACCAGAGTGGGTAAAAATAATGGCTCACTGTCCTAAAATTTTAAAAGAATTTGTTGAACTTTTTAAAACAATAATGGGTCAGGGTAAAATAGAGCCTTATTTAAAATGGAAAATAGCTTTTGTTGTTTCAGATACTTTAAAGTGTAAATTTTGTGTTGATGTAACAATTAAAATGCTTAAAAAGTTAGGCGCTTCAGATGAAATGCTAGAGAAAATAAAACAAACACAATATTTGCCTGAAAAAGAAAAAGAAATTTTAGAATTAGTTAAAGATGTGACTTTAGATGGGTATTTAGATAAGCCGGAAATTTTAGAGAAGCTAAAAGAGAAATTAAGTGAATCTCAATTAGTAGAAGTTGTTTCAGTAATTGGATTGTTTAATTATATTAATCGTTTTAATAACACTTTTGCGATTTTACCAGAATAAATTATATTGAATTTAAAAAGTAACTTTTATTATTTTTTGGTGTTATTTTTTTGAAAAAATTAGAAAATAGTTAAAGTCTTCAAAATGCCGTTTATTTAACGGTTTTTTGATTGACTGAAAAATTTTTGTAGGGTATTATTAAAATATAAATATTGTTTATTATTTGAAGATAAAAATAAAATTTATGTACGATGCTCAAAATAAATTAATTAAATTATTTAATAAGATTAAGATTGATAAATCTTGGGCTTTTGCTGATAAAACAAGAAAAGATACAGCATATATCACTCACGGTTATCATCGCTATCCCGCAAAATTTATTCCACAAATTGTTTCGCGGTTAGTTGAGAAATATACAAAAGAAGGTGATTTAGTAGTTGACCCGTTTGGCGGATGCGGCACAACAGCCACAGAATCTAAAGTTTCAGGTCGGTCATCAATTGCTGTTGATATTAATCCAGTAGCAGTATTAATTGCCAAAGCAAAAATAACTCCAATTCAACCTTTAAAATTAGAAGAGGTCTTTATTGATTTAAAATATAAATTGGATTTATATAATCAAAAAAAAGTAAAAATGCCTGTTCACGAAAGAATTGATTATTGGTTTAGCTCAGAACAAAAACAAAAATTAGCTTTTATTTTTTCAGAGATTAATAAAATCAAAAATAGTAATATCAGGAATTTTTTTTATTGTGCTTTTTCAAATATTTTAAAAACTTGTTCTATTTGGTTACAGAAGAGCAATAAGCCAACCAGAGATCTTAAAAAGAAAATATACGACCCATTTAATACTTTTTATAGGCAGATAAAAATGATGATGAGAGGCAACTTGCAGTTCTATAATTTACTTAAAGAAAATGGATATTTAGATATTCCTGTTAAAATTGTTTGCACGGATGCTAGAAAAATTCCAGTTAAAAATAATACAGTTGATTTAATTGTAACTTCGCCTCCATATGTAACTTCTTACGAATATGCGGATTTACATCAGTTAACAGCTTTGTGGTTTGAGTATATTAAGGATCTAAGTAATTTTAGAAAAAAATTTATTGGAACATCACATAATGGTATAGACAAAACAATTAAATTCAATAGTAGATTGGCAGAAAAAATTAATATTGATTTAGAGAAAATGAGCAAGAAATTAGCAAGAGAGGTGGCGGTTTATTTTACTGAAATGAATCAGTGTTTTATTGAAATGAAACGAATTTTAAAAAAGAATGGAAAAGCGTGTATTGTAATTGGTAACACTAGCTTGAAAGGGGTGGAAATTTTAAGTGCAGAGATTTTTGTTGAGCAAATGCAAAATTTAGGATTTAAAATAGATGATATTATTAAAAGAGAAATACCCTCTAAAAATTTACCATCTATGCGGGATAAAAAAACCGGTAAATTTGCAAAATTAACAGCTAAAAATAAAAAATATGCTTATCCTACGGAGTATATTTTAATAATGAGAAAATTATGACTATTAAAAGAAAAACAATTAAAAAAGTAAAAAAATTTTTTACTATCGAAAATTTATTATTGATTTATGACAGATATAAAGAAAAATATGGTGATGATGCTTATAAATATTTAAGCAAGGTTTTTGAGGAAGCAAAACCATTTCACAAAAAGTATTTTTTGAAAAGCAAAACTGCCCAAGAAAAAATTCAAAAAGGAGGAACGCCTGATCACGAGCAGTCTTGGAGAGCGTTTAAAGGTAAAAATTTGGAAAAAATTATTATTTATATTTTAAAAGATGTAATTAATGGTTTGGGTTTAGAAGTTTTAGATGGAAACAAATTAGAAAAAACAAATGGCGCGAATTTATCAAGAGAATTAAGCTTAGTTAAAAGAAATCTTTTAGTTGATTATGGAGAATTTGGTTCTCATCTTCCTGATGTTGATATTATTATTTACGATCCAAAAACTAGCAAGGTTGTTGCTGTGCTTTCAAGCAAAGTTACTTTGCGAGAAAGAATCGCACAAACAGGATATTGGAAAATTAAACTTGCTTCTGATGAGGCGACAAAACATATCAAAGTTTATTTCGTGACTCCTGATGAAGACGGAACATTAACAGTAAAAAATCCTGCTAAAAAAGGTCGCGCAATTGTTGAAGTTGATACTGACGGTAGTTATGTTTTAAGTGAAACAGATATTGATGAAAGCAGAAAAGTAAAAATGTTTGATAAATTTATTGATGATCTAAAAAAATTGTTAAAATAATAATGTTAAAAAATTTATTATTGGTTTTTTAAAAAAATAAATAAATGCAAATTGAATCTACGACTCTTTGGGATTTTCCAAAGCAGAATTATGGCGATAAACCGCACGGAAATAATAAATACAATGGTGTTACGCCTGCGATGGTAATTTGGAATTTACTGCAGAGATATACAAAAGAGGGTGATTTGGTTGTTGATCCAATGTGTGGCAGCGGGACAATTATTGATGTTGCTAATGAATTGAAAAGAAAAGTAATTGGTTATGATTTAAATGTTGTTAGGTCAGATGTGATTAAAAATGACTCACGCAAAATTCCACTTCAAGATAATTCAGTTGATTTTGTTTTTATTGATTCGCCTTATTCAGATAATATAAAATATTCAGATGATCAAAAATGTATTGGCAAGATTTCTTGTGAAAAAAATATATTTTATGATGAACTAGAAAAAACAGCTAGTGAAATTGCAAGAATTTTAAAACCAGAAAAAGTAATTGGTTGGGTAATTGCAGATCAATGGATAAAAAAGAAATTTACAGCAACAGGATTTTTTATGTGGCAAAGACTAATAAAATATTTTGAACCAATGGATATTATTTGTCTAACTCGCCACAATCAAACCTCAAATACAGGAATTTGGCATCAAAGAGCTAGGGATTATAATTTTTATTTAAGAGGATTTAAGTATTTATTTATAATGAGAAAAAAATAAGAACTATGTCAAAAATTTTTAAAATAAGTATAATTTATTTACTGTTGTTATTTTTATTAACACCTTTTTTTGTTTTTGCTCAAAATAATTTGGAAGATAACAATGATGAAATTTTTAAAGCAGAAGTTATAGAAATTTTACAAGAAAAACAAATTACAAGCGAAGACGGTTTAAAATTAATTCAACAAAATATTTTATTAAAAGGATTAAAAAATAAATGGCAGAATAAAGAAATTATTTTTCAAGGTATTAATGATTACCAAGTAATGAAAAATAATATTTATAAAGTTGGTGATAAAGTTTTAGTAGCATTTAGCCCAGGAACAGAAGGAGAAGAAAATTATTATATTACTGATTTTGTTCGTTATAAATATTTATATTGGTTAGCATTTATTTTTGTTTTGTTAGTTGCTTTAATTGGCAGATGGAAAGGAGTGCGGGCGCTAGTTGGTATCTTCGCTAGTTTTTTTGTAATAATGAAATTAATAGTGCCAAAAATTTTAGTTGGCGCAAATCCTTTGCTTATTTCTATTTTTGCTTCAATTTTAATTCTTTTGTTTATTATTTATTTAACCGAAGGTTTTAATAAAAAATCACATTTAGCAATTTTAAGTGTAATAATAAGTTTAATAATTGTTGGTGTGCTTTCTATAATTTTTACAAATTTTACTAAGTTAACAGGTTTTGCTCAAGAAGAAGCAATGTTTTTAATTGGTTTTGGAAAAGGCGCAATAAATTTTAAAGGATTACTTTTAGCTGGAATTATTATTGGAGCGTTGGGTATTTTAGATGACGCGATTGTTAGTCAGCTTGCCAGTGTGGAACAAATTAAGAAAATTAATCCCAGTTTATCTAAAAAAGAAGTTTATAAAAAAGCAATGAAAATTGGAGTTTCGCATATGAGTTCAATGATAAATACTTTATTTTTAGTTTATGCTGGCGCGTCTTTGCCTTTGCTTTTATTATTTACAATTAATGAACCCCCGTTTTTAACTTTTAACCAAATTATTAATAATGAGATGATTGCTGTTGAAATTGTTAGAACGCTGGCAGGTAGCATTGGTTTGATTTTGTCAATTCCAATTGCTACATTTTTAGGTAGTTGGTTTTTGAAGATTAAAAATAGTTATTAAAATTTTTGTATAAAATTAAAGTAAAAATATTTTTTAAATTTAAAAAGAAAAGTTTGGGTTTTAACCTGGGCTTTTTATTTTTTTAATTTTAATGTTAAGATAAAAAAGAATATTAAATTTATTTTATGAAACAAACACAAGCTTTAGATATTTTAAAAATGGGGAAAAATGTTTTTTTAACTGGTTCTGCCGGAAGTGGAAAGACCTTTGTTTTAAATAAATATATTAATTATTTAAAAAAACACAAGGTTGGAGTTGGAGTAACAGCCGCAACTGGAATCGCGGCAACTCATCTTAATGGCACAACAATTCATTCTTGGTCAGGAATTGGAATTAAAGATAAATTAAGCAATCACGACATTAAAGAATTGTTTAAAAAATCATATTTACGAAAACATTTTTTAAATAGCGATGTTTTAATTATTGATGAAATTTCAATGTTGCACGCGCATCAATTAGATTTAATTAATAATTTGTGTCAAGCGTTTCGCAAAAGTATCCAACCTTTTGGAGGTTTGCAAGTTGTTTTGTCTGGAGATTTTTTTCAATTACCTCCAATTTCTAAAAATAATAATCCTGTTCGTTGGGTAACGCAATCAGAAATTTGGCAAAAAATGAATCTTAATGTTTGTTATTTAACAGAACAATTTCGTCAAGAAGATTCTAATTTTTTAAATATTTTAAATCAAATTAGAGATGGAAAAATTAACAATAACAGCAGACAATTGCTTTTAGGTCGCATTAATAAAACTTTAAATTTTAAATTAGAACCAACAAAATTGTACACGCATAATATTGATGTTGATTTTATTAATTTACAAGAGTTAAATAAAATAAAAGGTGAGATATTTAGTTACAAAATGCAGTCAAGGGGCAGGATTGTTCTTTGCGAAATTTTAAAAAAAAGTTGTTTGGCTCCAGAAAAATTAAGTATTAAAATTGGAGCAAAAGTAATGTTTGTAAAAAATAATTTTGAACAAGGAATTGTGAACGGAACAATCGGAAAAATAATTGGGATTGACAAAGAAGCAAGCAATTGTCCAGTTGTTGAAACAAGTGACGGACGAGAAGTTATTGCGTATCCAACTGGATGGACAATTGAAGAAAATAATAAAATTTTATCTGAATTAAGACAAATTCCTCTACGATTGGCTTGGGCAATTACAGTTCACAAAAGTCAAGGATTAAGTTTGGATTTAGCAGAAATGGATTTGTCAAAATCATTTGTTGCAGGAATGGGTTATGTAGCGCTTTCTCGAGTTCGTTCGTTGTCTGGTTTAACTCTTAAAGGTTTTAATGAATTAGCTTTAGAGGTTGATCAAAATGTTTTAAATTTTGATAAAGAATTTAGAAAAATGTCAGAAAAAAATAATAAAGATTTGCAACAGTTATCTAAATCAGAAAAAATTAAAATACAAAATAATTTTGTAAATTTTAGTTTAGAAAATCCAGTTAAAATTAAAAATAAAAAAGACAAAATTTTTAATTATTTAAAAACTAAAGATTTAATTAAAAAGAAAATGGTAGTTTCTGAAATTGCTAAAGAATTAAATTTTTCTGAAAGCACAATTATTAATCATATTGAAAAACTTTTAGAAACGAAAGATTTGAGATCTAGTAATATTAAATATTTATTGCCACAAAAAAAAGATTTGATAAAAATAAAATCAGCTTATGAAAAATGTGGTTGGGAATTGTTAAGACCAGTTTTTGATGAGTTAAAAGAAAAATATAATTATGAGGTTTTAAGGTTGGTAAGGGTGTTGAAAATGTCAAAAGAAATTTAAGATTTAAAAATGTTTTATTGATTTTTTTAATTTTTTGGTGGCTGAAGTTATTGTTATAAATTAAATAAGTAAAAATATGTTAATTAAAATTAAAGTAATTCCAAAATCAAGTCAAAATAAAATTATTCGTGAAAATAATATTTTTAGGATTAACCCCAAACCAGAACAAGTTCGGTTTAGGGTAAAAATTACAGATGCGCCAGAAAAAGGCAAAGCAAATAAAAAAGTTGTAAAATTATTAGCAAAAGAATTTAAGGTTGCTAAATCACAGGTAGAGATTATTAAAGGATTGACGAGCCAAAATAAATTAGTTAAAATAAATAATAAAGAGAAATTAGAAATTGAGAAATTCACCCTGTGAAATTGTCTGTGACAGTATTTCACAGGGTAAAGGGATTAAAATTTTATATTTTTAATTTTTAAAATTGATAAAAAAATTCCTATGTAATTTGTTAAAGCGGGCCTGCCCGCCGAAGCAAAGCGTAGGCGGGTGTCGTATAATGGTTATTATATTACCTTGCCAAGGTAGAGATGGCGGTTCGATTCCGCTCACCCGC
>CAZFWC010000019.1:10269-11855 GCA_964522515.1 uncultured Gammaproteobacteria bacterium | reverse complement strand
TTTAACAATTCAATTAAAAAAAATAACTAAATTTATTCATAAAAATTGAGAGGTGATGAAATGATTAAAATAAAACCTGGAATAAAAAATGCTGCAGAAACTACTGGAAAGGCAATTACGGCCTTAGGTATCCATACACTAATAATGGATCAAATAAAAAAAATCGCTAATAAAACTCTTCCCAGACCTATTCTTGATTATTTAATTGATCATCTTGATGACATGGATCAATTAAATGTTGCTGGAACAGACGCTGAAAAAGCCGCAGACCAGTTAAAACAACGATTGGAATTGGCAAGGAAAAAACATACAGAAAATAAGATTGTCACTGCTCTGTGTAAAATTTTGGAATTGGATAAAGAAGAGGAAGGAAAGTATGCCAAAAATTTCCCAAGATCCAGAAAAAGATTAAGAGAATATGGTTTAATGACCAATAAAGATTTCTGGCAAAGTATTGAAACATTAATTGATGATACAATTCAAGAAAAGATTTCTGTGATCACTGATCCTGTTGCAAAACAATTAAAAAAAATAAAACCAAAAAAAATCAAAAAAACTCTAGATTTTATTGTAGGTGAAATGGATGCTTGTAATAAAATTGCCAAAAAAAACTTTTTATTATGAGGTGATCAAAATGACTACTAAAAAGACAAAAAAAGTTAGTCCTTCAAAAATTTTTAATTCAGCCATCAACTGGCTAAATACATACCTTGAAATTGTCGCTGGTGGCAATATCAAAACCCAGCGCAGGCGCTTAGTATGGTTAATACCAGTTTCTTTACTATCCCCATTTGTTGGTATTTTATTAGCTTGGATAGCAAAAATAATCTGGCTTAGCACAATTTCACCTTTATTTATAATTCTGTTTTTTACTATCGCTATTGTGCCTTGGCTTTTTCTACTTTGGTTGACGGTGGCACTTTACATACCACTAATTCTTTTGACTATTCCAGCTGACTACTCCGAAAAATTAAAAGAATTAAACGCTAGTCCAGAAAATGCCAAAAAACTAGCCAGATTTTTTTCAGATATCATTGCTTGGGTTTTGTTTGCCGGACTTTATTGCTTCTTCTTTAAAATTTGGCACAATATTCTTGCCGTCGTTCCTTTGCTTGTGGTTGTTCTTTATTTTATTTTTGCAACAAGTGGCAAATGGATTGAGCCAGATCCAAAATTTAAGCAAAAACTATTTAAAGCAGTAACTTTTTTAATTTTCATACCATTGACTCTTAGTTTTATTAGCCCAACATTCTACTATCATATTTTTGGTAGCTCATTATCAACACTTTCAAATAAATATCCAGAAAGTCAAATGACTAATGAGAAGTTGGATAAAACAATTAAGAAAGCTCTTGATAAAAAATTAGCTAAAGAACTTCAAGAAATTAATGATGAGATTAAAAAAGGGAAAATCACTCCTGAAGATGCGGAAAAGAAACAAGGAGAGATAAAGAAAAAATTCAAAAACGAATCTCTTCTAAAAAAAACAACCCATGGTGTCGGAAATGGAATTAAGTCTGGAATTGAAAAAGTAAAAAACATTTGGTCGTCCAAAAAACCAGATTCCAATATTAATTCAAAAATGC
>CAZFWC010000019.1:0-10169 GCA_964522515.1 uncultured Gammaproteobacteria bacterium | reverse complement strand
TAAATAAACATTACTAAAGAAATTGTTCCAATAATTCCTAAAAATGTTTTAATAATTTTACCAATTAAAGTTGGAATATTTGAAGTTCCTAATGGATTATCTAAATTTGCTTTTTGTGTTTTTGAATCAATTATTTCTTGCTGTCCAGAACCAACTTGTTGCGCCAACACAAAATCAAAACTTATAAAAATAAATATAAAAACAATAAAAAATATTAAAATGATGTTGGATCTTTTTCGCATTTGATTTAAAAATAAAAATTAAACTTTTATTTCAATTCCCTGATTACTGATTACTTTTTTATTATACCATTTTTTTAAAACAAAGAAAAATATTATTGCAAAAATAACAAAAATTAAACTTACCCACTGAGCTAATCGTAAATTTAAAAATATTGGTTGTGGATCAATTCGTAAAAATTCAATAAAAAAACGCCAAAGAGAATAAAGAAAAATATAAAGTATAAAAATAAAACCTGAATTTAAATTTTTTATTTTAATTAATATTATTGTTAAAAATACTGCCATCAAAAAACAAAATAAACTTTCATATAAAAATACTGGATGAAAAAAATTAAAAGTTTCAAAACCAGCTAATCTATTTTTTAAATCAATTGGAATTGCCAAAAATAAATTTGAAGGCAAACCATAAAGTTCTTGATTAAAATAATTTCCCCAACGACCAATTGATTGACCTAAAGCTAAAGCAGGAGTTAATAAAGATAACACAAGCAAGAATGGTTTCATTCCGCGGGATCCTTCGTCCCGACCCAATCCTAAAAAATCCTGTCGGGGCTCAGGACAGGTTTTATAAAATATTACAATCAGCCCAGCAACAACAACGCCAAAAATTCCTAATCCACCGTTCCAAATAAAAAATATTTCCAAAGGATTTTGAAAATAATAATTTATTTCTGATAAAATATGATAAAGTCGCGCGCCAATTAATCCCCAAATAATTAACCAAAATGTTAAATCAAAAATAAATTTTTTATCTAGTCCTGATTTGCGCGCAAGTTTGTAAAAAATAAAAAAACCTAGCACACCAGCTAGAGTAATTAAAAAACCGTACCAATGTATTTTTACAAAACTTATTTCAAGAAATACAGAATTAGGTTGGTAAGTATTTAAAAACATATGAATTAAAAATATAAAATATAAGATATAAGATATAAAATATAGATAAAAAAACTACTTATTTTTACTTTGATAAGTAGAATTAATTAAGGCATTTAAATTTATTTGTATTTCTTTATATTTTTTTGCTAAATCAAAATATTTTTGTTGATTAATAAATTTTCTTTTAAATAAACTATCAATCCAATGTTTTGATTCAAAGAGTGAACCCCTAGAATTATAATAAAATTTTATTCTATCTAAATAATGATATCGTCCGTAGCCTTCAGCAATATTTGCGCTCACAGAATCAACACTTCTGATAAATTGATCACCAATTATTTTTTTGATTTGCCAGTCAAATTCTTTATAAATATTCCAACTAGAATCAGAATATTCAGTACTTAATTGATAAACTTTTATTTGATCTAACGGAATGTATGGCATAAAAACAAAAATAAATATATCTTATATTTTATATCTTATATTTTATTTATTAATATTAATATAATTATACGCCTCTAACGCAGCGATTGCTCCCTGTCCTTGAGCAACAACAATTTGTTTGTATTTTGTATTTGTAATATCACCAGCAGAAAAAATTCCTGGCGTATTTGAGTGGCAAAACTCATTAACTTTAATTTGTTTTTGTTCATCTAATTCTACAATATTATTTAACCAATTAATTTTTGGTTTAATTCCAATTTCAACAAAAATACCTTCAACGCTTATTTTTTTTGTTTTATTTTTTTGATTAATTTTTATAGATTCTATTTTTTGGTCGCCAATTAATTCTTTAACTTCAGTGTTAAGCGAAATTTCAACATTTTTAAATTTATTAATTTTATTTAGTATAATTTCGTCAGCTATAATTTTTTTGTTTATTTCAAGCCAGTAAATTTTAGTACAAATTTTTGCTAAAAATTCAACTGCTTCTGCTCCGGCGTTTCCACCACCAACAACAGCCACTGTTTTATTTTTAAATAAAGGTCCGTCACAATTAATACAATAAGACAACCCTTTTCCGTCAAATTTTTTTTCTTTTTTAACTCCTAATTTTCTTTTTTCTAAACCAAAAGCTAAGATTATTGATTTTGCTTGGAATATTTTATTTTCATCTGTTGTAATTTCAAAAAGATTATTTTTTTTAATTATTTTACTAGCTAGACTTAGTTCAAATTCAACTCCTAACGCTTCAACTTGATCTTTAATTTGAAAGCTTAAATTAACGCCCTCAATTTTTTTAAAGCCAGGATAATTTTCAATAATTAAAGTTTCTGACATTTGTCCACCAACATCTTTGGAAATTATTAAAGTTTTTAGTGTTCTTCGCGCACAATAAATACCAGCTGTCATCCCAGCTGGCCCAGAGCCAATAATTATTACATCAAAAATTTTCATATTGAATTTTTTGCCTTTGTTCTTTAAAAATCCAAAATCCAAAGTTCTAATTTCAAAGCTCAAAAAAATATCAAATACTAAACATTAAAAAAATAAAAAAGATAATTTTTAGTATTTAAAATTTTTAATTTTAATATTTTTTTGGATTTTGTGCTTTGGATTTTGGGATTTAGGATTTTATAAACGGCATTAGCCCCATTATTCTGGCGCGTTTTATTGTGCGCGAAACAGCACGCTGATGTTTAGCGCATAAACCAGTGCGTCTTCGCGGAACAATTCTCGCAAAATGAGACATAAATCTTTGTAAAATTTGCACATCTTTAAAATCCACGCTTTGATCTTTGTTAACGCAATAGTAACAATGTTTTTGTTCTGTTTTATTATTTGCTTGCATATTTTTTTAGAAAGGCATTACAGTTTCTGGCGAATCCGTATCAACATTCTCAGAAACAGAATTTGATTCTTTAGAATCTGATTCTTCAATTGGATTTCCAGCCTCATCTAAATTAATTGTTGGGACTTTGTCTTGAATTGTCTCTGCAACAGCTGGCTTGTCTGCTGAAGCTTTAGCGTAGGCGGAAGAATAATTTCCACTTTCACTTGACTGACCAGCGCGAGGACCAAGTTGAATATTTTCAGCAATAATTTCTGTTCTGTTTTTGTTTGTTCCATCTTGACCTTGCCAAGTTCTTGTTTGCAAACGACCTTCAACCATAAGTAAAGCTCCTTTTTTAGCGTATTGATTAACAATTTCAGCTAATCTCGCCCACGCAATTATATTATGAAATTCTACGGCTGTTTGTTTTTGTCCGTCTTTATTCCAAACACGATTTGTTGCTAAACTAAAATTAGCAACATTTTGTCCAGAAGGAATTGTTCGCATTTCTGGGTCACGAGTAACGCGACCAACTAAAATTACTTTGTTTAAATTCATATTTTTTCTCACCCTGTCCTGAGCGACCTCTAGGGTCGTTAGGAGCCGAAGCCTGCCTGCAGGCTCACAGAAAGCAGGTGCTCCTCGCTCTCTCAAAAGACAGTTATTTTAAATTTTATTATTATCTTTTAAAATATTATCTAATTTTTTATTTAATTCTTCCATACTTACTTTTTCTTTTTTTTCATCTTTCGCACCTTTTTTTATTTCTGTGTCATTTTTTTTCTGTGTTTTAGCTTGTCCGTTGTTGTCTAATGGCAAACGGGTCTTTTTATGTTTTAATATTTTTGTGTACAATGATAATTCAAATCTTAAAATTCCTTGATTTAATTTTAATTCTTTTTTTAAATCATTAATCTTATCTAATTCTAAATTTATAATATAATTTAAATAAAAACCGTGTCGCACTTTTTTAATTGCATACGACAATTTTCTTTTTCCAATATTAGATGATTTTTCAATTTCTGCGCCAACTTTTTTAATTATTTCAACAATTTCTTTTTTAACTTCTTCAACTTCTTGGTCATCTAAATTTGGAAGTAAAATAAATAAGTTATATTTTTTCATAATAATTATTATCCTGTCTGTCCGCCGAAGCATTAGCAAAGGAGGATCCTGAGCGACTTTTTTAGAGTTGCTAGGAGTCGAAGGATCTCGTGAAATAAATTAGACTATTTAAATTTAATTTAATAATTTCTTTATTTTATTTTAATTTATCACAGCTTTATTTTTTTGGCAAGTTTTATTTTTTACTCTTTAAAATTAAAACTCCCTATATCACTTATCCCCCCAATTTCCCAAATAAAAATCCACCCGTTTTATTGGGTGGTAAAGATTATAAAATTGGATATTGTATAAATTTTGATATAAATTCTTTTTTTTCTGGAATCATTTTGAGTTCGCTTTCAATCCCCACTTTCCCGTCATTTCTGACTTCCCAAGAACAAAAAACTATTTTTTCAACATACCTATTTCCACGAGAATACTCCAAAATGGAATCCTTACTATAAAAAAAGATATGAGAAACAGTATTCACTTGAGAAAATCCTGGGTCTTTATAAGTAAAATATGCCCAACCGCACTCACACCAATATGCCTTTACTACTTTTTGACAGTTTGGGCAAAACCATTCTCCATCCCATGCTTCAATATTGTTAAATCGGGCAAGCTCTCTCTTATGTTTTAGTTCCAGCTTTTTCTTTTTCAAAAGTTTATTTTTCACGATTCATTCACTACTCCCTTCAAGTTGTTAAAATTTACCCCTCCAATTATTTATTTTATTATTATTTTTTATGTTAATAGTCTACCACACTCTTATTTTTTTGTCAAACTAATTTTTTGATACATTTTAAACCCCCAAATTCCTAATCCTAAAAATATAAACACAGCCAAAGCAATTAAATATTTTGTTAAATCTTTTTTATTATTTTCATTATCTTTCTCTCCCAAAATTTTTAAAACAATTAAATCACTTTTATATCTTGGCAAAATTCGATAACCTGTTGTTGTTTCAGATAAAATTCCTGTAATTTTAACTTTGTCACCCAACACTAAACCAAAATCGTCTAACTCTGCTCCAATTGTTGGCTTAATTGTAATTCTAATTTCTCCGTTCTCGTCATCAATCCAAAAATATCCTTGTCTTAAATCTGTAATTTCACCAGTAATTTGTACTAAACTTCCTTCAAAATTTTCCAAATCATTATTTAAAATTATTTTTTTAGGTTCGGGCGCGTTTCCAGATTCAATAATTTGAATATTATTTTTGTCTTGAATTTTAATTCTTGTTTCATTGTATGCTTCACTGATTTCACCACTAATTTGCACAAAATCACCTAAAGTTAATAATGGAAAATCTTTTTTATAAGAATAAATTTGCGCGCCATTAATATAAAAAATATTTGCTCCTAAAACTCCTGGCTCAACAGAAACAATTCCTTGAACCTGAATTTGTGTTCCTTTTTCAAAATTTTTTATTTCACTTAATTCAATTTTTTTATAATAATTCTCAATATTTAATTTGCTTGAATTATCTTGGTTGGCTCCATCCCTCTTGGGTGGAGCCTTTTTGTTATTAAAATTAGCTTCATTTTTTTGACTAAAATTTTCTTCAATTATTTTTTCTTTTATTTTAATATTCTGAAAATATTCATCTTCACCTCCCAAATTATCAATCACTTTTAAAATTATTTTTTGTTTTCCTGAATTTAAAAATTTAATTTCAATTTTACTGTTGGCTCCATCGTTCTGCGTGGAGCCACTTTGTTCCATTTCAACTTCTTTTTCAAATTCCCAAACATATTTTACAATTTCTCCATCAGTGTCGTAGCTTTCACTTGCGTTTAAAATTATATTTTGATTAGTAAAAATTTCATAATTAGGAATTTCAAAATATGCTAAAGGTAAGTCGTTGACTGGCGGACAATTATTTTTTTTATTAATGCTTGTTTCTGAAAGCCACAACCACTTATCAAAATTCTCGCACCAATTGTAGCTTTCGCCAGCAATTGGCTTCTTTGTATAATTTATTTTATCAACTTGTTTGTCTTGATTATCAATTAATTCTAAAAAATCTCCGCCTAAATTATTTAATATTAATCCAGTTTCATTTCGTCGTAAAATTAAAAAACTTTGTGAAGGAATTTTTGTCCCGAGCACTAGGGATTCAAAAATAAACTCAGAAAAATTATCACGCAATTTCCAATTATCTAAATTTATTTCTTGAGTTGAAGTATTGTAAATTTCAATCCACTCATTAAAATTATTATCAATTCCAATTGGATTTGGCATAAATTCTGAAATTAAAATTTTATTTTTAAATTCACTTTCTGTATTGGCTCCAGTCTCTTGGCTGGAGCCATTTTGTTCTTCTGTGTTATTTTGATTTTCTTGTTTTTCCTCTTCTTCAATTGGTAACGAAATAATATTTTCTATATTTTTAGTTAAAGTATTTGTCCACTCATAATTTCCAGAATTATTTTTTGCCCAAGAATAATTTTCATTTGAATCAGAATAATTTGTTTGTGAAACTAATTCCAAATCTGGATTAAATAATTTTAATTCATCTCCTGAATTATTTAAAGAAATTCCTGTGATTGATTTTTCTAAAATAAAAAAACTGTTTGCAAAAATTACTGTGCTGTCAAAATCATTTAATGAAATAATATATTCTTTATCGCTTGCGTCAGAAATTTTCCAATTATTTAAATCAATATTTTGTGTTCCAATATTTTTTAATTCAATCCACTCAAAATCATCTGAACCTTCTGGATTTGGCAACAATTCATTTATAATAATTTCATTAGAATAATTTTCTGTTTCTTCATTTTCATTATTTGCATTGTTTTCAGTGTTGGCTCCGTCGCTCTGCGTGGAGTCGTCTTGTTCGGTCTCACCAACTGTAATCAAATCTTTAATATTCTCAAAAGTTGTCTCACCAATTCTAGAAACATTTTTAATTTCTTCAATATTTTGAAAATTCCCATTTTGTTCGCGAAAATCAATAATTGCTTGCGCTTTGCTTAATCCAATTCCTGGCAAAGAATCTAATTCTTCTGAATTTGCTGTATTAATATTTATTAGTTCTTGGGCACTAGTCAGATTTAAAAAATTAAAAAAATTTAAAATAAAAACTGCTAAAATAATTAATATTAATTTATTGGATTTATTAATTTTAACAAACATATAATTTAAATCATTACTATTTTAACTTAGCAAATAAAATAAAATTAAACAAACAAAAAATCACTTAAGACTAAGTGATTAATTGTAAAATTTTTCAAAATTTTTTTAATCTTACTTAATATTTTCTTTTTGCAGTTTCTTTTGCTTTTCCTCTTTTTCTTGCTTTTCCTTTTCTTCGCGTTCAAATCTTTCATACCAATATTTTGGTGTCTCTTTTATCACATCTAAAATATTATATTCACCATATTTAATACACATATAAATCATATATTCAACAGTAACATTTAAACCAGGTAATATCATTTCCCAATATTCAGAATTTTTTGCTTTTTCTAAATATTCCTCATACTTTTTATCTATTTCTATTATTTCTATTTTTTTTGGTTTTGGTTCTTGTTCTTTTAAATTCATAATTTTTATTATTAATAATTAAAATTTATATTTTATAATTTTTTTAATAATAGACATAAAAAAATTAATGTGCTTCATATTTATTCTAATCTAAACTTTATTTTTTGTCAAGAATATGTTAAATTAAAATAGAATTTTGCCGGAGTGGTGGAATTGGTAGACACGCTTGGTTTAGGACCAAGTGCCGAAAGGCATGGAGGTTCAAGTCCTCTCTCCGGCACCAAACAATAAAAACTCAAAGCTCAAATTTTAAAATCCAAAAAAATGTCAAATACTAAATATTAAAAGAAATAAAAAATAATTTTTAATATTTAAAATTTTAATTTTAGTATTTTTTTGAGCTTTGAAATTTGGATTTTGGATTTGTTTTATTTGTGTTATAATAAATTATATGAAAACAAAACTTTTATTTTTATCTTTAATTTTAATTTTAGTTCTAACAACTGGTTTTGGTTGTAAAGGCGGAGACAAAGTTGCTGAAAAAGCAATACTTGAAAAAGTTGAATTAAATATTTGGGGTCTTTTTGATTCTTCAAACGCATTTGAAAAAATAATTAGCAAATACCAATTATTTCATCCAAATGTAAAAATTAATTACACAAAACTTCGTTGGGAAGATTATGAAAAAAAATTAGTTGAAGGTTGGGCAAATAATCAAGGTCCTGACATTTTTGCAATTCACAATACTTGGGTAAATCAATATGAAAATAAAATTTTGCCAATGCCCGCAGAAATAAAATTACCATTTATTCAAGAAACAGGTGTTTTAAAAAAACAACAAACAGCAATAATGAAAACCACGCCAACTTTAACTTCTCAATTTATTAAAGATAATTATCCAGATGTTGTTTATCAAGATGTTGTAAAAAATAATTTAATTTTAGGTTTGCCTTTATCAATTGACAGTTTAGCTTTATTTTATAATAAAGATCATTTTAATGCGGCAAATATTACAAACCCGCCAAAAACTTGGCAGGAGTTGGCGGATGTCGTTAAAAAATTAACAAGACAAAATACAGAAGGTGAAATTATTCGTTCAGCAGTTGCTTTGGGCGGAGCAAATAATATTAATCGTTCAAATGATATTTTATCTTTATTAATGTTGCAAAACGGAACAGAAATGGTGAACAGTCGTGGTCAAATTTCGTTTAATAAATATTCATCTTATGATAAAAATTTTTATCCAGGAGAACAAGCTTTAAGATTTTACACAGATTTTGCTTTGCCTTCAAAAGAAGTCTACACTTGGAACAAAGATTTAGCAGAAGCAGAAGAACTTTTTTCAGCAAATAAATTATCAATGATGTTTGGATACTCTTATCAAATTCCATTAATTAAAACTCAAGCTCCGAAAATAAATCTTGGAATTTCTCAAATGCCTCATATTAATATTGATGGAACTGATGCCTTAGGGCTTCCAGTAAATTGGGCGAATTATTGGGTTTATACTGTTTTTAAAAGAACACAACATCAAAATGAAGCTTGGGATTTTTTAATATTTTTAGCAACAAAAACTTACAAAGATGAAACAGGAAAAACAAAATATTATGTTGAAGATTATTTAGACGCAACAAAAAATCCGCCTGCTTTAAAAAATTTAATTTCAAATTATAAACAAAAAAATCCTGAAAACGTTGTTTTTGCTGATCAAATTTTAACTGCGAAAAATTGGTATCACGGAAAAAATTCTATTCATATGAATGAATCGTTTAAACAAATGATTTTAGAAATTATTACTGGCGCAAGCAGTATTCGTGACGCTGTTACAAAAGCTGCGCGAGTGATTGGACAGACCTATTAAAATTATGAAATATTTTTTTATTTTATTTTTACTAATAATTTTACTAACTCCTTTTTATCCAGCGCAAGCAATTCAAATTTTACCTGGTTGCGCAACTGCTGGAAACGGTGGAATTTGTTGCGCTTTATTAACGATTTCAAATTTAGCAAGATGGATTTTAGGAATTGTTGGAGCTTCTGCTTTATTATTTTTTGTTTACGGAGGATTTTTGTGGATTACTTCAGCTGGAGTTTCTAGCCGAGTTCAGCAAGGTCAAAAAATAATGACGGGCACTGTTGTTGGAATTTTAATTGTTGTTTTAGCTTGGACTGCTGTTAATTTTATTATTACTTCTTTTGTAAATACAGATGAAGCTCAAACTAAATTTAAATTTACTGGTCCAGATGATAATTGGTACTCAATGTGTGAAGGTTGGGACGCTTGTAAATCATTAGGAAGCAAGTGGAGTTGTCAAATTTTGCCAGCTTGTGGTTTAACAAATTACACACAGTGTGAAAAAGCAGATAATTGTGAAAGGTTTTTGTGTCCAGAAGGGAATAATAATGTGTGTTGTAATCCAGAAATTCCAACTGGGTTAGATGATGATTAAAAATTTTATTAGGACATCAGTGTCTCTCCCCTTTTTCAAGGGGGAGAGTTAAAAGTTGCCGGTGGCAAGTTTTAACGAGGGGGTTAATAAAATTTTAAAAATATTAACCACCCCCAAACCCCTCCTTGAAAAGGAGGGGAGCTAAAATATGAAATATTTTATTCCTTTACTACTTTTAATTTTTTTATTAATTCCTGTTTTTGCAAATGCTGATCTTATTTTTTCAAACCCTGT
>CAZFWC010000018.1:0-11903 GCA_964522515.1 uncultured Gammaproteobacteria bacterium | reverse complement strand
AAATTGCTGGGAAGTGGCAAACGAAAATGGAAGGTGCGGGGAAGTGGATTGCAAAACGGCCGCAATTGGCAGGAAAATGGGCAGGGAAAAAGACTTGGCAAGGTGTTAAAGCTGGCACAGAAGCGACTAAGTTGCCAGCTGGTGTTAGAGCATTAGGGCAAAGAATGAAAACAAGCAAAGCAGGAAGGCTTGCAGGTTTAGATAAAGAATATACTGCTGAACAGCGAGCAGAAAGAGATGCAATTATGACAGCGAAATGGGGAGGTGAAAGAGGAAAAAATGCATTGAGACAGTTTGAGTATCAACAATCTATGAAAAAATCTAAAGAAATGGAGGAACGAGGAGAATTTATGGGCGGTGAAGATTTGAATAGAATTAAATTACACGATGATATAAAAGCTGGAAAATGGAAAGAAGTAAATGCAAGGCGATTATATATGGCAAATTCAAAAGATATGAATTTGAGCAAACTTAATAATGATTTTTATGAAAGTGAATTTAGAAAACAAACTGGAATAAAAAGAGATGATAAAAGTCGTCAAGAAGAAGATTATAAATACAGGGAGTTGTTACTAATAAATGCACAAAAAGCATCAGGTGATGTAAGCGCAAAATATAAAAGTTCAGTCAGGATGACAGATGATGGATTGGGTTATGTTTCAGATACTCGCAAGGAATCTGAAAAAGATTTTGATAAAAAGAAAGAAAATGATTTTAATAATCCAGGATTAATTACAGGATTTAATGAAAGTATAATGGATTTGGAAAATCATCCAGAATTTTTAGGTATTTTAGATGCTTTAAAGAAAAAAGATAATATGCAGGCAGTGGACAGGGGAAATTATGCAAAGATTTTACAAAGTGTTTTAGCTAGACACCACGATAAAAATGATAGCTTTAAATTAGAAAATCAAGAAGTTCAAGATTATGAAGGTTTATTGCAAAAAATGCATGCAAGACAATTTGAACGAGTAACAGGTAGAGCAATTATAGATGTAAAAGCTAAAGGATTAACAGATAAACAAAAAGAACTTGTTGAAGCTGGAAATGAGGAGTTTGTTAAAGCCACAGGTTATCAAATTGAAACTTCGGGTGAATATATTGATGGTAAAGGGAATATTAAAGTTGATGGAAAGGGCAAAATGATCAAGGAAGATGATGCTGTTTTGAATAAAGTGTCTCTTGAAAATAAAGAAAAAGCAAAGGATAAAAAAATTGACAAGAAAAATTTAGGTAGAGATATTCCAGATGTTGCCACAGAAGAGACAGAAAAAAATATAATAGCGCCATTAATGGATGATAATAAAGTACAAGAAGAGTTGTATGATCTTTCTGATAAAGGAAGAAGCGCAATTGAGAGAATAGATGCTTGGTCTTTTAGAAAGTCCACAATTAATAAAATAGAAGCTCTGGAAGAAAAGATTAATGAAAAACTTAAAGAGGTTGGCAATGAAGAATCAAATATAACTGATCCGAAAAAAGGCACACCGTACACACGCCAAGAATTGTATGATAAATCTGATTTTGGTGAAAGTATTTTAAGTTTAAAAAATGAACTTCAAGGATTTAGCGAAGAGCAATATAATAGTTTTTCAGATGATGAAAAAAATAAATTTAAGAAATATCTAAAAAATCACATAGACGGTGTTGTGATGGACGCTCAGCGTGCATCTGGCACATCAAAAGAAAGTATAAAAATCGGAAGGATGGAATTTAAAGAAGATATTGGTGACATCCCGCAAAGTAAAAGAATAGAAAATAGGAAGGTTAATAGAAATTCTTTAGGTTTGGCTGTTGGCGCAATTGGTAAATTAAATAAAGCTGATTTAAAATCTAAAGAAAGAAAAAATGTTTTATCAGAATTACAAAGATATTTAAAACAGGCTAAAAAGCATTCACAAAAACATAACAAAGATAATGTAGAATTTAATGAGGAATTAGAAAAACTAGAAAAAGAAGCAAAAAAATTTAAAACCAGTGATACTATTTCAAATGCTTTTGAAAGCAGAGTTAAAAAATTATTAAGTCATGTTGAAATAAAATAAAAAAATATTTATGAATAATTTAGAGCAAAAAATTCAGGACCATTTTAATAAAGAAGAGAGTAAAAATAATTTGAATAATTTAATTCAAAAGTATTTTATTGACAGGAAACAAAGGCGAGGTTTTTTAAAGGTTTTAGAATTAATTAAAAAAGGTGAATTTGATAATGTTAATTTACCAGAATATTTAAGTGATTGGTATCAGTTTGATATTGATAAAGGTTTGGCTTTAGATAAAGAACTTTTTGAAGAAATTTTAATTGATATTTATGATGAGTTGCAGGAATTGTATGAGGAGAAAAGTGAACAGAAATTAGTGAGTAGTGAGCAGGTTGAACAGGAAGCTCCACCCAACCTGCCCGCCAGTCGCCTTGAGGCTCCAGCCGATTGGCAGGCGGGGAGGGATGGAGCCAACATCAAAGACTTAACACAAAAATATAATCAATTTGCACAGTCATCTGTTTTTCAGAATATTTTGGTGGCGCAAAATAGATTTAACAAAATGGCTCCACCCGAGAGGGATGGAGCCAACCAAGAAAATGATGCAGCCAACCAAAAAGCTAACATCAAGGATGAATTTTATTCCGCGATTAATTCCGGTGACAAAATTAAAGTAGTTGGGATTTTGCGAGCATTTTGTGAACAAGGAAAATTAGCAGAAAGTTTTAAAAATGATGAAAGATTTATGGATTTTTTTGGCGCGTATTTAGAACGACACAAAAGCGAAAAAGCTAAGCAGGAATTTTTGCAAAGTCCAGAAAAACCAGAATATTTAATTGAATTTTTACAATTTATTTTACAAAAAAGATTAAATTTTTCAGTTGAAGAATCAGCAATGATTGGTGTTGGGTTAGAAATGTTGTGTGCTAAAGCTGGAGAAAAAGAATTTTCAGAAATGGCATTTGGGGATGAAAATACAGGAAAATTTATTTGGAATTAATAGAACACAGATTACCGCAGATTGTGCAGATAAACGTAAATTAAAATTAGCTGATAAAAATTTAGGTGTTAAGAGAATTTTAATTAGTAGTCAATTAGAGTCTCCCCTCCTTTTCAAGGAGGGGACTAAGGGGTGGTTAATCCCGAGCACTCGGGACCACAACCATCAACCATCAATGAACAAATTATTCAACCACAAAAATCAAAAATACCTGAGACAACATTTAAGAAGTTCAATGCCAAAAGGAGAAATATTATTGTGGCAAGAATTAAAAAATAAGCAATTTGATTATAAATTTAGAAGACAATATGGAATAAATAATTATGTAATAGATTTTTATTGTCCTAAAATAAAATTAGGGATAGAAATAGATGGATCTACCCACCACCAAAACGATCAAATTAATTATGAAGAACAAAGACAAAAACATATTGAATCAAAAGGAATAAGATTAGAAAGATTTAACAGTCAAGAAATATTTGAGGATATAAATAGTGTAATTAATCAAATTTATGTTTTGTGTAAGGAGCAGGAAGGAAAATTATTTATTAACCACCCCCACAACCCCTCCTTGAAAAGGAGGGGAGGCAAAGGACAAAAATCTGCGTTTATCAGTGTTCTATTAATATGATATAATTAAATCAATGAAAAATGATAATCAAATTTTAATTAAAAACAAAAGCGGGCAGTTAAAGACTGTTGATTTAAATGTGAAAGAAGATTTAAAAGAAGAAAAAGAAACTAAGAAATTAAGAAATGACCCTCCTTCGCCAAGCCTGCCTGCCGGCAAGGCAGGGCTACGGTGGGCAGGGAAATTAAGGGAAGATGAAAATAAAAAAGATTTAGATAAAAAATTAGAGCCCGCCTTCGCTTCAACACTAAAAGACACAGCTACGGCGGACAAACAAGAACAAAAAAATTCAGGTTTGCTTAGAAAAGATGAAATAATTCCTTCGTTTTATTTTCATCGCGAAGACGAGGAAGAAGCGTTAAAATTAAAAGATAAAGAAGAAATAAAAAAACACAAAAAAAGCCAAACAGTTTTTGAATATTTAATTGATGATATTATTAAGCAAAGTAATTTAAATTTATTAGAAAGTGTGAACAAAAGATTAAGACGAGTAATTGATTCTAGGTTGAGAGATGTGCGCGATCTTTTAGAAACTAAAGATGTTTTAATTAGACCGGTTGAACTTGGCGGAGTTGGATTAATTAATGAACAAGCGCAAAAAGTTTTAAAAATAATTGAATCAGTAAGAATAAAAACACAAGAAGGATTAGATATTGTGGAAAAAGAATTATTATCTCAAAAACAAAATATGGATGAAAATATTTTGCAACAAGTTAAGCCTTTTTCAACTTACATTCATCCGTCGTATCAAGATCAAGGAGAAAGTGATCAGTTATCAGTGAGCAGTGATCAGGAAGAAAAAAAGAAAAAAATTATTAAACAACAAGAAGATTCAAGGTTTAACCTTGAACCAACTAAAAAAATTCCAGGACAAGTTTTTGCGACAAGTCAAGAGATTATAAAACCTAAAATAAATTTAAAATCTAAAATTCAAAGTTCAAATTTTGTTAAAGATAATAAATTAGAAAAAGATACTTATCAAGAATTTAAAATTAATAAAAGATTAGTTGGACCAGTTGAAGAGCTTTCAGATATTAGTATTAATGATTTTAGAAAATTAGGAACAAGTATTTCAGACACAATCAGTAAAATTAAAAATAAAATTGAATTATTGCAAGATGAATCTTATGAAAAAAAAGCGCAAGGAATAAAAGCTTGGCGTTCCTCACCTGTTTATCAAAATTATTTAAATTTAGGAAATAAAAGTATTGAGCAAGAAAAATCAGTTGAAGAAATAATAAAAAATAAAACAGAAAATAATGAACAATGCTTAACGCTTGAAGAGTTTAATATGATTTCAGATTTAAGTCAACAAATATTTGCCTAATCCTCCTCCGCTTCAACCCTAAAGGTCACAGCTACGGCGGACAGGCTCCTGTGTTTTTAAAACTAAAAAATATGTCAGATAAATATTATTCATATTTTGTTTATATTTTAAGAAGTTTAAAAGATGATAGTTTATATAAAGGATCGACTAACAGTTTAGATAAAAGAATTATAGAACATGATTACCAAAAATCAAGCTACACAAAAAGCAAGCACCCTTATAAATTAATTTGGCATTGTGTTTTTACAGGAAATAATTGTCAAGAAAAAGCTATCAAATTTGAAAAATATTTAAAATCAGGTTCTGGTAGAGCTTTTATTAAAAAACATATTTTTTGTAAAAATAAACATTAGAGCCTGTCCGCCTTAGCTAATGTATTTAGGATTGGTGGCGACGGCGGATGGCGATTTTTATGCAACGCTTTATCGTACCACAATTTATTGATGTTAAAGATAAAATTATTGGTCCAATTACAGTGCACCAGTTTATTTTAATGATTGCTGGTGGAATCATAATTTTTCTTTCTTTTCGTTTTGGCGATGTTCCATTTTTTATTTTTATGTCAGCGGTAGTTGCGATAATTATATTTCTTTTTGGTTTTTTTAAAGTCAACGGCGCTCCGTTTCACGATTTTTTATTAAATTTAATAATGAGTTTTAAAAAACCAGGTTTAAGAGTTTGGAATAAAGAATTAACAGATGAAGAATTAAAACAATTAATTAAAGAATTACCTAAAGTTAAAATTGAAAAATTAGAACGAAAACAAATTGCAAACGCGTCACGATTAGCAGAATTATCATTAATTGTGGACACACACGGGAAGTATAAAGGAGAGAATTAAAATCCAAAATCCAAAGTTAAAAGTTAATTTCTCCTCCTTCGCCACTAACAACTCTACTGGACTACGGCGGATACCTGTCTGCCGACAGGCAGGAATTCTTAATGCTTTTTTTAAAAATTTTAAATTAAAATTTTTAAAAAAAGAACTAGGAGCTTGCCTCCTCCTTCGCTAAAGCTACGGCGGGACAGGCCGCCGAAGCAACAAAGGGTCGCTAGGGAGCGAAGGAGGGTAAGCGAATTTATGTCAGAAAAATTAGGAAAAAAATCAAAACTACCTTCAACTCAGCATTATTTAGATATTGCTGAAGTTAGAGAAAATACTGTAATAATGCGAGACGGAAGTTTACGCGCAGTGCTTTTGGTTTCCTCAATTAATTTTGCTTTAAAATCAGAAGAAGAACAAAATGCTTCAATTCAATCTTATGTTAGTTTTTTAAATTATTTAGACCATCCAATTGAAATATTAATTCAATCCAGAAAACTTAATATTGATAAATATTTAAATACTTTAGAAGATGTTGAAAAAAAACAGGAAAACGAATTATTAAGAATGCAAACCGCAGAATACAAACAATTTATAACTGAATTAGTTGATCTTGGAGAAATAATGGCAAAGAAATTTTATGTTGTAATTCCTTATTCTCCAGGAGCTGACAAACGAAAAAGTTTTAATGAAAGAATTTCTGGAATTTTTTCACCATTAATTTCAATAATTTTAAATGAAAAAAAGTTTAAAAAATTAAAACAAGAGCTTGATAAAAGAATTGAAACAGTGATTTCTGGTTTAAGTGGTGTTGGTTTAAATTCAGTTGCGCTTGACACGCAAGCTTTAATTGAACTTTATTATAATTCATATAATCCAGAAGTTTCAGAGCAACAAAGAATGGGAAAAGTTGATGAGTTGCAGGTTATTTAGCCTGTCCTGAGGAGTAGCCCTTTTAGGATTGAGCGACGAAGGATCCCCGCCTGCCGGCAGTTAGGCCGAATTAATACAACTTAACTTATTTATATGAGAAAACCAATAGAATATTATGTTTATCTAATGTCTAATCAAAGATTAACAGTATTTTACACAGGTCAATCAGATAATTTAGTCAGAAGAGTGTGGCAACACAAACACAAACTAGTAGAAGGCTTTACTAAACAATACAATATTAATAAATTATTATATTATGAATTTTGTCTAGATTTAAAAGATGCTTTAAAAAGAGAAAAACAAATTAAAGGTTGGGCAAGACAAAAGAAATTAAAATTAATTAAAACTATAAATCCTGAGCTTAGAGATTTATCAGAAGATTGGAAAGATCTTGGTCGGTTAATTTAATAGATCCTTCGGCTCCTAACGACCCTAAAGGTCGCTCAGGACAGGGTAAAAAAATGTTTAATTCAAATAAAAAAATTCAAAATAATCTTCCTCCGCAAGCAACACAGTCGGAGAAGTTGGCTTTTGAACAAAGCACAGTTGAAAAGCAAAGAGAAAAAATTAAATCTGAAAGAATTTATCGCAGAGGCACAGCAACAATTAAAGATTTAATTTCTCCAGCTGCAATTAAAGTTGCGTCAGATCATTTAGAATTAAATGGAAAGTGGGCTAGAACACTTTTTGTAACTACTTACCCGCGCTACATTAATGTTGGTTGGTTTGAAACAATTATTGATTACGCGGCGACAATGGATATTGCAATGTATTTTTATCCAATTGAGTCAAAAATAATTTTAAAACAATTGCGAAATAAAGTTGGAGTTTTGGAAGCTCAGTTAATGACTGATCAAGAAAAAGGAGCGCCACGAGATCCTTTGCGTGAAACAGCTTTACGAGATATTGAACAATTGCGAGATGATTTAACACAAGGAATTGAAAAATTTTTTCAATTTGGACTTTACATAACTTTGTATGCGGATGATAAAGATGAATTAGATAAATTAACTAGAATTGTTGAAGATTTAATTGGAACAAAAATGGTGTACACTCGCAGAGCAATTTGGCAAGCAGAGCAAGGATTTAATTCAACTTTACCTTTGGCAAACGACGAACTTGGTGTTAGTTTTAATATGCAATCTTCACCTTGCGCGTCTTCGTTTCCTTTTGTTTCAGCTGAGTTAACTTCTGATAATGGAATTCTTTATGGAATTAATCGACACAATAATAGTTTGATTTTATTTGACAGATTTTCTTTGCAAAATGCAAATTCTTTGGTTTTTGCGACTTCTGGCGCTGGAAAAAGTTACGCAGTTAAATTAGAAATTTTAAGAAGTATGATGCTTGGAGTTGATGTTATGGTAATTGATCCAGAACGAGAATATCAATATTTATCAGACGCGGTTGGCGGAACTTATGTAAATATTTCATTAAATTCACAAAGTAAAATTAATCCATTTGATTTGCCAGTTCCTGAAGATGAAGAAACAAAAACCGCTGATATTATTCGTTCAGCAATAATTACTTTAAAAGGTTTGATTAGAATTATGATTGGTGATATTAGCAACACAGAAGATTCTGTTTTAGACAGAGCTCTTTTAGAAACTTACGCTAAAAAAGATATCACACCAGAAACTAATTTGCAAAACGCAAATGAAATGCCTTTGATGAGTGACTTGCAAGAAGTTTTAAATGGAATGACAGGCGGAGAAAATTTAGCAGAAAGATTAGGAAAATTTACTCAAGGAACATTTTCTGGGTTAATAAATAATTACACAAATGTTGATGTTGATAATCAGTTAGTTGTTTTTTCAGTGCGTGATTTAGAAGATGAATTAAGACCAATCGCAATTTACACAATTATTAATTATATTTGGAATAAAGTTCGTTCTAAAATGAAAAAAAGAATTTTAGTAATTGATGAAGCGTGGTGGTTAATGCAACACGAAGATTCCGCAAAATTTATTTTTGCTTTAGTAAAACGCTGTCGTAAATATTATTTAGGTGTGACAACAATTACACAAGATGTGAATGATTTTTTGTCGTCTCAATATGGACAAGCAATTTTAAATAATACAGCTTTGTATTTATTAATGAAGCAAGCTCCTGCAGCCATTGATTTAATTGCTAAAACATTTAAACTTACACAAGGTGAAAGATATTTATTATTAGAATCAAATGTTGGTGAAGGTATATTTTTTGCAGGAAAAAAACACGCTGCAATTAAAGTTGTTGCGTCTTACACTGAAGATCAAATTATTACATCAGACCCGCGTCAGATTTTGGAAATTGAACAAGCAAAAAAGGAGTTTGATGAAAGTGTTGATGTTGAAAATAAAGATATGTGAGTTGGCTCCATCGCTCATGCGTGCCTGCCTGTCCGGTAGGCAGGGAGCCACCTTGTTAAGTTAACTAAATAAAATTTTTTATTGAAATAACAAACAGGCTCCACCCAAGAGGGATGGAGCCAACAACAAGATCTTTTATGCTAAAAAATAAACTCATAATAATTCTAATAATTTTTTTAATACTAGCTATAATTTTAGCAATAGTATTTTGGTTTTTAAGTATTCAAAAAAGTAAAACTCAAGAAAATAATTTAGGAAATGAAAATTTTATTCAAGAAGAATTAAATAATGAAAATTTACAAGACACAAAAGATAAAACAAAAGAAAATAAATCTGCTCCTTATGTTTCCAAAATTTCTGAACAAGAAAAATTAAAAGCGCAATTAACAAAAATGTCTAGCGCGTTTACTGAACGATTTGGATCTTATTCTAATCAAGCAAATTATGAAAATTTAAAAGATTTACTGCCTTTTATGACCACGACTTTTAAATACTGGGCTGAAAATAAAATTAACAAAGCTACTTCAGAAATTAAACCAGCAATTTATTATGGAATTACAACAAAAGTTTTAAAAATTGAATTAATAAATTTCTCTGAATCAACTAATGTTGCTAAATTTAAAATTTCAACTCAAAGAAATGAAGTTGTTGGTTCAAGCGCAAACAGTAAAGTAATTTATCAAAATATGGATTTAGAAATGAAAGAACAGGGCGGAGTTTGGAAAGTTAATCAGGCGGTTTGGGAATAATATTATATTGAACTTATTGTCATCTCGAGTGACTTTTAGGGTTTTTTAGGAACCAAGGATCTGTTTTTGAAAATGAATTATGAATCAAGAATTATGAATTATGAATATTTATTAAAAAATTTAAAATATTAAATTTTATGCTAGAAAATAATAAAACTAGAAAAGAAATAGATTATCAGCGTAAATTACATCAGGCTTATCTAAAAGAACAAGAAGATAAAACTTTACAATACAATGAAGATTCAAAAAATGAAATTCAAAGTTTAAAAAATCAATCACAAGAATTGCCAGATAAAGTTGAAGATGAGAAAGAAACACAGATCAAATTTCAAAAAGATTCAGTTAAAAGAATTAAAGAATTAGCAAAACAAAAAGCAAAAGAACAAGTAAAAAAAGCTGTTAAGAAAAAAATAAAAAAAGCAATTGTAAAAAAAATATTAATGAGTCCAGTGTTTTGGACAGTTGTTGGTTATGCATTACTGGGTTTGATAGTAGTTTTATTAATTTTTATTTTAATATATTTTATAACTAATCCTTGTGAAGTAACTGATGTAATTGGCACTTGGTGGGCTGAATTGTTAGGCAGCACTTGTGAAACAGTGACTGGGACTGGGACTTAAAGGTTGGCTTTATCCCTCTTGGGTGGAGTTGCCTTGTTCAAATTATTAAATAAAGTTTTTACTGAAACAACAAAATGGCTCCACGCGGGAGCGATCGAGCCAACAATAAATATGCAAAAAAAGATTTTAACATTTTTACTAATTTTAATTTTTACCAGCACTTTGGGAGTTTTTGTAATTGATAAATCTGTTCAAGCTGGGTCTAATACAAATTTTGTTAGCGCTTGTCCAGAAGGTTGTAATATTCCTGGCGAAGATGAAGACAAAAGATTTATTAGAATGCAAATTCCAATTCCCGAAATTACTAATTCGTGTGATTATACAATTACAGATGTTAATGGAAAAAAGATAAATAAAAAATGTTATTATATTGAAGCAAATTTGCCTTTGTATATTAAAAAGTTTTATAATTTTGCTGTTGGCGTAATTGCGATTGTGGCTGTAATTATGATTATGATTGGTGGTTTGCAGTGGATTTTTGCAGCTGGAAATCCAACAACAATTACAAGTGCTAAATCAAATATTTCGTCTGCTGTTTCTGGTTTGGTTTTGGTTTTATTTTCTTATGTAATTTTATACACAATAAATCCTAATTTAGTTAATTTGAAGTTAGAACCAGTTGCGCCGATTGATACAATAGAACAAAGTACTAATTGGTGTAAGGATTTGGTGCCAGAAAGTAATCCTAAAATTGGTTACCCTAATTCTGCTCCGCTTAAAGAAGATCAAACAGTCCCAATGGGTTTTAAAAGTGTTTTTAAAGAAAAAGCAGACGGCACATATGAATTAATTTTTGCTGGTCATTGTGGAACATCTTATATAATTGAAGACACAAAAGATAAAAAAACTGGTAAATTGAAAACTTGTTGGGGGATTGATCATTGTGATGATGAAGAATTTTGTTATTTTCCTGCTGGTGTCAGTGGTCCTTTTTGCGCAGATATGAAAAAAATGTGTAACGCACAGAGCGATAAAGAAGGAGAAACAAAAAAACAAAAAGGAAATTATTTGGCGAACAGAGAAAGTGGGTGCGATGATTTTGATAAAATTTTAAAAGAACAAGATCCAAAATATGTTTGTGGAAAAAAGATGCGTGTTTTGAATTCAGATATTTGTGATCTAGGTGAAGAACTAAAATGTGAGAAAAAATTAGGAATTAATTGGGAAAGAGTGGATTGTTCTTTAAGTGATGAATGTTCTTTTGAAGATAAAAAGACAAAAATTCGTTATCCAAAAGAATGTAATTACAGGCACGCTCTTGATAGTTTAGATGATTTTATTAATCTTATGAAGGATAATTCTCTTGAAGTATGCATTGACTTACCTTTTAGAGGGGCAAATGGTGTTAATTCTATTTGTTGTAGAAACAAAGTAACAAAAGAATATAAGTGTGTTTCAAATTAATAATTTCCTCAAACCTAAACCACAAAACATTTTTAGTTTTTAGGATTTTATGAATTTAGATTTTTTTTCTCAACTTAATATAA
>CAZFWC010000017.1:0-12476 GCA_964522515.1 uncultured Gammaproteobacteria bacterium | reverse complement strand
AAAAACTGGCAAACGACCAATGGTGTTACCAGTTGTGATTGAAGTTTAAAAATTTCATCATATTAGACCTACTGCAAATTACCCACATTTTATCCTTTTATTTGTGCGTTTCTTGATTTATTTTGCTTCTCCCCAATTTTTACCAACACCAATTTCAACTTCAATCGGAACACGGAGTTTGTAGACATTTTCCATTTCATATTTAATAATTTTTGACGCGTGTTTTACTAAATCATTTTTAACTTCAAAAACTAATTCGTCGTGAACTTGTAAAAGCATTTTAATTTCTTCTTTAACAAATTCTTTTTCTAATCTTTTTTGCAAATTTATCATTGCTAATTTTATTAAGTCAGCGGCAGTTCCTTGAACAGGATGATTAATTGCCATTCTTTCAGCTTGAGAACGAAGTTGGTGGTGGCGCGCATTTATTTCTGGCAAATATCTGCGACGACCCAATAAAGTTTCTGCATAACCAAGTTCACGAGTTAACGCAATTGTTTCTTCAATATAATTTTTAATTCCATCATAAATTTCAAAGTATTTTTCAATAAAATTTTGAGCTTCTTCAAAAGAAATTCCAGTGTCGTTTGCTAAACCGCGCGCGCCCAAACCGTAAATCACGCCAAAATTAACTGCTTTGGCTTGACGGCGAATTTCTTTGCTAACATCCTTTGGTTTAATATTAAAAATTTCAGCAGCAGTTTGCGTGTGAATATCAGCCTTATTTTCAAAAGCTTTTATCATTTTTTCATCATTAGACAAAGAAGCAATAATTCTTAATTCAATTTGCGAATAATCAACTGCTAAAATGGAATATTCTTTTTCAGCAATAAAAGCCTTGCGAATTTCTCTGCCAATTTTTGTGCGAATTGGAATATTTTGTAAATTTGGATTTGAAGATGAAAGCCTGCCAGTTGCTGTGATTGTTTGGTTAAAAGAAGTATGAACGCGATTATTTTTATCAACTAATTTTGGCAAAGGATCAAGATAAGTATTTTTTAATTTTGATAATTCACGAAATTCTAAAATTAAATCAATAATTTTGTGTTGTCCTTTTAATTTATCAAGCTCGCCAGCAGCAGTTGAAATTCCAGTTTTAGTTTTACTTAATCCAAAGCTGGAAATTTTCATTTTATCAAACAAAATTTCTTTTAGTTGTTTTGGTGAAGCTACATTAAATTCCTGTCCAGATAATTTATAAATTTTTAATTCTAAATTTTCAATTTTTAATTCTAACTCTTGACTCATTTTATTTAAAAATTTAATATCTATTTTAATTCCATTTTTTTCCATTTCTGCCAGCACTTTAATTAAAGGCACTTCTATTTTTTGCAAAACATTTTGAATAATTGCGTCATCTAATTTTTCTGAAAGTTTTTTATACAAACGCCACGAAAGATCTGCGTCTTCACAAGAATAATTAGCTACTTTTTCAACTTTTACTTGTGATAAGTTAAGCTGGGTTTTAAAACCCAGCTTAACATTTAATTTTTTCTCCCCGATTAAATCTGTGATTGGTTGCATTTTGTATCCTAACTCAGTGAAAGCTAAAACATCTAAACTGTGTTGTCGTGTGCCAGGATTTAAAAGATAAGACGCAATCATTGTGTCAAAAAATAATCCTTGAACATCAAAATTATAAGATTTTAATACTTCGTAATCAAATTTTAAATTGTGCGCGATTTTTTTTATTTTTGCATCTTCAAATATTTTTTTAATATCTTTGTTTAAATATTTTTCAATAATATAATACGCTTCTTCTGATTTCCATGAAAAACTAATTCCTAATAATTTTGAATTAAACGGATTCAAGCCGTCTGTTTCAGTGTCAAAAACAAATTGCTCTTGTTTTTTTAGTTTACTTAAAAATTCATCAAAAGTTTTTTTATTATTGACTAAATGATATCCTTTTTTCATCTCAAATTTTTTATCAACACTTAAATCCTGCCCGCCGAAGCTAGGATTGTTAGGGTCGGAGCGAAGGAGGGTAGGCGCGAATAAAGTCCCTTGTTTTTTTAACATTATTTTTTCAGCTTGTGGAATTCTAGAAATTAAAGAATTAAATTTCCAAGATTGAAATAAATTAATTACTTCTTCAGTGTTAAATGGTTCTACTTTTGCATCTTTTAAATCAAAATGAATTTTTACATCTTTCTCAATTGTAGCTAACATTTGTGACAAGTAAGCTTCTTTTTTATGCTTAATTAACTTATCAACTACACCTGATTTTATTTTGTGGTTATCTAAATTTTTATACACATTATCTAAATTTCCAAATTCTTTAATTAAATCTGTTGCAATTTTTTCTCCAATTCCTTTAACACCAGGAATATTATCTGAAGGATCTCCGCGTAAAGCTTTGTAATCCACAACTTGGTTTGGATTAAAACCAAATCGTTCTTGAACTGCTTTTTCATTATAAATTATTGTGTTAGAAATTCCTTGTTTTAAAGTGTAGACTTCAGTGTCATTATTAATCAATTGTAAAATATCTAAATCTCCAGTTACAATAATATTTTTCACATTTTTATATTTTTTATTTACAATTTTAGACAGGGTGCCAATAATATCGTCTGCTTCAAATCCTTGTTTTTCATAAATTGGCACACGAAACGCTTTTAATAATTCTTTAATTAAAGGAAATTGATAATAAAGTTCTGATGGTTGTTCTTTTCGGTGAGCTTTGTATTCTGAATATTTTTTTTTGCGAAAAGTATTTTTATCAACATCAAAACAACAAGCAATATAATCAGGATTAAAATCTTTTAATGCTTTTAAAAAAATTGATGTAAATCCGTAGACTGCGTTGACTACTTTTCCGTCTCTTGCAGTTAGTGGAGGCAAAGCGTGAAAAGCTCTGTGAATAAGAGAGTTAGCATCAATAATTATAAATTTTTTCTTTTTCATAAATATATTTTAACATTTATTTAATCAAAAAACCAGAATTTACTGAAATTGTTAATTTTTTTTAGTAGTTAAATTTTTAGAAAATCTATAGATATTTTCCAACAGCATCATTGCTGTTTTTTGATTGCTATTTTTTAGCCGTTGTTGTAAAATAAAATCGTAAAAAATAATTAAAATAAATTTATGAATAAAAATTTAAACGAAGTAATAAATATTAAAGTAATGCAAAAAACAATAGATGACGAAAAGAAGCGTTTTGTAAACGCAAGAGATTTGCACGAAGAATTAAAAGTAAAAACTAAGTTTGCAGATTGGATTAAAGATAGAATAGAAAAATATGATTTTACAGAAAATTTGGATTATTTTATGTCCATTCCGAATTTTGGGAATGGATTAAAAGCCCACAAAACAGGTAAAATCGTTGATATAAAAACTGGCAGGGTTTTGCCAATAAATTATATATTAACAATAGAAATGGCAAAAGAGTTAGCAATGCTTGAAAATAATGAGATAGGCAAGCGGGTTAGAAAATACTTTATAAGAACAGAGGAAAATTTTAAAAAAGTAATGGGGGTAGCTTTAAAAAATTCCAAGTTTGTCAACCAGTTAGCGCAAAGTTTTAGTGAGACTAGAGAGGAAACCAAAGATTTTAGAAAAGATTTTACTAACAGCATAAAAAAATATGTGTCAGCAAAATACTACGGGACTTATACAGATATGTTATATCAATTTTTGTTTGATGAGAGAGCAAAAGAATATAGAAAATTATTAAATTTAGCAAAAAAAGATTTAACAAGAAATTCAATGTATGAGGAGGTTTTATTTTTTATAGGAAGTTTTGAGACAGGGTTAGCTGGAGAGCTTGAAAATGAATATACAAAAAAGAGGAAAAATTTAAGTCAGCAAGAGTTTATAAAGATTTTTAAAACATTTTCTTCAACTCGCAACTGGGACGCCACAAAAAAAAGAGTTAGAAAAATTATGGCGACTTATGATGATGAATTAAGAAATATTAAACATCCGAAATTAATTGATTATAGAAAAGAATTTACAGATGAAGATATTAAAAAACTTTTAGGAAATAAAAAATAAATTACTAACGCGCAAATTTTCCAACGGCATCATTGCTGTTTTTTGGTTTTTGATGTTATAATAAAAGCAAAAATCATGGGGAATACAAAAAATATAAAATTTATTGATTTTTGCGCGGGAATTGGAGGAGGTCGTCTTGGGCTTGAAAATTTGGGGATGCGATGTGTCGGTTTTTCTGAAATAGACAAAGGCGCGGAAAAAACATATAGGGAATTTTTCGGCGAAGACGAAAAAAATCATGGCGATTTAACAAAAATCAATACAAACGATTTGCCTGATTTTGATTTAATGATTGCGGGTTTTCCTTGTCAAACTTTTTCAGTGATTGGGCAAAGAAAAGGAATGTGCGATCATAGAGGACAAATTATTTTCAGTTTGATTAAAATAATGAAAAAATATGCAGAAACTTACGCTTAGAGAAAAATCAATATTAGCTGGATTATTTTTGGCAAAGTTTGATTAAAAAGGTTTAAAATATCTCGGCTTTGATAATTTCACGGAGGCATTTAATGTTATTGGACTTGCTTTAGAAGTTAAACCGATGTCTGTAAAAAATTATAGAGATGAATTTGACCCTGTTTTTCCAAATAAAAGACAAGGTTGGCACAAAAGAGAGATAAGGCAATATTGTAAAAATGTTTATAATTCTTTTAAAGATTTAGATATAAGAAATTTTTCAAACTTGCTAAAAGAGATAATTTACGAAAATCATGAACTGGATGTTTTAATGGAACAAGTTGCCAAAAAAGAGGGCAAAGAAAGTTCTTTTGCTAAACGGCTTATAACAGGTCAAGCAGCAGAGCATTATTTTAAAGAAAATTATACTGAAATTGATATATTTAAAAATTATCAAATTGAAGATACAACAAAACATGGTTGTGGATTTGATTTTAAACTTTACACCCAACATAGGGAATTTTTAGGGGTGGAAGTTAAAGGATTAAATAATTCAAGTGGTAATATCGCTTTGACGAATAAGGAATATTCAGTTGCCCAATTATTAAGAGGGCGGTATTTTTTGTTTGTTGTTAAAAATTTTAAAGAGATTCCTTTTCACAATTATTTTCAAAATCCGTTGCATAGTAATTTGCAATTTAATAGAACAGAAACAATAATCACGCAAATTTCTTGGAATGCCACAGTTTAAGTTATGAAAAATATTTTTTACAAAAACAAAATTTATTCCGAAGATGAAATCAATCAAATAGCGGCAACAAATAATTTAACGACAATCGATTGTCTCAAAGATGAAAATATGATTTCTTTGGAAGAATTTAAGAATGGAGAATTGGGCGGGGAATGTCTGTTTGAATTTGACAGGATTAAAGAAGATGTATTTTTAATGCAATGGTCAGAATTTGACAATTAAATAAAAATTAAAATCGCAATCGGATATTCAAAATTTGCAGGTCAAACTTGTCAGCAACCCGCAAGGGTTTAATCAAATAGACAAAAGGTGGGTGGATAAATACGCGGAGTTGTGGAATATCCCCGCTGATATAACCAAATTGCTAAAACTTTTTACTGGCGAAATAAAACCGATGAAGAAAAAATTGAAAGACCCTCGCAGAACGCTTTTGACAGAATTTGAAAAAAGAGACCAAGAAAAAATTCTTGATTTTTTCAAACGCGACAAAATTTTGATTATTTCCGATATTTTGAAAGGCAGAGGCGAATTTTCAGCTGATTGGGTTTTAGTTATTTTGAAAATCAACGGCAAAAGCAAATGGGTTTTGAAATCAATAAATGAAGCAATGAATATTTTTGGAAGCGGTGAGGTTCAAATCACGCCGCGAGGCAGTTTGAATATTGGAAGAATAGGAATGCAAAGAAAAGGCGGGGATAATGGACGAGAAACGGCAAAAATGTTGCAATTCAAAATCAATCCTGTTGAGCTTTTTAATAATTAGATTATGGCAGATACAGTTTCCAAAAAGAAGAGAAGCGAAATAATGTCCAAGATAAAAAGCAAGGACACAAAAATTGAGATTGATTTTAGAAAAGCGATTTGGAAAGCTGGATTTAGATATAGAAAAAATCCGAAAGGATATTTTGGAAAACCAGATTTGGTTTTGAAAAAATATAAAACAGTTATTTTTATTGATTCTTGTTTTTGGCATGGCTGTAAAAAGCATTGTCGCTTGCCGTCAACAAGACAAAATTACTGGATTCCAAAAATTGAAAAAAACAAGCAGAGAGACAAAGAAGTTAATCTGTATTATAAAAAATTAGGATGGAAAGCGGTTAGAGTTTGGGAGCATGAAATAAATAAAAATTTAGATAAGGTGATAAATAAAATTGTTGCTTTGTTTAAATAGCAGCTTAATGTTTATAAAAAATATGTTGAAATTAAATAAAAACAGAGAAACAAAAAGAAGCGAAAAGAAATTAAAAAAATTTTTCTTTTCTATTTTAAAATCCTTTGAAACATATTTAATAATTTTATCCCTATTATTATTTATATGGCATTTTAATGATTTTAAAATAATTTTTATATTCAATTCTGGAATTTTGTTATTGCTTTTTATTGTTATCTTGTTTTTTATTGGGTTGCTTTGGCCAGAGTTAAGAGAGAATAGTAAAAATTTTTTTACTATAATTAGCATTATTTTTGCAGTTTTCTTTTTCTTATTTAGCAGTACTCAAAATAAAATTGATAAAATAAACGAGGTAAGAGAAAACAAATCAAGTACAATAGGCATGATTATTACCACTAACTCTATTAACTGTGGGCGTATTTTTGATATTTTAAATAATGACAACAATAATAAAGATTTGGCTGGCCAGTTTAAATTAAATTATTTTATAATTGATGTTTATTTTGATAATTCAGCTTTTGTGTATAAAGAATTTGGGGAAAAGCGCTGGCAAGAGATAATAAAATCAGCAACAAAGATGGAAGCTATAAATAGTTTAATAACAATCGTACAAAATTTAAATATACAAATGTCAAATGAAAGTGATTCATTAATTATTGCTCGCACTCAAGATAACATAAGAAAGTACAATAAACAGATTATTGGTATTTCAGAGGAAATTTCAAATGCTTTGTGTAAATAATAATTTGAAATAAAAAGAATGAACATCATTAATCTAAAAAATAAAATCATAAAATCAGAAGATAAGATTTTTGATTTTTTTAAAGAACCTAAACAAAAAAATCATTTTAAATATTATTTCTACATCACCAAGAATTTCAAGCAAGGAAAAATTGACGATGAATTTAAGAGAAAATATAAATATTTTTATGTAATGGACAGGGCAGGATTAACAAGACCAGATCATTTTAATGAATATTTTAAATTATTAAAAAAGAAAGAAACCAGTTTAGCTGTTATTTTAAAAAAACTTTATAAAATACCAAGACAAACTGGAGATAACGCTTTATTTTTAAGTTTCGCTTCAAAATTAATGCACACAATAAATAATAAGTTGCCAATTTATGATAGAAATATAAGTGCTATTCTTGACTTGCCAAAAACCAAAGATAATAATTTAAACTTAGAACAAAAAATTGATCAGCGAATAAAAATTTACAATGAATTAAAATATAAATTTAATAAATTATTAAATGATAAAAAAGTTTTATCTTTAGTCAATAGTCTGCGAATTAAATTTAAACAATTTAGCAAAGACAATAAAGAATTTGAATGGAATAATAAATTGATAAATAATACAAAATTATTAGATTCTATTTTATGGGCTAGTTATCAAATAGATTAAAAGGAAAATTATTATTACAAGTTGAACAACGAGGAGCTATCTGGTTTGTTGACAAAGACGGTTATCGCCACAGCGTAACTTGGAATAATTTAATGCCTCTTTTTCAAGGTCTAGCATTAGGAATTACAAATGTTGATTTGAATAAAATTCAAGTTGGGAGTTTGGAAGGGTTTTAAAAACATTTCATAATTTATTTAAAACAAAAAACCTCTTGCAAAATTGCAGGAGGGATTTTGTTTTTAACAATTTAAAAGTGGCAGGGAACAACCCTGTTAAATATTGTTCTTTGAGGAACAATTTCACAGGGTTCACCCTATGAAATATTGCCGATGGCAATTTCACAGGGTAAATATTTTTTTCTATTTTCTTGATGTAAAATCAAGATTCGACTTATCCCACAAAATTGCAGGAAAATAGAGTGTTCTCTTGGCCAAAGTGCTTGGTCAGAGAAATAATCTCCGTAAAAGGAGATAATCCATCCACAGCTTCCGCTACGGATACCTTGTTACGACTTCACCCCTGTTGCCGATCCTACCTTAGTTCCGAGAACTCGGAATTTTGGGCATTACCGACTCCGTTGGTGTGACGGGCAGTGAGTACAAGACCCGAGAACGTATTCAACGCACCATTGCTGATATGCGTTTACTAGCGATTCCGACTTCATGAAGTCGAGTTTCAGACTTCAATCCGAACTGGGAGAAGTTTTGATGAGATTGGCTCCACCTTGCGGTTTAGCAACTCATTGTACTTCCCATTGTATCACGCGTGTAGCCCAAGACGTAAGAGCCATGCTGATTTGACGTCATCCCCACCTTCCTCCGAGTTAGCCCCGGCAGTCTGCTGTGTACAATTTAACACAGCATAAGGGTTGCGCAAGTTACCTCAATTAAGAGTACACTTCACAGCACTTGCTGACGACAACCATGCAGCACCTGTCATTCCTGAAGGTTAGCCTGTTTCCAGACGAACATACGGAATAATGTCAAGTCTTGGTAAGATTCCTCGCTTGGATACGAATTAAACCACGTGATCCACCGCTTGTGCGGGTCCCCGTCTATTCCTTTGAGTTTTAAGCTTGCGCTCGTACTCCCCAGGCGGGATGCTTAACGGGTTACCTTAAATTAACAGCACTGAAAGGGTCGATACTTCCAATGCTTAGCATCCATCGTTTACGGCGTGGACTACTGGGGTATCTAATCCCATTCGCTCCCCACGCTTTCGTCCTTGAGTGTTAGGCATGTTCTAGCAAGCTGCCTTCGCATTTGGTGTTCCTGCTGATATTAACGGATTTAACCCCTACACCAGCAATTCCACTTGCCTCTCCCAGCCTCTAGTTTAATAGTTTTTCTCGCACTCCCAATGTTAAGCAAAGGGCTTTAACCAGAAACTTATTAAACCGCCTACACACTCTTTACGCCCAATAAATCCGGATAACGCTTGTCGCCTTCGTATTACCGCAGCTGCTGGCACGAAGTTTGCGGCGACTTATTCCTAAAGTACACTCAACCGAAGCTTGTTCCTTTAGAAAAGTAGTTTACACTCCGAAGAGATTCATCCTACACGCGGCGTCGCTCCTTCAGCCTTTCGGCCATTGAGGAAGATTCTTGACTGCAGCCTCCCGTAGGAGTCTGGGCAGTGTCTCAGTCCCAGTGAGGCGGGTCGTGCTCTCACACCCGCTACTCGTCATAGCCTTGGTAGTCTTTTACACTACCAACAAGCTGATAAGCCATAGGCTCCTCCCAATCCGGAATCCCAAAAGGGAAACCTTTATTCTAAAATGTTTTCACAATTAGAAACTATCAAGTATTAGTCCCGATTTCTCGGGATTATTCTTGTGATTGGGGTAGATTACCAATGTGTTACTCACCCGTTTGCCACTCGCACCGAAGTGTGCGTTCGACTTGCATGCCTTAGACACGCCGCCAGCGTTCATCCTGAGCCAGGATCAAACTCTCATTTGAAACGAGAATTTATTCTAGTTTTAAATGACCCCAAACCATAAAGGTTTAGGGTAGAAACTAGAATAGTTCTCAATAAAATATTTTTTTAAAAAATATAAAAAATTTTGAATAGATAATCAGGTCATTCAACCTGATCGAGGTCCCTACCACATTTAAATTGTTAAAAGTTCTGTTTGTTAATAATATTTTTATTAGCAATGTTATTATTATAATATACTTAAAAAATCTGTCAAGCAAGTGTGAACAAAATAAAATTATTTTTTTTTGGTTGAAGTTTTTTGGTTATTGTTGTAAAATAAAATCGTAAATTATAAAAATATGAAAGATTACAAAGTTTTAGCATTAGACGAAACTGGTAAAGCTAGTTTCAACCACCCATCTAAAAATTTTGTTTTATCTGGATTAATTTTGCCTGAAAAGTTTCATACAAAGCTTGATAATCAAATTCGTAAATTAAAGAAAAAGTATTTTGATAATGAAAACATTATACTTCATTGTAGAGATATAATGCGCAAGAAAGGTCCATTTGTAAGTTTAGGTGAGAGTGCTTCTAAGGAAATAAGTTTTTGGTCTGAGATGATCGGGATTATAGGTAATGAAAAATTGTCTATAGCTTTTGTAATAACAGACAAGAACAAAGCTAAAAAATTAGGATGGGATGATATTGCAATATTAAAACGGACTTATAATAAAATGTTAGAGGAATTTACTAAAAAACATTTGATTAATAATAAAGGAAAGATTTTAGTAGAGTCTGATCCTTATCAAGATAAATATTTAATAGTAGCGCATAACAGATTACAATCTTTAGGTGTTCCTTCTGAAGGAATTACAGGTTTTGATTATAGGAATACAATTACTTCACTAAGTTTAGTAAATAAACTAAATTTTGATGTTGAAATTCAACTAGCAGATAGTTTGGCGATTATGGCGGATTTGGTTTATTCTATGAAAATAAATAGCATAAAAAAACCTACAAAAGTGCAGTTAATGATGACTAGACTTGTGGATAGAAAAATGAAAGATAAAAATAATCCAGGAATTTTTGAAATTTTAGCATAAATAAAAAAGCCGATCATGGCTAACCGCACATATACCGACTTTTCATGCATTTATTATAGCATACATATACAAAATGTGTCAATAGTTATCCACAATGTTTTCCAACAACATCATCGTTGTTTTTTTGTTTGATATTATTTAATTATTATTGTAAAATAAAAATATGAATAACAAATGTTTTGAAAAATTTAATCGGAAAATAGAAACAGACGATAATATTATTTATGTATTTATTGACGCCTCAAATTTATGGGAAGCGCAAAAAGCTAAAGGTAGATTTTTAGATTATCAAAAAACTTTGAAATTCATAGAGGAAAATTTTAAGACCTCAAAAATTAAAGTCTTTTATTACACTGCCTACCCGGCTGAAGGCACCAGGAATTATAGTTTAGATGGCAGACATAAATTTTTTACTTTTTTAAAGAAAGGTCTTGGTTTTGAGGTGCGCAAAAAAAAGTTAAAGAGAATAAATATAATTGACGATCAAGGTGAGAGTGTAAAAGAAAAAGGCGATATGGATGTTTGGATTACACTTGATGCGGTGCACCATTTAGAAAAATATAACACAGCCATATTTTTTACAGGTGATTCAGATTTTTTGCCTTTAATAAATTATCTTAAAAATCATCATAAAAAAGTTTTTATATTTTCTTCGCAAAATAACATCTCGGGAGAATTAAGAACAGGGGGCGACGGGTATGCTGATGTGTCGCAAATAGCGGAAATTTGGGGCAGAGAGTTAAAATACAGGCAGTCCAAAGAAATGAAAACCACCCTCCGCAAGGAAGATGGCTCTAGGATGTGATACCCCAACGGTTCTATGGGAGAACCGAAAGACAATTTAATTATATATCATTGATTAAATTCTGTCAAATGGAGTTATCCACGTTGTCAGATTTAATAAAATAACTCAAACTATAACGCAAAATCTTCCAGCAACATCATTGCTGTTTTTTGGTTGATATTTTCTTGTTTTTGATGTTATAATAAAATCGTAAAAATAATTTTATGGCAAAACAATCTTCAAATAAAAATTTACATAAAGCATCTAAAGCAAAGAAAGACGAATTTTATACTCAGCTTTCTGATATTGAAAAGGAATTAGGACATTATAAAAAACACTTTAAAAATAAAATAGTTTTTTGTAATTGTGATGATCCAAGTGTGAGTAATTTTTTTCATTACTTTTCATATAAGTTTGAAGAATTAGGTTTGAAAAAATTAATTACTACTTGTTATAAAAATCAAGATGTTAATTTGTTTAGTCAAAATAATTCTGAAAAAGCGATTTACTTGGAATACACTGGCGACAGAAACAATGACAAAATTCCCAATCCTAAAGAAATTGGAATTAAGCATTTAAAAGGTGATGGTGATTTTAGAAGTGATGAATGTATTGAACTTTTAAAACAAGCTGACATTGTAGTCACCAATCCGCCTTTTTCTTTATTTAGAGAATATGTCGCGCAGTTAATGGAGTATAAGAAAAAATTTATAATAATTGGAAATCAAAACGCAATTACTTACAAAGAAATTTTTAAACTAATTAAAGAAAATAAAATGTGGTTAGGATGCACTCTTGATGGTAGAAATATTTGGTTTAGAATACCAGATAATTATGAAAATTATCATAAAATTGAAGATGGAATTAAATATGCTTTTGTAGCAAGTACAATTTGGTTCACAAATTTAGATTATGAAAAACGCCACGAAGATTTAATTTTATATAAA
>CAZFWC010000016.1:0-13510 GCA_964522515.1 uncultured Gammaproteobacteria bacterium | reverse complement strand
GGCGCTTTGCGCCGAGGCAACTTCTTTCAATTTCGCTGAATGTAAAACTTGGCGGAGAGGGAGGGATTCGAACCCTCGGTGCCGTTGCCGGCACAACACCTTAGCAGGGTGCCCCGTTCAACCACTCCGGCACCTCTCCAAAATAAAAATAACTAGCTAGTAAAATTTGAAATTAAAAAATGCCCCATTCAATCCCGAGTACTCGGGACACCTCTCCAAAAAACTGGAGGCCTGGACGGGAATCGAACCCGTGATATTGGTTTTGCAAACCAGCGCCTTAGCCGCTTGGCTACCAGGCCATTATTATTAAAATAACAAAAATATTTAAATTTAGCAAATATTTTTTGTTTGAAAAAAAATTTAAAATCAGCTACATTTAATTATATGAAAATATTAGGAATTGAAACAAGTTGTGACGAAACAGCAGTCGCGGTTTTAGAAATTCACCCTGTCAAATCGGCGAAGCCGAATCCCGAAGTCTCAGGATTATTTGACAGGGTAAAGTTTAATTTGCTTTCAAATATTGTTTCTTCCCAGGTTAAAACGCACGCAAAATACGGCGGGATTGTTCCAGAAGTTGCGGCGCGAATGCAAATGGAAATGATTTTACCAGTGATTGATGAGTCTTTAAAACAAGCAAAAATTAAATTGAAAGATATTGATCAAATCGCTGTTACACAAGGTCCTGGTTTAGTAACTTCGCTGATTGTTGGAGTTGAAACAGCAAAAATGCTAGCTTTCGTTTTAAACAAACCCTTAATTCCAGTTAATCATTTAGCCGCGCATTTGCTAGTAAATCATCTGCGCCAACCCTCCTTCGCCTCTAAAAAATCCTACTGGACTACGGCGGACAGGCACTCAAGTGTAATTAAATATCCAGCTGTTGGCTTGATTGTTTCTGGGGGACACACAATGTTGGTTTTAATTAAAAATAAAATTCACCCTGTCAAATCCAGCAAAGCTGGTTCGCCTCTGGCGAAATTTGACAGGGTAAATTTTAAAATTATTGGGGAAACTCAAGATGACGCAGTTGGCGAAGCATTTGATAAAGTAGCAAAAATTTTAGATTTAGGTTACCCAGGCGGACCAATTATTTCTAACCACGCGACAAAAGGCGACAAAAATAAATTTAAATTGCCTCGTCCAATGATTCAACAACAAAATTTTAATTTTTCTTTTTCTGGATTAAAAACTGCTGTTTTATATTTAACACAAGATAGAAAATTTAAAAAAACAAAACAAAATATAAATGATTTGTGCGCTAGTTTTCAACAAGCTTGTATTGATGTTTTAATTTCAAAAACTTTGCGAGCAATTAAAAAACATAAACCAAAATCTTTTTTGCTTGGTGGCGGTGTGTCTGCAAATACGGAATTAAGAAAACAATTGCAGGAAAAAATTGAAAAATTAACCACCCCCAGCCCCTCCTTAAAAATGAGGGGAGATAAAACAAAAATATTTATTCCAGAATTAAAATTTACTGGAGACAACGCAACAATGATTGCTGTTGCGGGATATTTTCAGATTACTAAAACACAGAAAACATTAAATCATAAAAACACATTAAATTTAAAAGCAGATCCAAATTTGACACTCTAGTGCCATCCCGAGCGACCATTAGGGTTGCCAGAAGTGATGGGATCCCATCGCCTTGACCCAATACTAAAAAATCCTATCAAAACTCGGGATGACAGTAACAAAAAATGCAAAAATATATCTCTAAATCAATTAATCAAACTAAAAACTTAGCAAAAAAATTAGCTAAAAATTTTCAGTCTGGCGATGTCCTTGGTCTAGTTGGAAATTTAGGAACAGGCAAAACTCATTTTACAAAAGGTTTAGCAAAATATTTTAAAATTAAAAAAACAATCACTTCCCCGACTTTTGTGCTTCTAAAGCCCTACAATATTCCACGGGATCCTTCTCCCCGACCCAACTCTAAAAGACTTATCAGGGCTCATGACCCGTCTGCCAAAGTCTGGCACTGGCGGGCAGGCAGGCTAAAAAAATTAATCCACATTGATTGCTACCGTTTAAATTCTGCTCAAGAACTTTTAGAAATTGGATTAAATGAATTTGTAAAAGATAAAAATAATTTAGTAGTTATTGAATGGGCTGAAAAAATTAAATCTATTTTGCCTAAAAATACAATTTGGATAAATTTTAAATTAGGAAAAAAAGAAAATGAGAGAATAATTATTGTTAATTAAGCTCCACTCCTTTTCAAGGAGGGGCTGGGGGTGGTTAATATTTTTTTTAAAATTTTATATTTTATTTTTATATTATTTCTTTATTAACCCCCTCTTAATCTCCCCCTTGAAAATGGGGAGAGACCCTAAAAAATCCTAAATAAATAAAAAAATCTCTAAATTAATTTAAAGATTTTTTTAATTTAAATTTTTACGCAGCTACTCGGTTAGATGTTTCATATTGTACTTCTTTTTTTTCTAGTATTTCTAAATGCTCACTTTTTGTTAACACATCTTTTACAATCGGTTCAACTCTTTTTAAAAATAAACCTAACTCTGACTCAAGGTTTGGTTTTAAAATTCCCTTATCTTCAGCAACAATGATAACAGTCTTATATAATTTTCCCAGTTGTTCGTCTGACATTGTTTTTCCTGCGCTACTCATCTCTTTTTTTATTAATTCATTTACACTTATTCTTGTTTTTAAATTAATTCCATCACTTTCATTTTTTTCAACTTCTACTTTTTGACTTGTGTTTTCATCTTTCTCAATATTATTTGAAAATATCATTTTTTTAACTTCATTAAAAAAACCCATATTTTTTATCCTTTTAAAAACCTAAAAAATAAAATTAATTAGGTTTTAGTTAAAAATTAAATTATTGTTTTTTCCAAACTTCTCCACGAGCACCTTTAAAATGTTCAGAAAATTCTTTTTGTTTTTTTTCTGCTATATTTTTTTCCAACTCTTCTTTATTTTTTATATCAAACTTTTTCTTTGTTTCATAAGGACTCTGATTATCAGTTGAATAAACTAATTCGGGATTTAATAATCCTGCTTTTTTTAATAATTCTATTCTTTTATCTTTATGATAATCTGGTATTCTTATTTTACTCATATTTTTATATTTAATACTTTTTTAATTATACAAAACTATTTAAAAAAAATCAAATTTGCGTTATTTTTTTAAGTGTGTTAATCTAAGGATAACATATTTTTAAATAATCAACAACAAAATTTATGCAAACCACAATCACTATTTATTCTACACAATTCTGTGGATATTGCAAATTAGCAAAACATTTTTTAGATAAAAACAAAATTAACTACACGGAAATTGATGTTGGGAAAGATGAAGAAACTCATAAAAAAATGATTGAAAAAACCGGACAGCAAGGCGTGCCTGTAATTATTATTGAAAAAGATGGAAAAGAAGAAATAATGGTTGGCTTTCAAAAAAATAAATTAAGTGAAATATTAAATATTAATTAATCATTTACCCTCCTTCGTTCTCTAGCGATCCTTTGTTGCTTCGGTGAGCAAGCTCCTGTGTTTTTTTAACATTAAGAGTTTATCCGCCGTAGTCCAGTAGGATTTTTTAGTGGCGGAGGCGGATAAAAAAATATGCCTTTTGAAAAAAAACAAACAAAATTTATTACTGAATCACCTAAATTAAATTTCTTTTTTGGTTTAATCATTGGTGTTGCGGTAATTTCATTAATTGGTTTTGGTCTTACTGCTGGAAAATTAGACAACAACGACAATCAAAACCAAGACAATCCAAACACACAGCAAGTTGCTGGGGAACAAAACCCAGAAGTTCCAGTAGTTGATTTAAAAATTAATGAAAACGATCATTTTTTAGGAAACAAAGACGCTCCTGTTAAAATTTTTGAATTTTCAGATTTTCAGTGTCCTTATTGTTCTAATTTTCATATTACAATGCACCAAATTATTAAAGAATACGGGGACAAAATTGCTTGGGTCTACAAACAATTTCCAATTTCGTCTCATCCTTTAGGAATGCCTGGGGCAATCGCAAGTGAGTGCGCTGGTGAACAAGGAAAATTTTGGGAAATGTCTGATTTAATTCTTTCAAATCAAGAAACTTTAACAGCTGAAAGTTTTGATAAATTCGCGCAAGATTTAAATTTAAATGTTGATGATTATAAAAATTGTGTTGTTAGTGATAAATTTACAGAAAAGATTTTAGCGGATTATAATTTAGGCGTTGAATCTGGCGTTCGCGGAACACCATCAAATTTTATTAATAACGAAATTGTTCCTGGCGCTGTTCCTTATGAAAATATAAAACAAATTATTGATGAAATTTTAAATCAATAAAAAATAATTAATATTTTTTTAAAAACAGTCCCGAGTACTCGGGACTGTTTTTGGTTTTAAATTTGGTCCCTTAAATTTTATGTTTTTATTTTTTACTCACTAATTTAACTAAATTCTTAAACAAAAACGCAACAGTTAAAGGACCAACTCCACCAGGAACCGGAGAAATATATTTTGATTTTTTAAAACAATCTGGGTGAACATCACCAAAAATTTTTTTAGAATTTCTCGCCCCGTGTGAGCGAAGCGATTTTACGGTGTTGTCGCGATTTATTCCAACATCAATTACAACTGCATTTTTTTTAATCATTTCTGGTTTTAGCCAGTGTCTTTCGCCAAAAGCAATAATTATAATATCGTAATTCGTAATTCGTAATTCGTAATTCGTAATTTTGGATTTTAACAAAATTCGCACTTTAATTCTTTTCTCTTCCAGTTCTTTTTTTAAAGGTTTTGCAAATTCCAAACTATTAGCCAAAATTATTGCTTTTTTGCCAGCTAATTTTTTATTAGAAATTTTAATAAGACACAAAATGGATTGTATGGTAGGCGAAATTACTCCCCTCCTTTTCAAGGAGGGGCTGGGGGTGGTTAATAATCCATCCACATCTTTTTCTGGATTTATTTTTTGAATAATTTTTTGTGTATTAAATTTTTTAGGTAAAGGAAGCTGAACTAAAATTCCATGAATATTTTCATTGTTATTTAATTTATTTATTAAATCTAAAACTTTTTTTTCTGATACAGAAGCTGGTAATAAATATTTTTTAAAATTAACCCCAATTTCTTTTGCGCGTCTTTCTTTAATTTTAATATAAACTTGCGAAGCAGGATTTTTGCCAATTAAAATAACAACTAAACAAATTTTAGACTTTTGATTTTTGATTTTTGATTTTTGATTTTTTAAAATCTTTTTGGCTTGTGCAGAACCGTTTAAAATTATATCTTGACTTTTTTTCATAAATTTTTAAATAAATATTCATAATTCTTTATTCATAATTCATAATTCAATTTTAAACTTTTTTTGACCAGTTAATTTTTTAACCTCTTTCAAAACTTCTTCTGGTTTTCTTTTCTCAATTAAAACTTGCTTTATCCAAAGAGCGATTTGCTTCATTTCTTTTTCTTTCATCCCTCTTGTTGTAACTGCTGGTGTGCCAAGACGAATCCCAGATGGTTTCATTGGAGAATTAGTTTCAAAAGGCACAGTGTTTTTATTTAAAACCAAACCAGCTTTGTCTAAAAGAACAGACGCATCGTGTCCGTTGATGATGAGGTTGGCTCCACTCTCTTGGGTGGAGCCTATTTGTTGCTTTGAACAAGATGGCTCCACGCGTGAGCGATGGAGCCAACTCAAATTCCGCAAATCAATTAAAATTAAATGTTTGTCAGTTCCACCAGACACAATATTAAATTTATATTTCTGTAATTCTTTTGCTAAAACTTTCGCGTTTTTTATAACTTGTTTTGCATAAATTTTAAATTTGGAAGACAAAGCTTCTTGCAAACAAACTGCAACAGAAGCAATTACATTATCGCACGGTCCACCCATTAAACCTGGGAAAATCGCTCGATCAATTTTATTAGCAATGTTGACTCCAACCTCCTGGTTGTAGCCTGCTTGTTGCAATTTTACACTGTGGCCCCACGCAGGAGCATGGAGCCAACCCTTACGACAAACAATAATCGCGCCTCTTGGTCCGCGTAAAGTTTTTTGCGTTGACATTGTAACAACATCAGCAAAAGGAAAAGGAGATTTTAAAACTTTTCCAGCAATTAATCCAGCCTCGTGCGCAACATCCGCCAAATAATACGCCCCAACAGAATGCGCGATTTCTGACATTTTTTTGTAATTAATTTCTCGCGCGTAAGCAGTACCGCCAGAAATAATTAGTTGTGGTTTTTCTTTTTTAGCTAATTTTAAAATTTTATTATAATCAAAAATTTGTGTATCTTTTTCAACTTTATAATAAACAGTTTTAAATATTTTTGAAATAAAAGAAATTGGTTTGCCAGAAGGAGATTTCCAGCCGTGAGAAAGATGTCCGCCGTGAGTTAAATCCATTGATAAAATTTTTTGTCCTGGGTCAAGCAAACCAGAAATTACAGCTAAATTAGAGATACTAGCTGAAACAGCTTTTACATTTGCGTGCCATTTTTTATTATTTAAATTAAAAACTTTTAAAGCTCTTTCACAAGCTAATAATTCAATTTGATCAACAAATTCATTTCCTTGATAATATCTTTTTCCTGGCTCGCCTTCTGAATATTTATGAGTTAAAACAGAAGACAATGCTGAACGCACAGCTTTTGAAGTGTAATTTTCAGACGCAATCAGCACCAGTTTTTCTTGTTGTCGTTTTTCTTCTTTTTTAATTAAATTTTGTATTTTTTGATCTTGCATATTTTTAGCTAAAAAAAGTTAAACAACTTAGCAATAAAAGTAATATATAAAATCGTCATTAAAAGACCTTCAGTAATTGTAATTTTTTTATCAATTGTTACTAACCATTGAACTAAAATCACCCCGCCTAAAACAGGTAAAACAAGATAAATAATTTGAGACGGAATTGAAATAGTTGTAAATAAACCAATTGTTCCAAAAACAACAAAAATATTAAAAATATTTGAACCCATTATATTTCCTAACACTAAATCAAAATTTCCTTTTTTAGCAGAAGCAACAGCAACTGAAATCTCTGGCAAAGAAGTTCCAATTGCCACAATACTTGTAGCTAAAACAGAAGTCCCTAAACCAATAAAACCAGCAATTTCAATTAAAGAATCAACAGTAAATTTCGCAGCTAAAATTAAAAAACCTAAACTTATTATAAAAATCAAAATTAATTTTATTAATTCTTTTTTATGAGGCTTTGTTTTTTCTTTGTCTTGACTTGATTTTTTAAAATCTTCTTTAAGTTTTGATTTAATTTCTTTATGCAAATCTTCACGAATTTCTTTTCTATTCATTTTTCTAATTCTTAAGCTATAAACTACATAAATTCCGTAAGCTAATAAAAATATTATTGCTTCAAAAAATCCGAAAAAACCATCATAAATAGTTAAAGCTAATAAAATTCCAGCGCCCAATAAAAAAGCCATATCATTCGCAACACTGTCCCAATTAAATTTTGCTGTTTTTCTTGTAATAACAACAACCAAACCAAGACCTAATAAAATATTAGCGATAACTGAACCGGTTACATTTCCAGCTAAAATTCCAGCTTCGCCTTTAATAACACCAAAAATTGAAGTAGCGAGTTCTGGCGCAGAAGTTCCTAAAGCAACAAATAAAATACCAACTACAAAACTAGGCATTTTAAAAATTGTGCCGATTTTTTCCGCAGTGTCAGTAAATTTATCAGCTGCCTTTGTTAAAACATACAAACTAGCAACTAAAACAATAAGCCAAGTAATGAGCATAAAATTATTAAACCTAAAACTTAAATCTGGTACCCTCGAGAGGAATCGAACCCCTATAACTAGCTTAGAAGGCTAGTGTTCTATCCGTTGAACTACGAGGGCAAAATAATAATAAATCTAAGTTTATAAATTTAAAAAATACTCCCTTAACATCACCTTAATCATCTTTTTGCCTTTGTCAGTTTTAAAATATTTTTCTCTTCTTTCTGCATCTTTTTTATTTAAAAACATTTCATAAAATATTAATTTTAATGGATGATAACTTTTTGTTGAGTCTACTTTTCCTAAATAATGTTCTTTAAATCTCCTTTGTAAATCATTAGTGTATCCCGCATATATTTTATTGTTTGATAACAATAATAAATAAGTAAAGTACATAAACTTTAAGGAATCGCCATGCACCATAAAGGTGCACGATAAAAACCCCTATAACTAGCTTAGAAGGTTTACCATAAATCTTTATGGTTTATGGTTTTCCATAAATCTTTATGGTTTATGGTTTTCCATAAATCTTTATGGTTTATGGTTTACCATAAATCTTTATGGTTTATGGCTCCTGTTCTATCCGTTGAACTACGAGGGCAAAATATAATAATAAATTTAAGTTTATTTTAAAATATTTTTTACAAACTTGCAAGAATTTTAATTTTATGATAAATTAAAAATATAAAAATTAATAACGCTATTCTTGGTTTTAGGCAAAATAAAATCTAAATCTAGGATTATCGTGATAAAAAATATGCTAAATAAGAAAAAAAAAGAACAAGTTATTAAAAAATTCCAAATTCACAAAGATGATTCTGGATCTTGTGAAGTGCAAATTGCTATTTTAACACACGAAATTAAAGAACTTACAAAACATTTACAAACTCACAAAAAAGATTTTTCATCTCGTCGCGGTTTGCTTAGAAAAATTGGACAACGAAGACGCTTGTTAAAATTTTTAGAAAAAGATAATTCAACAAGTTATCAAAATCTTGTTCAAAAATTAGGACTTAAAAAAACAAAAGAATTAATTGAAAAAGAAAACAGCGAGAACAAAGGTCAAATTCTTGATGATGATGGGGAAGAAATGAAAGATTAAAAATAATTAATTGTCTTTATATTGGCTAGAATAATTTATGAAAAAAGAAATTTCAAATTTAGAAAAACAAATCAATGTAAAATTTAAAAATCAAGATATTTTAAAACAAGCTTTAGTTCACCGTTCTTATATTAACGAACACTCATCTTTTGAACTAGGACACAATGAAAGAATGGAATTTTTAGGCGATGCGGTTTTGGAATTAGTTGTTACAAAATATCTTTATGAAAATTATGATAATCCAGAAGGTGATTTAACTAATTGGAGAGCTGCTTTAGTAAATGGAAAAAATTTAGCTGAGTGCGCGCGTGAAATAAATTTAGAAGATTATTTATATTTATCAAAAGGTGAAACAAAAGATACAAATGAAAAAGCACGCAATTATATTTTAGCAAACGCGATGGAAGCTTTAATTGGCGCGATTTATTTAGATCAAAAATGGGATTCTGCTAAAGAATTTATTACAAAAAATATTATTTGCAGATTGCCAGAAATTTTGAAAAATAAATTATATATTGATTCAAAATCTCATTTTCAAGAAAAAGCTCAAGACAAAACAGGAATCACTCCGTCTTATCAAGTTTTAAGTGAATCTGGTCCAGATCATAATAAAAAATTTGTGATTGGAGTTTATTTAGAAGATGAATTAGTTGCAAAAGGTAACGGAACTTCAAAACAAGAAGCGCAAATGAACGCTGCGGAAAATGGATTAAAAGAAAAAGAGTGGTAAACTCCCATCCTGTCCTGAACGACTTTTTAGGGTTGTTAAAAGTGAAGGATCTCGTTGTAAAATTTCTAAATTATAAATTATAATTTCTAAATAAAAATTAAAATTCTAATTATAAATTACAATAAAACAACAAGGAGGGAAAAATGCTACTAACTATAGAACAACTAGACGGACTAATGCCAGAAAAAGAATTTGAGAACGAAACTCTCAAAACACTTCAGGAAAAAAACACAAACCCAGACAAATCACCTCTCTGGGAAGAAGTTGTGGAAACTCCATTAATTTTGACTTCTAAAAAAAAGAAATAAGTTCAACACAAGATTATTTCTTAAAACCCGCACTTACACTTGCGGGCTTTTTATTTTCTTAATTTATTACTCATTAAAATAGTTGCGCAAAAACAAAAAATAATATATAATACTGATAAGTTTATTTCTAAAAATATTTTATGCTTCAAAAAAATAAATTCAACAATAAAATTTCAATCAAGGGCGCTAGAGTTAATAATTTAAAAAATATTGATGTTGAAATTCCTAAAAATAAATTTGTTGTTATCACAGGGATTTCTGGTTCTGGAAAATCAAGTTTAGCTTTTGACACAATTTACGCAGAAGGTCAGCGCAGATATATTGAAAGTTTATCATCTTACGCGCGCCAATTTTTAGGTCCGCAAGACAAACCAGATGTTGATAAAATTTTAGGACTTTCTCCTTCAATTGCGATTGATCAAAAAACAAGCTCTCACAATCCTCGTTCAACTGTTGGAACAATGACAGAAATTTATGATTTTTTGCGTTTGCTTTTTGCAAAAATCGGCAGAGCTCACTGTCCAAATTGTAAAATTCAAGTTGAAAAACAAAGTAAAAAACAAATTATTGAAAAAATTTTATTACTAAGTAAAAACAAAAAAACAAGTATTCTTTCTCCATTAATTAAAAATAAAAAAGGCGAGCACAAAAAAGTTTTGCAGGAAATTCAAAAAGCAGATTTTAATTCAGTTAGATTGGATAATGAATTTTATTCTATCCAAGAAGTTTTAGATCTAAATTTAGATAAAACTAAAGAGCATAATTTAGATGTTGTTGTTGGCGTAATTGATAAAAATTCTGAATTAAAAAATACTACAAAAATTATTAACACGGCGCTTGATTTATCAAATGGTTTAGTAATTATTTTTGACCAGGAAAGTAATCCGCAAACTGGCAAAAGAGAAACTTTATTTTCAGAAAATTTGTCTTGTCCAAAATGTGATTTTAGTTTGCCAGAAATTGAACCTAGACTTTTTTCTTTTAACTCACCTTACGGAGCTTGTCCCGAGTGCTCGGGATTAGGAGTTAAACAAAAAATTGATTCTGAATTAATTATTCCAAACAAAAAATTAACTGTAGCTCAAGGCGCGATTCGTCCTTGGGTTAGAATTGGAGCTAGAAGTTTAGATTCTATTTTTAATAAAATTCAAAAATCAGGTGAGCAACACGGATTTTCAATTAACACTGCGATTAAAGATTTTAGCAAAAAGCAATTAGATATTTTATTATTTGGTGATGAATATTTTGAAGGAGTAATTCCAAATTTAAAACAAAAGTATTTAGAATCAAATTCAGAATATGTTAAATCAGAAATTGAAAAATATATGAGAGCGAAAACTTGTGAAGTTTGTGAAGGTAAAAAATTAAATCCAGTTGCGTTGTCTGTTTTAGTTGCTGGAAAAAATATTGCTGAAGTTACAGAAATGACGACTAAAGAGGCTCAGGATTTTTTCGCAAGCCTGTCCTGAGGCGTAGAGATTTTTTAAAATTGGGCGACGAAGGATCTGTAAAATTTTCAATTTCTAATTTTCAAATAATTTTTAAATTAATTAATTTTTAATAAATTTTTTAAAATAAAAAACAGCAACGAAAACAATAAAATGTTTAAGTTGCTGTTAGAATTTATTTTTCTGAGATTAAAAAACATACTCAGTTTCTATCAAATCTATTCTACCTATTTGTTTGGCTTTTTTGTGCTCTAAACTTCCTGTTTGAAAAGATGACTTTATTTTTTCCCAAACTTTTTTCTCATTATATTTTCTGCAACTGATCTGGTAACAATCCCCCAGATAAGCAACTGTTACAACTACAACAACTGAATTATCTCTCATCTTAAACAGATCGCCTACTTGCGGAACATTATTTTTTTTCATAATTCCTCCTTCAATTAAATTTGTAATCTTTAATTCAATTAATTAACAACTAAAACCTTAGCAAATTATAAAAAATATGTCAAGTCTTACAAATCAAGAAAAACAAATCGCGTCTCAGATAATTAAAGAAATTTCTGAAAAATTAAAATCATTAAATAATGTTGGTTTAGGTTATTTAAATTTAAACCGTAAAACGCAAACTTTGTCTGGTGGTGAAGCGCAAAGAGTTAGATTAGCAACACAAATTAATTCTGGATTAAGCAATGTGATTTATGTTTTAGACGAACCTTCAATTGGTTTACACCAAAAAGATAACGCGCATTTAATTAAAACTTTAAAAAATTTAAGAGATTTGGAAAACAGTGTAATTGTTGTTGAACACGACGAACAAACAATGTTGGCTGCGGATTATTTAATTGATGTTGGTCCAGGAGCTGGAAAATACGGCGGTGAAATTATTGCTCAAGGAACACCAGCAGAAATTAAAAAAAATAAAAAATCTTTAACAGGTCAATATTTGTCAGGCAAAAAATCTGTTGCAGTAAGACAACGACTAGTTTCTAAGTTTTACAAAAGCAATTCGTTAGCTAACAAAAAATTTTTAATAATTAAAAAAGCAAGCGCGTTTAATTTAAAAAATATCACTGTTAAAATTCCTTTGAATAAATTAGTCGCAGTTACAGGAGTTTCTGGTTCTGGAAAATCAACTTTAATCACAGAAATTTTAGCAAAAGCTTTAGCGCGACATTTTCACCACACAAAAGATTTGCCTGGCGCTCACAAAGAAATTTTAGGATTAAAAAATATTGATAAAGTTATTTTAATTGATCAGTCTCCAATTGGACGCACGCCCCGTTCAAATCCAGCGACTTACACAGGAGTTTTTACAACAATCAGAGAACTTTTTACAAGTACTCCAGAAGCAAAAATTAAAAGATTTAATCCTGGACATTTTTCCTTTAATGTTGTCGGGGGAAGATGTGAAGAATGCAAAGGCGACGGTTTAATAAAAATTGAAATGAATTTTCTTTCTGATATTTATATTAAATGTAATTCTTGTCGCGGAAAAAGATTTAAACCAGAAATTTTAGAAATTTATTATAAAAATAAAAATATTTCTGATGTTTTAGAAATGACAGTTGAAGAAGCTTTAGATTTTTTTAATGACCAACCAAATATTAAATCTAAATTAAAAATTTTAAATGATGTTGGTTTGGGTTATATTCAACTAGGTCAATCAGCCACAACTTTGTCTGGCGGTGAAGCGCAAAGAGTTAAATTAGCAACTGAACTTTCGCGTCGCGCTACTGGAAAAACTTTATATGTTTTAGATGAACCAACAACTGGTTTGCATTTTAATGATATTAATAAATTATTAAAAGTTTTGCATAAATTAGCTGACAAAGGAAATTCAATTTTAATTATTGAACATAATCTTGATGTAATTAAAAATTGCGATTGGATTATTGATTTAGGTCCAGAAGGCGGGGACAAAGGCGGAGAAATTGTTGCAGAGGGAACACCTTTTGAAGTTGCTAAAAATAAAAAATCTTGGACTGGGAAATATTAAAAAAGTGTTAAATTAAAAATATAATTTGCGCCTTTAGCTCAGTGGATTAGAGCGACTGGCTTCGGACCAGTAGGTCGGGGGTTCGAATCCCTCAAGGCGCGCCATTTTGCCCTTATAGCTCAGTTGGTAGAGCAGCAGCCTCTTAAGCTGACGGTCTCAGGTTCGAGTCCTGATGGGGGCATTTTTTTTATTTTAAAATTTTCTTTA
>CAZFWC010000015.1:11347-15400 GCA_964522515.1 uncultured Gammaproteobacteria bacterium | reverse complement strand
GGAAAATTTTCATTAAATAATTTATATTTTCACAACCTTACAGACACAGACAAAGAACAAATTTTAAATTACGAATTAATGATTTATTTTTGCGAAGGAAATGATAAAGAAAAATTAGATTGGTTTAAAATTATTAATATAGCAGGTGTAAAACTAACTGATCAGGAATTGAGAAACGCTATTTATACAGGAACTTGGCTGACCGACGCGAAAAGACATTTTAGTAAAACAGGTTGCCCAGCTTATGGTATGGCAAGTGATTATTTAAAAGGTGTGGCAATTCGTCAAGAATATTTGGAAACCGTGATTAATTGGATTAGCGACGGAAATATTGAAAAATATATGGCAGAACATCAACACAAACCAAACGCCAATGAATTGTGGCTATATTTTCAAGATGTTATAAATTGGATAAAAGCTGTTTTCCCAAATTATCGTAAAGAAATGAAAGGTGTTTCATTTGGAATTCTTTATAATGAATTTAAAGATAAAAAATTTGATTCCAAAAAATTAGAAAAAGAAATAACAAAATTAATGTTAGATGAAGATGTGACTAAGAAGTCTGGTATTTACGAATATGTTTTAACTAGAAATGAAAAATATTTAAATATTCGCGCTTTTTCAGAAAAACAAAAAAGAGAATCTTATGAAAGACAAAAAGGCGTTTGCAAAAAATGCAAGAAGTCTTTTGAAATAGAAGAAATGGAAGCTGACCATATAAATCCGTGGAGCAAAGGAGGAAAAACAATTTCAGAAAATTGTCAGATGTTATGCAAACAATGCAACCGAACTAAATCTGGAAAATAAAAAATAATTATTAAATAACAAAATCATCACTCAGAATTACAAATCAAGATTTATCAAAAATTCAAGTTGGGAGTTTAGAAGAGTTTTAAAAATATTAAATTTTTAACACAATAATTAAACAAAACAAAATCCGTGTCAGAAAATTGAACGCGGATTTTTATTTTTGTCGCTTACAAATAACTTAAAGGATTTACTTTTGTTCCATTAATAATAATTTCAAAATGTAAATGCGGACCAGTTGACCAACCAGTAGATCCGATTGCTCCAATCACTGTTCCTTGCGTGATTTGTTCCCCAACTGTAACATAAATTTTTGACAAATGAGCGTAAAGAGTTTTTTTGCCTGCGCCGTGATCAATAATTACATTATTTCCGTAACCAGTTGACCAACCAGCTTTTATAATTTTACCAGACATTGAAGCGTAAAGCGGTGAACCAGTTTTACCGCCAATATCAATTGCGTGGTGACGCCAATGATAGTATTGAGTAATTCTCTTTGAATCAGTTGGCCAAATAAATCCTGCTGGCTTTTTTTGTGTAGACGGCGCTTTAAAAACAGAAGCAAAATCACTGGTTGTTCTGCGATAAGATTCTTGAATTTCCCCGCCAGGCACAATTAAAATTTGTCCGATTGATAATTGATCGTTGCTCACAAGTTGGTTGTAGCTTAAAATTTTGTCTTGTTCAATTTTATATTTTTCAGCAATTCCAGAAATTGTGTCGCCCGATTTAACTTTGTGCGCAACGCCACTTACTGGAGGAATTGTTAATTTATCTCCGGGTCTAATAATACTTAACCCGCTTAAATCATTTGACCAAAGAATTGTGTTAATTGAAATTTGAAATTTTTCAGCAATTTTAGAAATTGTGTCACCAGAAACAACAGCATATTCTTGAATTTCTGATTTTGGTTTTGGAACTGATAAAGTTTCAATTGAACCAGTTTTAGAAATTGTGTCAGATGTTAATCCTTGAGCTAAAGTGGTTTCTTGCAAAATTGAAGTTTCAATTTCGCGCGGTGTGTCACTTTTACTAAGAGTTGTGTCTTGAATATTTAGATTAGCAATTTCAGATTCATCAGAAAAAGAATCTGTTTCTTGCGCATTTTTTTCAATAATAAAACTTTCTTCTTTAATTATTTCTTCAAATTCATCGCCTTGAACAATTTTATAAAGCAAACTTTTTTTACCTAAATCTTCAGCAGCAGCTTTATTAATTGTAAAATTATTAATTAAAATTCCAGATGACAAAATAATTGCTAAAGTATAAATTAAATATTTGTTAGCAAAAAGTAAAATTATTTTATTATCCTGATTTGAGTTAGTTTCTTTTTTAATTTTTCTTTTCAATAAATAAAATAAATTATACAAAGGTAAAATAATTACTGTAAAAATAAAATAAAATATTTTTTTAAAAGGTTGAATAATAAATTTTAAAAGTTTACTGCTTTTTTTAAATAAAAAAATCATCCCACGCAAAAGAGAGGATAGAAAAATAATTAAGTATTGTTTTATATTGTGTTTTATATATTTTGGTTTAAATCTATTAAAATTCTTAATAAGCGCTAATAATTGGCTAAAATTACGAATTTATCAAGTTGCTTTTAGTAGATTTTAGACCGTATTTATAGTGTAGCATAAAGAACTGTTTTTTAAAAGCAAAAAAGTTGTCAGATTTAGCACGGTTGGCTCCATCGCTCACGCGTGGAGCCATCGTGTTTGTCCGCCGTAGCCTTGGCAAAGGAGGATTCAAACCACTAAATTAAAGTTTTTACTGAAATAACAAATTGGCTCCACCCAACCTGCCCGCCAGTGATCTTTGGCAGGCGGGGAGGGATGGAGCCAACTCGAGGTTTTAAAATCACTTTAAATTTTTTAGTGTATTGTCAAATTAAATAAAATAGGCTAAAGTAAAAATATGGAAAAATATAATCATCAAACAATTGAAAAAAAATGGCAAAAATATTGGGAAGAAAATAAAATTAATTTTTGCGATTTAAATAATGAAACCAAAACTAAATTTTATAATTTAGTAATGTTTTATTACCCTTCTGGAGATAAAATTCATATTGGCCATGGATACAATTTTACTGGGTCTGATGTTTTTGGTCGCTACAAAAGAATGAAAGGTTTTAATGTTTTTCAACCAATGGGAGCTGACGCGTTTGGTTTGCCAGCAGAAAATTATGCGATTAAAACAGGAGTTCATCCAGCGGAAAGCACAAAAAAAAATATTGAATATTCAAAAATACAACTTAAAGAATTAGGTTTAATGTATGATTGGTCAAAAGAAATTAATACTTCGTCTCCAGAATATTACAAGTGGACGCAGTGGATTTTTTCTGTTTTATACAAAGCTGGTTTAGCTTATCAAGCAGAAGCGCCGGTTAATTGGTGTCCTTCTTGCAAAACTGTTTTAGCAAACGAGCAAGTTGTTGCTGGAAAATGTGAACGGTGTGATTCAGAAGTTGTTCAGAAAAATTTAAAGCAGTGGTTTTTTAAAATTACAGATTATGCAGACAGGTTATTAAAAGATTATGATAAAATTAATTGGCCTAAAAAAACAATTTTAATGCAAAAAAATTGGATAGGAAAATCTACAGGCGCGGAAGTAAATTTTAAAATTAAAAACAGTGACGAAGTTTTAAAAGTTTTTACAACCCGCCCTGATACTTTGTTTGGCGCGACTTTTATGGTTGTTGCGCCAGAACATGAATTAATTTCAAATTTCAAATTTCAAATTTCAAATTTTCAAGAAGTTGAAAAATATATTAAAAAATCTCAATCAAAATCTGAACTTGAACGAACTGATTTGAATAAAGATAAATCAGGAGTTGAATTAAAAGGAATTAAAGCAATTAATCCAGTTAATAAAAAAGAAATTCCGATTTTTGTCGCTGATTATGTTTTAATGAATTACGGAACTGGTGCGATAATGGCTGTGCCCGCGCACGATGAACGAGATTTTGAATTTGCCAAAAAATATGGATTAGAAATAAAAACAGTAATCAGTGATCAGAAATCAGAAATTAAAGACAAAGCATTTATTGAAATTGATTCTGGTGAAATGGTTAATTCAGAATTTTTAAATGGATTAAAACCAAAAGATGCGATTGTAAAAATTACTTCTTGGCTTGAAGCCAAAAAATTAGGTAAAAAGACAGTGAATTATAAACTCCGTGATTGGTTAATTTCTCGCCAAAGATATTGGGGCGCGCCAATTCCAATTATTTATTGTGAAAAATGC
>CAZFWC010000015.1:0-11247 GCA_964522515.1 uncultured Gammaproteobacteria bacterium | reverse complement strand
GATAAAGCATTTGATAAAAATTTAGCAGACAAGTGGTTGCCAGTTGATCAATATTGCGGCGGCGCGGAACACACAGTTATGCATTTATTATATTCTAGATTTATTACTAAAGTTTTATTTGATCAAAAATTAATAAATTTTGATGAACCTTTTACAAAATTAAATCACCAAGGAATGATTTTAGCTGAAGATGGATCTAAAATGTCAAAGTCAAAAGGCAATTCAGTAACTCCAGATAATTATATTAAAAAATATGGAGCAGATGTTTTTAGAACTTTTGTTTTATTTTTAGCTCCATTTGAAGACGGCGGGTCTTGGAGTGATAAAGGAATAATTGGTGTTAAAAGATTTTTAGATCGTGTTTGGAAATTACAAGCTAGGCTGGGTTTTAAAACCCAGCCTAACAGTGATAAAAAAAATGTTAGTTTTAAAACCCAGCATAATGAGGATAAAAATTTAGAAAAAGTGTTTCATCAAACAATTAAAAAAGTTACAGAAGATATTGAAAATTTTCATTTTAATACAGCGATTTCCCAGATGATGATTTTAGTTAATGAGATTGAATCCTCCTTCGCTAAAGCTACGGCGGACAAGAAACAAAAAAATATTTCAGAAGATATTTATAAAAATTTAATTTTATTATTATCTCCATTTGCGCCACATTTAACTGAAGAAATTTGGCAAAAGTTAGGGCGCAAACAATCTCTTATTTATGAAAAATGGCCAGAATTTGATGAAAATTTAATTCAAGAAAATGAGATTGAACTAGTCGCGCAAGTAAATGGAAAAGTTCGAGATAAAATTATTGTGTTAGCAAATATTTCTGAAGATGAAGCAAAAAATAAAGCTTTAGATTCTGAAAAGGTACAAAAATGGCTGGAAAATAAAGAACCAAAAAAAATTATTTATATAAAAAGTAAATTAATTAGTATTGTAGTTTAAAAAAATAGTTAATAAAACTAAAACTCATTTTGAAATGAGTTTTTTGTTTTGTGGTATAATTGATTTATGAATATTTTTTCTAAAATTCAAAAACAAGAAAAACTTTCAGCTGGATTAAAAAGTTTGTATTTACATAAAATTGCGCAGGACATTGGAGGAAGTTTAGTAGGAATGTTTGGACCTATTTTTATTTATGTGATTAGCGGAAGTTTAGAATTTGTTTTGATTTTTTATGGATCAATTTGTTTGTTGTATATTTTATTTGTTCCGTTGTGGGCAAAACTTTTAGGCAAAAAAAGTATGCATATTTTTATGGCGATTGGCGCTATATTTTTAGTTAGCTATTACATCGCTTTTTATTTTTTAGCTCAAGCAAATAGAATAGTTTGGTGTTTAATTTTTATTTTAATTTTAGTTGCTTTGTTAAATAGGCTTTTTTATTGGATTCCATATCATATTGATTTTTCCAGATTTGTTAATAAACATCATCGCGCTAGACAAATGAGTTTTTTAACAATTATTGTGTCGCTTTTGGGAATTGTTTTGCCAATTTTTTCAGCTTTTGTAATTTCTAAATTTGGTTTTTCAGTTTTGTTTTTAATTGCAATTGTTATTTTATCTATTTCGTTTTTTCCAATATTTTTTATTCCGCATACCCGTGAAAGTTATTCATTTAAATATTTTGAAACATTTAAAAAACTTTTTAGTAAAAAACATATTAAAACAAATTTAGCTTATGCGTCTGATGGTTTTCAGTCGTATGTTGGCGCTTTGATTTGGCCAATTTTTATTTTTATAATTTTAAAAGGACAATATTTAGAAGTTGGTTTAATTTCGTCAGTTGTGGTTTTAGTTTCTTGTGTTGTCAGATATATAATCGGCGAAGCAACTGATAAATTTAATAAAAATAAATTAATGAAAATTGGCAGTATGTTGCACGGATTAGGTTGGATTTTTAAAGCATTTGTTTTTTCTGGTTTGCATATTTTTTTAGTTGGCATTTATCATAATTTTACTGGGATTTTAATGCGCACCCCGTTTGATGTTTTAATGTATGAAATTGCAGCTGATGAAGGACACTATATTGACGAATTTACAATTTTGCGTGAAATGTCTTTAAATATTGGACGAGTTTTAATGGTGATTTTATCTTTGGTTTTACTTTTGTTAAATATAAATATTATTTGGATTTTTGTATTAGGAGCTGCTGTTTCTGTTTTTATAAATTTGGTTTCTAAAGAAGAATTTTATCTAGCTAGGAGATAATATTAATATGAATTTAACAAATATTAATACAATTAAAAATTTGTGTAAAGAATTTAATATTAGACCGAGTAAAAAATTAGGCCAGAATTTTTTAATTAATGAAAATATTTTAGATAAAATTATTTCAGCCAGCGAGTTGAAAAGAAATGATGTAATTCTAGAAATCGGGCCTGGATTTGGAGTATTAACAATGGAATTATTAAAAAATATAAACAATTTAATAGTAATAGAAAAAGATAAAAGATTGGCAGAATTTTTAAGGCAAGAAATAAAGAAATATAGTAATAAAGAAATAAAAGATGGTGTTGAAATTATAAATAGTGATATATTAAAAATTGATGTTGGTAAAATTTTACAACAGGATCCTTCGACTCATAACAACTCTAAAGGTCGCTCAGGACCCTCCTCCGCCAAGGCTACGGCGGACAGGCAGGCTGGAGCTTACAAAATTATCTCCAACCTGCCATATCAGATTACATCACCTGTTTTGTGGAAATTTTTAAATGAGGTTGAAAATAGCCCCGCCTTCGCTTCTAAAAATCTCAACTGGACTACGGCGGGCAGGCCAGAATTAATGGTTTTGATGGTTCAAAAAGAAGTAGCAAATCGCATTGTTTCTAAACAGGGTCAAATGTCAATTTTATCTGTGATGTGTCAGTTTTACGCAGATTGTGAAATTATTTCGCAAGTTCCTAGAAATAATTTTTGGCCAGAGCCAGAAGTTGATTCAGCAATAATTAGATTAAAAATTAAAAAAAATAAAATAGTGAGTTGGCTCCATCGTTCTGCGTGGAGCCATCTTGTTCAAAGCAACAAACAGGCTCCCTGCCTACCGGACAGGCAGGCACCCAAGAGGGATGGAGCCAACACGGCTGAACTTTTTTTTAAAGTAGTTAAAATTGGGTTTAGCGCTAAGAGAAAAATGTTAAAAAATAATTTGTCAGCAGGATTAAATATTCCAGCTGTAGAAGTTGAAAGAATTTTAGAAAAAGTTGGATTAAATAAAAAAGTTAGAGCGCAGGAACTTTCAGTAAATAAATGGATTTTGTTAGTTGATAGTTTAAAGAGTTTGGTACAGGAAAAGAATTAGAAATTAAGAAAGGAGAAGGAGTTAGAAATTGAGAAACTAAGAAATTGAGGGTTATTAAAATTTTAACAAAGTTAAAATTTTAATTTTTACCTTAATTTCTCCTTTCTTAATTTCTTAATTTTTATATTTGTGCTATAATTTAAAAGTAAATAAATACAAAAAATCTGTGGAAAATAATTATCAGAATGAAAAAAATAATCAAAACATCAGCAGTGATGAAAATTTTTTAGTCCCGAGTACTCGGGATAATAAAAAAAACAATATTTCTCCGAAATTAGTTTTTGCAGTGTTAATTTTTTTAGCAATTGGAACTTTAGCGTTTGGTTTTATTAATTTAACTAAAAATATTTATAATAATAAATTTCAAGATTCAGAAAATGAAACAGAAGTTGCAAATACTGAAAATAAAAACTTAGTAAATGATTTATTAGAGTTGCAAGCAATGGATACTGATAAAGACGGGTTGTCAGATTATGATGAAATATATATTTACAAAACTTCGCCGTATTTAGCAGACACTGATTCAGATGGGTATTTAGATAAAGAAGAAATTGATACAAACCACGACCCGCTTTGTCCAGTTGGGCAAGATTGTCGTGGCGCTCAAATTCCAGATCAGGAAGAAATTAATCCGCAAGATGTTTTGCCTTATGATGAAAATTTATTAGAACAAGATGGCTCCACGCAGAACGATGGAGCCAACCAAGAGCAAGAAAAAATGCCAGAGGAATTAATTAATGAATTAAAAAATTTAGATGTTAATCAGGTGCGCGAGCTTTTGCTTTCATCTGAACAAATGACAGAAGAACAATTAGCGGAAATTGATGATGAAACATTGATGCAAATTTATTTAGAAGTTTTGGGAATAAATTAATTATCATTTATTATTTATCAATTATCAGTTAGAAAATGGAAAATTTTCAATTAAATAATTTAAAAGTTTTTCAATTAAGCAGAGAATATGGAAAAGAAGTTTGGAAAATTTATCAATCATTTGGTTGGCAACAGAAGAAAATTATTGGTGATCAATTAATAAGAAGTGTTGATTCTGTGGGCGCTAATATTTCTGAAGGTTGTGGCAGGTATCATTTTTTAGATAAAATTAGATTTTATTATTTTGCAAGAGGTTCTTTGTTTGAATCAAAGTATTGGGTAGATTTGTTGTTTGAAAGAAAAATTATTAATTTAGAAAAATATACATATTTGATGGATTTGTATAAAAATATTATTAAATTATTAAATAGTTTAATCAATTCAACTTATAAAAATAAAAAAGATTTAAAATAATTTTTTATGTTATTTGTTGTCTGATAAATGATAAATGATAATTGATATTATGAGAAAAATAATTTTAATAATTTTAATTTGTTTAATCACCACAACACTTGGTGCTGGTTTATTTTTTAATAAAAAAGAAGTTAAAGCACAAGAAGGAGAGATACGAACAGGTCAATATACTACATCAAAATTTATACTTGATTCTGCAGAAAAAACAGCATCTACCGCAACACCTGGATTACCAACAGCTGATTTGGGCGCGAGTCTTCAAAGAATGTTTAAAAGTATTGGAGACGCATTATTATTAATGATGAAAAGCGCTGGAACTGTTGCTTGGAAAAATTCATTAAAATATTTTACAAATAAAATAGCTTATGACACAGCAACGCATATTGCAACAGGTTCCCCAGGTGGCAAGCCACTTTTTATAACTGATTTTAAAGAATATTTTGAACAAACTAAGGACGAGGCTGTGGGAGTTTTTTTTGAAACAATGTCTTCTGGAAAAGGATATTGCGAATACAATCCAGGAAAATCTTGTAGATCAGATAGCCAGTGTCAAGGCAACAGCAGGTGTATTGGTGATTGGGGCGGTTTAGGAATAGATTTGTGCGAACCACTAGATCCTTTAGTAAAAATAAAATTAACTGTGTCAGCTAAAAAAGCTTTTGCTCCTAAAAAAGCAAAGTGTGGTTGGAATGTAATTAAAAAAAATATTGGTGATTTGCGAAATATGCAATTTGATCAATTAGTAAAATTTTCAGAGCATTTTGACCCAAGCAGTAATGAATTAGGAGCTTATTTAACAATGCGAACTACCGCGGACGCTCTTATTGCAAAAAATACAAAAGAAAAAAATTTACAAGCTTTAATTGGTGAAGGGTTTGAACCTGTTGTTGAACCAATTAGCGGAGTGATAAAAACTCCAGCTAAAATAACAGGTGATGCTTTAAGCAGCGTTTTAAACGCAGTAGGAATTCCAGAAACAACTTTTACAGGAGATTTAGTTGCTGACACAATTGGAACTTTTACAAATACTTTAGCTTCAAAATATTTAGAAAGAATATTTAAAAAAGGATTTAATCCGCAAGCAGGACAATCTTTATTAAGTGATATTTGGTCAACTGGCGCTCAAGCAGCAGCTCAACTTTTTTTTAATGAATTATTAGAGCCCAATTATAATTTTAATGTAGGAATGAATTTGCAGGAATTATCAATTCAAGGTCAAGGACAATTTAATGATGTGATTGATGATAAATTTTCAAAAGCAATTGAAGAAAAATGCACAGTTGGACAGGCAACTAATTTTTACAGTTCTGATAATGAAAATTATCGTCCAGAATGCGCGAATTTAATTTCTTCAACTGGATATTTTGGTTTTGGAAGTGAGGGTTCTGAAATTATTACAATGAGTAAAGACAGAGGACTTCCTTATCGTTCAATTTTGGTTTTAAGAAAATTTAGAATTGTCCCAGTTGGTTGGGAATTAGCAGCAGAATATTATCAAACTTTTGAAGCGCCAAAAGGAAACGCAAAAAAATTAAATTTAAAAAGATTAATTCAAGAATATAATAATATTGATTCTGCTTATTATGGTTTAGTTGATCCAGATTGGCAATTAAAAATGCCTCAAACTAAATGTGTGCGAATGGGAGCTGGTCCGCAAAAAGTTGGAATGGATCCTTATTGCGCGATTAGTATTGGAGAAGATGAAGTGTGTCCAAACGAATATTTAATTTTTCCTTTTCAACGACTAGATTACTGTGCTGATTATCAATCTTGTTTAAATGATTTAAGTGACCAGTGCGATGTAAATGATTGGGGTTACTGTGTTGAAGAAAAACCAGTTTGGAATATTTCTGGAACAGAATGCAAAAAAAAGTATTTCGCAACTTGCAAATCGTTATCTCAAACTGAAAATGATCAAACTGTTTCATATTTGTTAAACACAGTTTCTGGTTTTGATTTTGAAAATGAAATTTGTAGTTCTTCAAATAAAGGTTGTAGAGAATATTGCACAAGCACTGATCAAGAAATAAATTGGGATTGTGAATTTGATGATGAGGAGAGTTCTCAATATAGTGATGGTCGTAAAATTAATCGTTGGCTTTTAAATTCTGAAAGCACAGAATGTGAAGCTGAAAATAATGGTTGTCATTTATTTTATTCAGATTGGATTTCTAAAGTTGAAGATGTTTTTGAAATTGCTGAAAATTATACAGGAAAACTTGATGAAAATTATTTAAAACTTGCCCCAGAATATTATAATTGCAAAGGTTACACAAGATTAATTTCTGGTTTTGGAAACAGAGAAGATTGCGAAACAGCTAATTATTTTTGGCGCACTGATTTGAATTTGTGCGTTGAAAGTGGAAATGAAAAATGCGCGAATTTTGTTAAACATTGTGAAGAAAAAGATAAAAATTGCGAGCTTTACACACCTGTTTCAACAAAAGACCCAGCAATCCCGGCAGTAGTTGAAAATAAAATTTGTCCAGACATTGATAATTCTGATTGTTCAGATGAAACAGATCTTTTAATAACTTGGAATGACGAGTGTCCAGAAAGCTGTGTTGGTTATAAAAATTATCATCAAATGGAAACTCAATTTGAAAGTAGTTCTGATCCAGATTTTATTTCTTCAACAGCAATAACTTGTTCGCAGCCAGGTTGTGACGAATTTACAAATTTAGATGAAGTAGCCAAAGGAGGAGAAGGAATTGAATATTATAGTTATTTAAGACAATGTATTAAACCAGAAGAATCTGGTTGGGAAACTTATTACACTTGGCAGGGCTCTGACACAACTGGCTATCAATTAAAAAAATGGGAGTTGCAATCTGATGGAAATCATCCTGCTGTAATTACAGAAAATTTTTCAGACAGTGAATGTTCTGATTTAACAGACAAAGATTGCAGAGAATTTTTTAATACTGACCTTGAATCATTTAAAATATATTATTCAAACACAATTGTTGTTTCAGAAGATTGTCATCCTTTTAGAAGATCAGGTTTAACAGAGATTAATAAATGTAATAATTCAACTGAAAATTTTACTGATGGCGTTTGCATTTATCAAGCAATTCCAAAAGAAAGCATTAAGTGTTCTTCTAAAAATAATTTATGCAGAGAATATAAATCAAATCAAGGATATAATTATCAAAAAATTATTGAAAGTTATTTTACTAATTCAAGTGATTTAAATAATTGGACAGGCGAAGCAGAAATTAGCAGTGAATCAGTTAGACGAGGAGATTATTCATTAAAAGTTAATGGAACAATTTTACATAATTTAACTTCTGGTGATTTAGAACAAGGCAAAATTTATACTTTAGAATTTTTAGTAAAAGGAGCTAGTCAAGTGTTAGTTAGATTTGGAGATTCAAATTCAACTGATAATTCTACAATTAATATTGACGCAGATAAAATAAATGAATGGAATTTTTATAGTTTAAAAATTCCTAACAATAATAACGGTTTAACCTCTGAAGAAACTGAAAATGATAAAATTTTAATTAGAATTGTATCTAATCAAGATGCTTTTATTGATAATATTATTTTAAAGAAAATGCAAAGTGTTTTAGTAATTAAAGATTCTTGGAAAACTCCAGCAGAATGTGAAAGAGTAAGCGGAAATCAAAATATGATAAATTGTGAATCTTACAAAACCAGTAAAAATAATTATATTAATTTAAGACAATTTAGTGATTTGTGTTTTGAAGATGTTGTTGGTTGCGAGTTAGTAATTGATTCAAAAAATTCCGCGAATAATATTTCTGATGATGAAGCAGATTATATTGTAATTAATTCAGATTTTAAATGTGATAAAGATAAAAAAGGTTGTACGCGTTTAGGATTAATTACACCAACCAGAGATGATGAAACAGTTTATAATTTCGAAGATAAATATAAAATAATTAATCCAGACAAATTAAGTCAGCAAGTTTGCGAAGAAAATGAAATTTTTTGTCAAGAATATATTTATCAAAAAGACGACAACACGATTTTATATTATTTTAAAGATCCGTTAAATAGATTGTGCGAGTTTAAACAAATTAATGGTCAAGGCGAATATTTTTGGCTTATATCTGGAACTAAAATGTCGTGTTCATCAGGATCTACGAGTAATCAATATGTTAGTCATTGTTTAGGAGGTAAATCAACTTCAACTGCAAATCTTTGTTACACGGATAATGATTGCACGAATTTGGCTTATCCAGAAAAATTGGGAAGATGTGTTGATTGGGTTGGAGTTTGTGAAAATGGTTCTTCTGGATGTTTAGAATATCAAGACCCTCAAAATCCAGAAAATTGCAACACTGATTTATTAAATTTTAGAACAGGATTTTGTGAAAATGATAATAATCAATGTATTCCAGGTTATATTACTAGTAGTATTGGTTGTTCAGATTTTAATGATGTCTGTAATTTAGATGAAGTTGGCTTTTGTAATTTTTATTATTACAAAGATGTTGAAGAATGCAGCTCAGTAAATCCAAGTCAGGGTTGTGTTGGTTTTTGGCAAACAAATAATTCAAATAAAAATAAAAGAAGTTTTAAAGTTTGTGAAAATAATTTAAGTAGAATTTGTGAGGACGATACAGATTGTTTAGAAAATGAAGGCAAGTGTGTTTATTATAATAATTAAATAAGTTGGCTCCATCGCTCACGCGTGGAGCCATCGTGTTCAGGCTAATAATTAAAATTTTATTAAATAACAAGTAGGCTCCACCCAACCTGCCCGCCAGATACCCTTTGGCAGGCGGGGAGGGATGGAGCCAACAACTAAATTTTATGAAAAAAGAAAAAAAGTATTTAATTGTTTTAGCAATTATTTTAATTTTGATAATTATCGTTGTGGTTATTTTAGGTTTTGTTTTTAAAAATAAAAATAATTTAATTAAACAAAATGACTCCACCCAAGAGGGATGGAGCCAACTAGAAAAGCAAAAAACTGAAGAAAAAATAATTAGAAACGGTAAAATGTTTTTGCAAACAGATTTAGAAAAAATTAAAGTTAATGAAACATTTAAAGTTCAAATTTTAATGAACACGCAAGATTCAAATATTGTTGTAGGGTCAGCTTATTTAGTTTACAATGCAGAAAATTTAGAATTAATTAATATTGATACAGAAAATTCAGTTTTATCAATGGCAGTAATTAAAAATAATAATCCTGGTGAACTGGAAATTATTCGCGGTGAACCAGGAGACACTGATTTTAATGATTTTGACGATGGGTTTAATGGAGAAAATGGAATTTTAGCTGTTTTAGAATTTAAAATTTTAAAACAAAAAAATATTGAAATAAAATTTAATCAAGAAAAATCAAATATGATTTTAGATAATGGAAAAGCAACAGAAATGAATCTTGAATTTGGAGATTTGGAAATTAAATAAATAAGAGTGTCATCCCGAGCGAAGCGATGGGATCCCGTGGAAAAAAGATCAGCATTATTCAACGGGATTCCATCGCTCCTAACGACCACAAAGGTCGTTCGGGATGACAAACAATATAATTTATGCAAGAGCAACAATTTCAAACTCAAAATTTTATTCCTTCACAAAAACCTAATTTGTGGAGCAGATTTATCTCGAGCACTCGGGGTTGGTTTTTGCGATTAAATAAAATTCAAAAAGCAGTTTTAATAATTGCTGTTTTGGTTTTGGTTGCTTTAGCAGTTTTTGTTTTTGCTAGACCAACAACAGAAATTGATAATTTTGATAAAACACCAGCAGATGACGCAAGCGCAAGATTATATCTAGACGGAACATTATCAAATGTAATAAATGATGAATTGTATTTAGGCGCAAGATATTTTGTTCCAATTCGTTTAGATAGTGGAGAAGATGATGTTGTTGCTGTTCAAGCTGTTTTAAGTTATGATCCAAATATTTTTACAATTAATATTGATTCATTAAATTCTGTTTTTGAAATTGAAGCTGAAAAAAGTGTTAATTCTAATACTGGTGAAATAAGAATTATTGTTGGCACTCCTGGAAATGGAATTAATAATGATGGCATAAATCCACCAACAGGAAACACTGGATATAATAGTTCTGATGAAAATATTCCTGATGGAATTGTGGCAAATCTTGAAATTAGACCTAGCAGTTTAACTAATGGAACTGCGTCTGTTATTGATTTTAAATCATCAAGCAGAGTTCTTAGAGACGATTCAGATGTTTCAGATATTTTAACAAGCGCTCAAGGTTATGAATGGGAAGTTGTTGAAAAACCTGAGTTTGAAGCTAAATTAAAATTTATTCAACTTCCTAATGCTGAAATTATTTTTGAATCTGATAATAATTCAAGAGCAATAATTAACTGGGAAATAAATATAAATGCTAATTGTAGTTTGTGTTATTCTAACGAACAAAATAGATTAAGTGTTGAAAATTTTACAAATAATCAAGGTTGTTCTAGCCCAGCGCAAGAAGGTAACAATACTTATGGAATACAGCACCAAGTTATTTTAGAAAATGATGATTTAACTAATGGAGAAAAATATTTCTACGCAGTTAGATGTGAAGCAGTTGAAGTAGTTAGTAAAGCAGATAATTTTTTAAATAAAATTATTAAAAACGCAAAAGCTCAAACAGAAAATATTATTTTCTCGCCAGTTCTGGACTTTACTGTTGTTGAACCAATTAGCACTGATTTAGAAATA
>CAZFWC010000014.1:5296-17185 GCA_964522515.1 uncultured Gammaproteobacteria bacterium | reverse complement strand
AAAAAATAAAAAAGTTTTCCACCAAAATACTATTTTTTGCACACTTTTCCACATTTTGTCCAGACTACTCTGGACAAAACGAGCTCCTCCCCTCCTTTTCAAGGAGGGGTCGGGGGTGGTTAATAAATAATTTAGTTAAAAATTATTAACCCCCTCTTAATCTCCCCCTTGAAAAGGGGCAGAAACCCTAAAAATAACTCAAAGTTTGCTAAAACACTACTTTGAAAAAACACGGGTTTTTATGAAAAATAGGTATTTTTTAGTGTCTTTTACTAACCTTAGTGAAAAACACGATTTATCCCAAAAAACACAGGTTTTTTTCAAAAACAACCTTTTTTCAACGATTTTACCTAACATTAGATAAAACAGCACTTTTTCCCAAAAAAACCTGTCGTTTGACAAATCTTATATTTTATGGCTGGTTTTTGTCCGGACTATTCTAGACAAAAATAAAAATTTTAGCTGTGGTTAGCTAAAATTTCTACGAACAATATTAAATAATATAAAATACTTTTTGTCAAATTTATTTTATTTACTAAATTTATTTATTAAAACAACAAAAAAATAATTTAATAAAAAATAAATATTATAAAATATAAAAATATATCCCAGTATATTTTATATTCTATGTTTTATAATATTATTTGTTTGGTACCCTTGAAAGGAATTGAACCTTTATCTAAGCCTTAGGAGGGCTTTGTTCTGTCCGTTAAACTACAAGGGCTAGATCTAATTTTAATATATCACACTTTACAATTTTTAAAAATAAATATAAGCTAAAAATATAAAATAATAAATTAATTCTAAAAATTATGTCAAAAGAAAATTTTAAAGATGTAGAAACAATTATTGGTCCAAGTGTAAAAGTTGAAGGTGAATTTAAAGCTGACGGAAATGTAATTATTGAAGGTCAAGTTGTTGGTGGTTTTAAAACAAAAAAAAATCTTCGCGCAGGGGAAGGCTCAAAAATTAAAGCAAATGTTCAGGCTGAAAACGCGTGGATTGGTGGAGAAGTAAAAGGAAATCTTGTGATTAAAAATCACTTGGAGCTTTCACCTAGTGCAAAAATTAAAGGTGACATTGAGGTGCAAATTATTACAATTGAAACTGGCGCGCAGATTAATGGAAATATTAAAATGGGAGAAAATGTTGCTGACTATAAAGGCGATTTTTCTACAGAAACTGAATTGAAAAAATAGATTAATAATTTCTAGTTGTCTAATTTCTAACCTGCCCGCCGTACAAGACTTTGGCAGGCGGGTTCATTTAATAAAATTAAATATCTAATTCTAAAATTAAAATAAAAATTTATTTTAGAATTTAGAATTTTTGAATTTTATTAGAAATTAGGTGAATTAGATGAATTGGAAATTTTAAAATATGCACTATTACATCTACGATCAATTTTTAAGCCACAAAAAGTTTGACAAAATTTTAGCGCAAATTGAAAGTAAAATTACAGATCTGGGAATTAAAGACAGAATTATTAAAATGTCTATTTTAAAAAGCGTAAGTGAATTAGTCACAGATGCTTTGCGAAAAGGAGCTCAAACAATTGTTGTGGTAGGCAACAACCAAACATTTAACCAAATTGTTAATTTAGTTGCTGGTAAAGATGTAATTCTTGGCTTAATTCCAATTGAAAACAATCAAATAAAAATAAACTCAAGTAATTCAATTGCGAATTTTTTAGGAGTGAACAACCCCATTGAAGCGTGTGAAATAATTTCAGCTAGAAAAATAGAAACAATAAATTTAGGTGAAATTAATAATGATTTTTTTATTGACAATGTTAAAATTTATGATTCTAATTTAAAAGTTGAGTGTGATAATAAATATAATATTTCAACTTTAACTTTTAATAACTTAATTGGGGTTTATAATTTTTCACCGCAAGTAGAATTAAATTTTAAATCATCAAAAAAGTTTTTTAATCCTCAAGATAATTTTTTAGAAGTTGTTGTTGAACCAAAAGATAAAAACGCTTTAAATAAAATCCTTAAATCGTTTTTTAATAATTCAAAATCAAAAAAAGCAGACAGCATTTTTAGAGTTAAAAAAATAATTATTAAATCACAAAATCAACACTCTGGTTCTGTTGTTGTTGATAATTTTAAAGTTTTTAAAACTCCGCTTAATATTAAAGTGTCTGACAAAAAATTAAAAATTATTGTTGGGAAAAATAGAAAGTTTTAAAGAATTGCGAATAAAGCCAATCTAAACTAATGATGCGAATATTAATTATTTTTCTTTCATTATGGCTCCTTGCGTTGCTTTTTCTTTTATCTTTTCTTGCGCAAATTTTTCATCTTGAACAACTAAATCTTCAACAATTATTTTTTTGTCAGTAATTTCAATAACTTGCCCACGAGAAATTATTAAATCTTTTTTTATTAAACTTTTTATTACATTTGCTGGTTTAATATTATATTCTAAAACACTTTGCGAATCAATATCAATATTAAAACTTTCAACTTTGCCAAGTTGTTTGCCAGATTCAGTTTCTGCTTTTAAATTAACTAATTGTTTATTTGAAATTTTCATTATTTTCTTTTTTAATCACACTTGTATTTTCATTAATTTTAATTTCTTGAGTGTCTAGTTCTTTTTTCTTTTTAAAAAAATATAATTGTTGAACACCCGTGAGTAAAGTAGTTAAAAACCAATATAAAGTTAAACCACTTGGCAAAGACATCCCAATAAAAATAGTAATCAAGGGCATAAAATACATCATTTGTTTATTCATTATTGCTGTCATATTTTCATCTTTAGCTCCCTTGACTTGGGGCTGTTTTTTTGAAATCAACATTTTTGAAACCCAATACTGTGCTCCGCCAGCAAGCAAAGCTAAAACAACATTTGGTTTTGATAAATCAACTAATCCAAATGAAACAGCATTAATTGTTCCTGGGTTTGAAACAAACGGATATAAAATTGCAAGACTTTGACCGTTTGTTAATCCTTTTCTAAACACTTGATAAACTGCTATTAAAAACGGAAATTGAATTAACAAAGGCAAACAAGAAGAAAACGGGGAAACTTTTTCTTGTTTATACAAAGCCATTGTTGCTTTTGTCATTTCTTGCGGATTAGTTTTGTATTTCTTTTTAATTTCTTCCATTTTAGGTTGCAATTCTTGAAGAGCTTTTTGCGCTTTAATACTTTGCAAAGAAAATGGATACAAAATTAATTTTATTATAATTGTAATTGCAAGAATTGCTAAACCAATATCGTGACCAGGAATTGTATTATAAAGCCAGACCAATAAATTAAATATTGGTTCGTATAAAATTGTGTTGTAAATTTGTATTAGCATAATTTGTTATAAATATTAATTAAATTTTTAGCTTTAGTTTTTTTGCTATTGTAAAATAAAAATAAGTGCGCAAAATATAAAAGTTTTATACTTATTAATTATATTACTAAAATACAATTTTAGCAAAAAATATAATATTCTTTTACTTACTTTTAATTAAATCTTTAAGATAATTGTTTAAATCTATTTTTTCCCCAAAACTTTTAGCTAGATAAAATAAATTTTTAAACATCTTAACTAATCGTTTATTTTTAATAAAAATTATTTTTTCATCCAGAACATCAATAAAATAAATTTTATCAGCAAAAAACATAATGTCAAGTTCAAAATCAAGATATTCATCTGGGATAACATAAAGCACAATCAAACGATCAAGATATGATTTAATTTGCGATACAGAAAAAGTACTATACAAGCTAAAAGTTTTATTATTTATCAACCCTTCCATAACAATTCCTTTCTGACGAAAATCTTTATGCAAATTAACAAAATAATTCCAATTAATTTTTTCTAATGAGCTTTTAGCTGAAAGATTTCCTTGAATAACAAATACACGGTTATTCTTACCAGCAGATAACATTTGACGATAAGATTTTTTAATATTTTCATAACCAGAAAAAACAGTAAGGCTTAAATTCTCATTAGTAATATCACTTAAAACATTACTGGTTTCATCAAACTTCCAAGACAATCTTTTTAATTTTTCTGATATTTCTTGATTTGATTTTAATTGCCATTCTTTGTGTTGTTTAATTTTTATTTGCTCAACCAATCCGCGTTGTTTTAATTTTTTTAATAAAAAACTCACTGTTGTTCGCGGCAATTTAGAAGTCTCTGATATTTTTGTTACTAAAACACTTTTTTCAAATTTTAAAGCATTAAAAATCTCTAATTCTTGGCTTGTTAAACCTAATAAATTTGATTCAAATTTGTTTAATTTCATGTTTACATTATAAAGTATGACAATAATCTTGTCAACTTTTTTAGTTATTTTGAGCTAATATTAGAGAAAAAATAAATTTTTCAAAAAAATATTGTTTTTCAAGTTTCATTACATTAAACTTAGCTAAGATACTAAGTTAAACTTAATTTTAAAAATTAATAACTAGGAGGAATCATGGAAACAAAGGAAACAAAAAAATCTTGCTGTGTTGGTACTTGCCCGTCTGCCACTATTCTGGTGGTAGTGGTTGGAAAAAAAGTACAACCACCAGAAGGTGTTGTGGTATCTGCTGACGAAGCAGTTGTTGAAGTGCCTTTGGAAATAATTAAAGAGGCGCTAAAATAAGCTAAACCCACAAACAAACAGCACGACTTTTAAACAAGCCGTGCTTTTTTATATTTTTATATTTTTATCTTTTTAATTCACAGGATCGTATCCACCTTTGTTAAATGGGTTGCATCTTAAAATTCTTTTTATTCCCAACCAACCGCCTTTTAATATACCATATTTTTCAATTGCTTGGTAACTATATTCTGAACAAGTTGGTTTAAATTTACAAACACCTAAAGGTTTAAAATAACCTAACATTCCACCGTGATCTGGGGAAATAAATTTTTGGTAAACTTTTATTATTAATAAAATTATTATTTTAAACACGGAAATAAAGAAATTAAGAAAGGAGAAATTAAGGGATTTTTATCAAAATTTTCAAAGAAAATTTTAATTGTCCTCAATTTCTTAATTTCTCAATTTCTTAATAAATATAAATTTGCTTTTTTAAATAAGTTTAATAATTTTTCTTCAATTTCTTTGTATTTCAAATCTTTAATTAAAGACCTTGTTAAAATCATAATATCAAATCCTTGTTTTATATTTTTATTGTTTAAACGAATTATTTCACGAATTTGACGACGAATTTTATTTCGCACAACAGCTTTTTTATCAACTTTTAAACTTACAACAATTCCATATCTATTTTTTTTAAAATTATTTTTAATTATTTTAAATCCAAATTCTTTTGTAAAAAAAGAATTGCCTTTTTTGGCTACTTGTTCAAAATCTTTTTGTTTTGATAAAGAAGTGAACATAAAAATAGTTTAACTGCTTTTAGGCAGGTTTTTAATTCAACACAAAGAGTATTAAAAATTTTTACGCAGATAATTTTTCTCTGCCTTTTGATCGCCTGGATTTTAAAATTCGCTGGCCACTTTTTGTGCTCATTCGTTTTTGAAAACCGTGTGTTCGGCTTCTCTTTCTATTTGATGGTTGGTAAGTTCTTTTTGGCATAAAATTTTATTTAATTCTTTGTCTTAATTTTTTATAAAAATTTTCTCTTGAACCAATCACAACAATTAAAACAAGAAGTATTTCATTTTGAATTTCGTAAACTACACGAAACTGGATACCGTGATAAGATAAACCATATTTCCAATAATTAATTCCTTTTAACTTTTCACCTCTAAAAGGATCTAAACTTAAAGCAGGGAAAATTTCCTTGTTTATTAAATCTTTAACCTGAGAAGCAACTCTTTTTAAATCTTTTCTAGCTGCTGTTGAAAACATTATTTTATACATATTTTTAAACATAAAACTAAATTTCTTTTTGTAATTCTTCTAGTGTTAAGCACTGACCTTTTTCATATTCTGTTCTAGCCTTTTTCCCTTCTTCTTTTATCATTTTTAATACTTCTGGTTTATTTATCCAATCACTATCTTCTAATTCTTCAACTCCTCTTTCTTCTAAAAGCTTTTGGTACGCTTGCCACAGTTGCTCTGGCGTTAATTTAATTTTAAATTCAAGAGGATTGTCAACGCTAATTGTTTTTGGATTTGTACGGGGTGTTCTAGATTGTTGTTTTTGTAAATTCATATTTTTAAAATTAAAAATTTTAATTTTCATAATTCTTAATTCACTTTTATTATATTTTAAATTTAATTTTGTGTCAATTCTAAAAAATACCTTTACACTTTTCATCCACATTTTATTAACTTTACCGCTTAAAATAAAGTATTGAATCTATTTTTAAATGTGGTAAGATTAAATCAGCAAAATAAAAATAAAATTCAGCGTTAAATCAGCTCACTAATCAGCGATTAATCCGCTTCTACTAGAATGACAAACGAACAACTTTGGCAATCAATATTAGGTGAACTAGAAGTCTCTTTATCAAAGGCTAATTTTACGACTTGGTTTAAAAATACTTTAATTATTTTACAAGAAGACAAAAAAATCACTGTTGCTGTTCCAAATGAATTCACAAAAGCTTGGTTGGAAAATAAATATCACAAATTTATTATTAGCGCGTTAAAAAAAATCACAAAAAATTCTTTAAGCGAAGTTTATTATAAAGTAACAACAAATCCTAAAAAAGAAACATCAGATAATAAAAATAACATTACTAATTTAAAACAAGCAATTAAAGAAACTGAATTTGTTGAAGAAAAAATTGTTGATGAGCATGGGTTAAATCCTAAATATACTTTTGATAATTTTGTTGTTGGAAAAAGCAATGAATTAGCTTTTGCAGCGTCAAACGCAGTTGTTAAAAATCCAGGAAAAGCATACAACCCTTTATTTATTTACAGTGGAGTTGGTTTGGGCAAAACTCATTTATTGCAAGCAATTGGTCACGCGATTATTAAAAAAAATCCAAAAAGCAAAGTTGAATATTTAACTTCGGAACAATTTACAAATCAATTTGTATATTCAATTAGATCTGGAAAAATAAAAAACTTTCAAAATAAATATCGCAAAGTTGATGTTTTAATTATTGATGATATTCAATTTATTTCTGGAAAAGAACAAACACAAGAACAAATGTTTCACACTTTTAATGACTTGCGACAAGATGAAAAACAAATTATTTTATCATCAGACAGAACACCAAAAGCAATTCCAGATTTACAACAAAGACTTGAATCAAGATTTCAATGGGGAATGATTGTTGATATTTCAGAACCAGATGTTGAAACAAAAATAGCAATTATTCAAACAAAATTATTAGAAAAAAAATTCTCTTTAAACAAAGAAGTAATTGAATATCTAGCAGATAATATAAATAGCAACATCAGAGAACTTGAAGGCGTAATTAATAGAATTATTGCGTCTTGTCAATTAATAAACAAAAAAGCTGATTTAGATGAAGTTAAAAATATTATTAAAGCAATTAATTTACACACACCAAAAAGTTCTTTAACAGCAAAAAAAATAATAAACACTGTTGCTAGTTTTTTTGAAATCAGCATTGAAAATCTTACTGGCAGTTCAAGAAAAAAAGAACTTGTTGTTCCTAGACAAATTGCAATGTATTTGATGCGTGAAGAAATAAACGCTTCATTTCCAAATATTGGACAAGAATTAGGCAAACGAGATCACACAACAGCAATGCACTCTTACTCTAAAATTTGCAAAGAAGTTGAAAAAAATGATAAAATTAAAAACGATTTAATTTTAATAAAACAAAAATTATACAATGAATAAATTAAAAAGTAAAAAATGTTAACAAGTATGTTAAAAACTTTATAAAATCTTGTTAATAAAAATTGGTTTATTAACACAAAAAAATATTAACTTAATTTATTAACATTTAGTTCAAAAAATATCCACAGAATTATGCACACGCTAAAATAGAATATATTATTTAATTAAGGCAAAAAAATTAGTTATCAACTTAATCCACAGGACTTATTAATATTATTATAAATATTAAATAATTAATTATAATATAATAAAAATAAATTTTGTAAAATTTTTTACTTTTAAAATTTACAAAATATTAAAAAATATGAAATTTACTTGCACACAAGAAAATTTAATTAAAGGTTTAAATATTGTTTCAAAGATTTCAAGCAAAAATGTTAGCTTGCCGATTTTAAACAATATTTTAATTTCAGTGAACAACGAAGGAGTTGATTTGTCAGCTACTAATTTAGAAATTGGAATTAAAACAAAAATTAGAAGCAAAACAGAACAAAGTGGAAAAATAACAGTGCCTTCTCAAATTTTAACAAGCTTTGTAAGTTATTTACCAGAAGAAAAAGTTGAATTTGAAACAATAAACAATGAAATTAAAATCACTTCTGGAAAATGGAAAACAAAAATCAAAACTCAGCCAGCTGAAGATTATCCTCTTATTCCAGAAGTTGAAAAAAAACAAAATTTTAAAATTAAATCATCTGTTTTAAAAAACGCTCTTTCTCAAACAATTTTTGCAGCAATAAATAATGAGTCCCGTCCTGAATTATCTGGCGGTTATTTTAATATTAATCAAGAGAAATCTGAATTAATTGTTGTTGCAACTGACAGTTACAGATTAGCTGAAAAAAAAGTTGAGGTTTTGGAAAATATAAAAAATTCCACAAATTTTATTATTCCAATTAAAACTCTGCAAGAATTAGCAAGAATTTTAAGTGAAATTAATGAAAATGAAGAAGTAAATATTTTTTTAGAAGAAAATCAAATAATGTTTAAAACAGATAATATTGAACTTACTTCTCGTTTAATTGACGGAGAGTACCCTGATTACAAACAAATTATTCCGCAAAATTTACAAACTAGCGTTGAATTTTCTAAAAATGAAATTATAAACGCAATTAAAGCAGCAGGACTTTTTGCTAAAATTGGTGTTTTTGATGTTATTTTTGAATTTAAATCACCTGATAAAATTATTATTAAATCAACAAATACTCAAATTGGTGAAAATGAAGCTGAAATTAAAGCTGAAATTAAAGGAAATAATTGCAAAATTGTTTTTAATTATCATTATATTTTAGAAGGTTTGTTAAATATTCCGCAAGATAAAGTTGTGCTTGAATTAACTTCTGGTGAAAATCCAGCAATTTTAAAACCACAAGGTAAGGATGATTATTTGTATTTAATAATGCCGATTAGACAGTAAATTTTAAATAATAAAATTAAAAAATATGCATTTAGAAAAAACAGGGCTAAAACAAAGTAATAATTCAAAAAGTTGGGAAGGAGGAAAAACATTGCGTCCAGATTTTGTGGTTGATAAAAAAAATGAACAGAAAGAAGTACAATTAGAATCATTTAAACAAAAGAAAATAAATGATCACGCTAAAAACGAAAAAAGAAAGTTTAAAAATAATGAAAAAGAACAAGAATTTGTTTTGCTTTTTGAACAAATAAAAAATAATATAAATCAGGCTGTTGAGAATTATTCACTTCAAGAATGGCAAATAGAAAGGTTAATTGAATTTTATAAAAGTAGTAAAGAAAAAGCTTCTAAAGAATTAAATGAATTGATTTTTTTGAATGGAAAAGAAAGAGATTTTATTTTAAGGCTTTTTGAAAAAGAATTTATAGATTTGTTTGGTGAAAATTATAAAAAAAAGGAAAATAAAAAAAATGAAGAAATTTTAGAGCAAGAATAAAATATGACTAAAAAGAAAAAAATTATTATTACTTTAGTTATTATTTTCGCAATTATTATTGTTGGCGGATTTGTAATTGCGCAAAAATCTAAAAAACAATTAGAGTACACAACTCACAAAGTTGAAAAAACAACACTAAAACAAACTGTTGATGCAACTGGCAGAATTGAATCCGCTGAAAAAATTGATTTGAATTTTAAAACAACTGGACGAATTAGTAATATTTATTTTGAAGTTGGAAGCAAAGTTAAAGCAGGACAAATTTTGGCTAAATTAGGAGCAAACGCTTTAGCAAGTTCAATTGACAACGCGCGCGCGCAAGTTAATCAAATGATTGCGGATTATGACAAATTATTAGCAGGAGCTTCAGCTGAAGATATTAATATTTCAAAAAATACCGCAGAGCAAAAACAACAAGATTTAATTTCAGCAGAAAATAATTTAAAGAATTTAAAATTAAAACGCAACACTGAATTATTAAATTTAAAAGACACAGCAATTAATTATTTAAACAATGAAATAATTATTGCGCAAAATGCAATTAATGAAGTTAATAACACTTTAAATGATACTGACGCGCAAACAACTTTATCAATTTTGGATAATAATAAATTAAGCTTAGCTGAAATAAATCAAGAGCTTTCTCAACAATTAATTAATAAAACTAAAATTATTATTTTTAATATCAACAATTATTCTGAAAATGCAGAGATTTTAAGCGCTTTAGATGAATTAAAAAATACTTTAAATTTAGTTGTGACAACTTTAGATAATACTTCAGATGTTTTAAGAGCAACTCTAACTTCTAACAATTTAACTGAGACAGAACTTGATACTTTGAAAAGTAATATTATTGCAAAACAAACTAGTGTGAGCACAGCAAAAATAAATATTCAAAACGCTAAATCAAATTGGACAAATAAAATTATTTATTATCAAGAGCAAATTACAATTTATGAAGATGCTGTTTTAAGCGCACAAAAATTTTTGGCAATTGCTAATTCTCAATTAAATTTTAAAAAAACTCCGCCAAGAGCATTTGAGATTGAAGCAGTAAAAGCTAAAATTGATTCTGCTCGCGCTAATTTAAAATTAGCTCAAGCAAATCTTAATCAAACAATTATTAAAGCTCCAATTAACGGAACAATAATTAAAAAAAATTATAATCTTGGAGAACAAACTTCTTTAGTTTCTGCTGTTTTAGAAATGATTGGAGAATCAAATTTGCAAATTGAAGTTGATATTCCAGAATCTGATATTGCAAAAATTAAAATTTTACAAGAAGCAGAAATTACACTTGATGCTTTTGGTGATGAGGAAATTTTTTCTGGCAAAGTTATTTTTGTTGATCCAACTGAAACAACAATTCAAGATGTTGTTTATTATAAAGTTAAAATTCAGTTAGACAATTTAAGTTATAATTTAAAACCAGGAATGACAGCAAATGTAATTATTTTAACAAACAAAAAAGAAAGCGTTTTGGTTGTTCCATCACGAGCAATTAAATCCACAAATGGCGATAAATATGTGGAAGTTTTGATTAACAATATTCCTGAACAAAGAATTGTGACAACTGGAATGCGAGGAGATGATGGAATAGAAATTATTTCTGGGATTAATGAAGGCGAGGAGGTTGTTGTTTTTGTAAAAAATTAATAAACAGAAATGAGAAATTAAGAAATTGAGAAAGGAGAAATTGAGGTTTGTTAAAATTTTCTTTGAAAATTTTGGCTGTCCTTAATTTCTTAATTTCTCACTTTCTCTTTATGTTAATAAAAATTCACAATTTATATAAACAATTTGAAACTGACGAGGTCGTGACAAAAGTTTTGCACGACTTAAATTTTGAAATTAAAAAAGGAGAATTCATTACAATAATGGGGCCGTCTGGTTCTGGAAAGTCTACCTTAATGAATATTTTAGGATTTTTAGACAAGCCTACTTCTGGTGAATATATTTTTAAAAATGAAAATATTACAAAGTTTAATGATGAAAAATTAGCGCATTTACGAAACGCAGAAATTGGTTTTGTTTTTCAACAATTTAATTTATTGCCAAAAACATCTGTTTTAGAAAATGTAGCGCTCCCGCTTATTTATTCTAAAAAAATAAATCAAGAAAACCCCGCAAAATCGTTTTACTCTAACGGGGCAAGTAAAATTAAAAAAGCCACAAAAGCAGTTAGACAAGTTGGGCTTGAACACAGAATTAATAATTTATCTAATCAACTTTCTGG
>CAZFWC010000014.1:0-5196 GCA_964522515.1 uncultured Gammaproteobacteria bacterium | reverse complement strand
AAGCGCTTCAACTGGTTCCATTTTAGAAGCTTTAAGCGCTGGATAAATTCCAAAAATTAAACCCACGATAACAGAAAAACTAACAGCTAAAATTAACCCAAACCAAGAAAAATTAAATCCAAAATCAAATCCAAAATGTGAGGCAATAAGAAATAAAGTAAAACTAAAAACACTTCCTAAAATCACACCGATTAATCCGCCAACAAAAGTTAGAAAAACTGCTTCCCACAAAAATTGCCACAAAATATTTGAATTAGTCGCGCCAATTGCTTTGCGTAAACCAATTTCATAAGTTCTTTCAGAAACAGAAACATACATAATATTCATAATTCCCACACCGCCAACTAAAAGCGAAATCCCAGCGATTGCAACTAAAAGCAAAGTTATTCCACCAGTGATTTGATTTAACATATTCATTGCCTCCTCCATTGTTGTAACCGCAAAATCATCTTTTTTCGGGTCTGTAATATTGTGTTGATCGCGCATAATTCTTGTTAAATCTTCTGCGGTTGCAACTGCTTGCGCTGGGCTTGAATCTTTCATAAAGGCAATAATAAAACTAATGTAATCAATGCCCATAATTTGTTTTTGCAAAGTGTGAATTGGAATATAAACAGAGCTGTCCAAATCCATATAAAAAGCATTGTCTTGTTCTTCCATCACACCAACAACACGAAAATTTTTATTTTTAATTTTAATTCGCTTATTAACAGCGTTATTTTTTTTGCCAAATAATTTATTTTGCAAACCTTGTCCAATTACTATTACACGAGCTTGAGACAAATCCTCTTCATCTGTGAACGGTCTGCCTTCCTGGACTTTTGTTTTGTATAAATCAAAAAAACTAGCGCTTACTCCCCATAAAATTGATGTCTTGTTTTCGCTTTGATAACTTATAACTTCTTGCCCTAGTTGTCCCACATAATAATCCTTAATGTTTAGGTGTTTAGCAATTGCTTCTGCGTCTTTAATTTTTAAAGTTGTGATTGAAACACCTTGCGCCACCCCGATTGCATTTTCAGAAGATGTTTTAGCAGTTGATGGAACTTTAATTTCAACTTCAACATAATCGGTTCCAAAAACTTCCATTTGACTCATAATTAATCCATCTAAACCTTGTCCTAGATTCATAACAATAATTATTGCCATTACACCAATTAGCAAACCTAAAACAGTCAGGGTTGATCTGACTTTGTGTATTTTTAATGCGCTGTACGCGATTTTTAAAGGAGTTAGTATTTGCATATTTGTTTTTCCGCCTACGCCCCTAACAACTCTACTGGACTACGGCGGATACCTGTCTGCCGACAGGCAGGAACTCTTAATGCCCCGATGTTATATCGGGGAACTAGAATCCTGTCTCCTCCTTTGCCAAGGCTACGGCGGACAGGCGTCGTAGCTAGAGTTTTTTTAGAGTTGAAGCGAAGGAGGGTTAGGCGACTATTCGTATCTTAACGCTTCAACAGGTTCTAATTTAGCCGCTCTTCTAGCTGGATACCAACCAAAAATAATTCCAACAAACCCAGAGACTCCAACACCTAATAATATTGAAGGAACGCTAACAATAAAATCCCAATTGTATCCTAAATATTTTGCTACGCTGGCAATTAAACCAGAAAACAACACGCCAATCAAAATTCCAATTATTCCTCCAAGTATTGTTAAAATTATTGATTCAATTAAAAATTGTGTTTGAATATTTGATTTAGTTGCGCCAATTGCTTTACGCAAACCAATTTCGTGCGTTCGTTCGTTAACTGCCACCAACATAATATTCATAATTCCTACTCCGCCAACTAAAAGCGAGATTCCGGCAATACAAGTTAAAAATAATTTAAGAGCATTTGTAATTTGAGCTAAAGCATCTAAAGCTTGAGTTGCGGCGCGCACAGTAAAATCATCAGGTTTTTTATTTCCAACATTGTGTTGCTCGCGCAAAATCTGTTTTATTTGTTCAATCACAATTGGAACATCATCATCATTTGTAACTTTTGCGCGAATCATACTAACATAATTTATTCCTAATAATAATTTTTGAGCGCTTTTAAGCGGAATAAAAACTAAAGTGTCTTGATTTTGAAAACCTTGCACTCCTCTTTTTTTCATTACTCCAATTACACGAAAATTTTCCCGTTTAATTTTTACTCGTTTGCCAACTGGGTTTTCATTTCCAAATAAATCTTGCCAAATTTGCCAACCCAAAACAATTTCACGGACTACGGCTTTATCAACAGACTGATTAAAAAAATTACCAAGCTCAATTTCAGCTGATTCAACTAACGGATATTCAGAAGTTGTCCCAATAAATGTGCTATCTGTTTTTTGATTTTGCCAAGTTACTGTTTCAACACCGCGCGCGTAACTTGTAATTGATTCAATTTCTTTTATTTGTTTTAATGCTTGAGCGTCACTGTTTTTTAAAGTTGTTAAAGCAATTCCCATTATTGAAGCTGGCGGACTTTCGTCATCAGAATAACCTGGCATTATTCCAATTAAGTTTGAGCCTACTGAAGTAATTTGATTAAAAATTAAACTTTGAGCTCCAGCGCCAACTGACATAATAATAATTACACCAGCAATTCCAATTACAATTCCAAGCATTGTTAAAATCGTGCGATTTTTATTCACTTTTAAAACTTTAAATGAATTTTTAAAAAGTGTAATTAAGTTCATAAATTTATTTTAGCATTAAAATTAGAAAAATAAAAAATAAAAATACCCCCGAGCAGGCGGAGGATTAGTAAAACCCGAATTTGTGCTAATTGATTTCCGAATAATTATTCGCACAAATTCGGAAATCAATTCGGATTTTATTCGGGTAAAGCTTTAACTTTTTGCCATATTTCTTTTGAGATTTGTTTCATTAATTTTTTATCTTGTTTTAAAACTTTTTTAGCATTTTCACGACCAGCGCCTAATTTTATTTCATTCCCGCCCTCAGCATCTTGGCGGGCAGGGTAAAAAAAAGTAGTGCCAGTTTTTTTAATTAAATATATTTCATTCCTAAATCTAAAATATCTCCAGACAAAAAAATTCCTTCATTATACATAATATCAAATTCAGCAGACTTAAATGGAGGAGCAATTTTATTTTTAACAATCTTGGCTTTCACACGATTGCCAATTGTGTTGTCTCCCATTTTAATTTGAGCGGCGCGTTTAAGCTGAATTCTAACTGAAGAATAAAATTTTAAAGCCATCCCTCCAGTTGTTGTTTCTGGATTTCCAAAAAACACACCAATTTTTTGTCTTGTTTGATTTAAGAAAACTACAGAAGTTTTTGTTTTTGAAACAATTGCCGTAAGTTTGCGTAAGGCCTGGCTCATTAATCTTGCTTGTAAAGCAACATGTCTGTCACCCATTTCACCTTCAATTTCAGCTTTTGGAGTAAGCGCCGCAACAGAGTCAATTACAATTACATCAACGCTGTTTGAACGCACTAAAGTTTCAACAATTTCTAAAGCTTGTTCTCCAGAATCTGGTTGAGAAACTAAAAGTTCATTAATGTTAACTCCGATTTTTTTAGAATATTCTGGATCAAGCGCGTGTTCAGCGTCAACAAAAGCAGCAACACCACCTCTTTTTTGAATTTCTGAAACAATGTGTAATGCTAAAGTTGTTTTTCCTGAAGATTCAGCTCCGTAAATTTCAATAACTCTGCCTCGCGGAACGCCACCTGCCCCCAAAGCAATATCAATTGATAAACATCCTGTTGGAACAACTTCAATTTCCATTGTTTTAGCTTCACCAAATTTCATTATTGATTCCTCACCAAATTTTTCACGAATTTGATCAATTGCTTCTTGAGCAGATTTTTTTTCATTTGTTGTGGTTTTATTTTCTTTGGCTACTTGAATTATTTTTTCTTCTTTTTGCATAAATTTGATTACAGAATTGTTTGTTTTTTAAATTCTATTTTAACCTTAGTTTATTAATGTTTTAATGTCAATGTTGATAACTTTTTAATGTTAAACAAATTTAATTTTTAATTGATCGCCAAATCAATTCAAATAAAGTTGCTATTGTTTGTGCAATTTCTTTATTTTGCACAACTACTGCTGTGTATTCATTTTTTAAAGAAAAAAAGAAAATTTTGTCACCAATAATATCAACCGAAACATTAAATTTATAATTCTCTGGTAATAATTTTGTTTCTTGGAATTTAACTGTATCTTTAACAATGAATTTTTCAGATTCTGGAGTATTGGTTAATAGTATTTTAGAAAATAATCCAATCTCTTTTCTTTTTTGCCTAAACTTTGGAAAATATTTTTTTAAAGTTTCAAATGGTTGCAAGTTTGTAATTACTCGTAATGTTTTGTATTTTTTTCCTTCTTGTAAAATTTCCTCCCAGGCGTTAATCACTGCTTCTTTGCCTTCATAAAGTTTTACTTCTGGCAAAACTTTGGCGCTCATAAATAAACCTAACAAATCAGGAACTATTTTTTCAGCTCCTTCTAAATTATCTTTAACTTTTTTAATTAAAATTCGTGGGTCTTCAACAGAATAATAGCGAATTTTCTTTTTTATTAATCTATTAATAAATCCTTTTTTATATAATCCTTCTAAAACTTCATAAGTTGTGGTACGGGGCAGTTCAACTAATTCAGAAATCGGTTTAACAGAAGAAGAGCCCAGTTTTAAGCAAGCCAAATATGTTTGGGCTTGTTTTGTAGTTAAACCAATATTTTGTAGTTCTTTTGAATATTTCATAATTTGTCGGTATTTCCGATGACAATTTATATCTTAATTATAGCTTACTTTAGCAAAAATGTCAAGGGTTGCTATTTTTTTGTCTATTTAGCTGATTTAATATTGATTCTGATTTATACTTTACTCAAACAAAAAATAATTTAAAAATTTAGCAAATCTTGGGAGGTAGATTATGAATGAACCAGTTAATGAATTTTTGACAGGAATAATAGACATAATAACTATTGTAGGTTTAATTGTATTTGGCATTGTATTTGGCATAGCTCTCTACTTTTTTAACATAATAATAGCAGGAGCTTATTTAATTATTTTATCTATTTTTTTAGCATTCAAATTTAAAAAAGATTACCAAGAAGCGACAACAGACATTTGGGGTCACAAGAAAAAAATTTTTGACCAAGATGAAAAAAAAGATCTGATATTTGATGTTATATTTTTTTCTGTTATCTTTTTGGTTGGCATCGTCTCTATTTTATTTGGGTTA
>CAZFWC010000013.1:0-18831 GCA_964522515.1 uncultured Gammaproteobacteria bacterium | reverse complement strand
GACATTCCGGACCCCTTGAAAAAACCAAAACATCCGCAGAATAAAGAAACAAAAAAAATAAAATAATTTAATTTAAAACACCAAACTCTGCCAAAGTTTAATTATTTTTTTAATTTGAGTGTCGCCGTCAAAATTTTCTTTAACAAAAATTTTAGCGTTTGCGCCCATTTGTTTAGCTAACTTTTCATCTTTTAATAATTTTAATATTTTATTAATAAACTGTTTTTTATTATTTATTGGTACTAAAAGTCCTGTCTCTTCATCTTGCCTGCCCGCCGTAACTTTAGTGGAGGAGGGAATAATTTCTTTTGCGCCAGTTGTCGCGCTTGCAACACACGGCAACCCAGAAGCTCCAGCTTGAACTAAAACTTTTCCAAAACTTTCTGACAACGAAGGCAAAATATAAATATCCGCAATTTGATAATAATTAGTTAAATCTTCATAATCTACTTTATTTAAAAATTTAACAGAAGATTCTAAATTTAGAGCTTTAGTTTTTTTAATTAAATTTTCTTTTTCTGTTCCTTGCCCAATAATTAAGAATATTAAATTTTGGTATTCTTTTTTTAATTCTGCAAAAACTTCTAAAAACCAATTTAAATTTTTTACTTTTTCAATCCTGCCGTCAAAAATTAAAACTTTATTTTTGTTTTCAAAATTATATTTTTGTTTTAATTCATAAACTCGCGACTGATCAAACGATAAAAATTTACTTAAATCTGTTGGAGTTGAAATAACAAAAATTTTATCTGATCTAATTCCTGCTTTTACTAATTTATCTTTTGTTCCATTTGAAACAACTCTAATCGCGTCAGCTTTTCGCGCTAAAAATTTGCTAAATAATAAAATAAAATAATTGTGCCACTTTTTTTCTAGTCCTAAAATATTATCCCAAAAATCTCCGTGAAAATGCATTAGAAATTTTACCCTGTGAAATAATTTTTCCTTTGGAAAAATTGCGTTGCATTTCACAGGGTGAACTTTAAATTTTATTTTTAAAAACCACGCTGGAACAGAAGTAAACAAATCTCCAATCACTAAATTAAAAGGCGAATCTTTGTAAATCTGTTTGCCAATTTGGTACGCGTTAAAAAAATAATTAAAACGAGTTAAAGAATTTGTTGGCCAAACAAAAACATTTTTAGATAATTGTTGTTTTGAAAAACCTTTTTTACCTTCCGACGCCAAGGCTTTGGCGGACAGGCAAAAAACAATAACATTTAATTCATCACAAAACTCACCATAAATTTTATGTCGCTTAACTGCATCACCGCCACTTTTTGTAGCACCTAGCAAGGTTTTATCCATTGAAAACATTAAAACTTTCATATTTTTTAGCCTGTTTTTATTTTTTTAAAACTTCAATTGTTTTATTAATCATATTTTCAAAACTAAATTTATCTAAATCTTTTTTTGCGTTTTGAATAAATTTTTGTTGAAGTTCTGGATTATTATGCAATTTTAAAATCGCATCTTTAATTTGTTTTTTATTATTATATTCTACTAAAATTCCGTTTTCATTATTTTTTATTAATTCTAAATTTCCGCCAACATTAGTTGTAATTATTGGAATTTCAGAAAACATCGCTTCTAAAATTGTATGAGACAAACCTTCGTATCCAGTATTTAAAACAAACAATTCTGCTTGAGATAAATATTTTAAAACCTCTTGATGATTGCATTTTTTAATTTCAATATTTTTTTCTAATTTTAATTTTAAAATTAAGTTTTGCAGATTTTGTTTTTCAGGACCACTACCGCAAATTAATAATTTAAAATCAGGATTAATTTTTAATAATTCTGGCATTATTTTAATTAATAAATCAACTCCTTTCCAAGGAACTAATCTAGCAATTGAAATTATTAGATTAGGATTTTTATTTTGTTTTTCAATATTTATTTTTGCAACTGAATTATAAATCACTTTTATTTTTTCTTCTTCAATTCCTAATTCAATAAGTTTATTTTTTAAATAATAACTTGGCGTTATAATTTGATCCGCATTTTTAAAAGAAAACATTTGCCATTTTTGAATCCAAAAAATTTTTAATCCAAACCATTTTTTTCCGTATGATTTTACATATTTATCAAAACTAATTTTATTTTCTTTAAAATTAATTTGTTGCCAAGATTGGTCACCAACGAATTTTACAATAACTTTTGTTTTTCCTAGTCGTAACCATTTTAAAAAAATTGTAGCAGGTCCAACACTTGGACCTTGTGCAAAAATAATATCAAAATTCCAACCAAATTTTAAAAGTTTTAAAAAATAAATAAATTGCATTAAAAAAAATGGCGATTTTCTGGAAACATAATTTATTGGAAATAAAAATTTTTGTTTATTTTCTCCGTAAGTTAAAACTCTAACTTTAAAATCTTTTTTTGCTAATTCATTTGCTAGATTCAAAGTGTAAGTTGCTGGCCCACCAATTTCTGGAGGAAAAATTTCTGAAGCAATAAATATTTTATTATTTTTCATATTTTTTAAATGTAATATATTTATTCATTAAAAAATTCCAAAAAGTAACAATTATAATGGCAATAAATTTAGAAATTAAATAATAAATTGCTAATTTTTCAACTAATAAATATATTATAACTAAATTAATAAACAAACCAATCACGCTAATTAAGAAAAAATTTGCAAATTGCGCAAAATGTCTTTTGCTCTCATCTTTAAATGTCCAATATTTATTTAAAAAATAATTATTTATTACAGCTAAAATAAATGAAATTGTGGCTGATGTTAAATAATAAATTTGACAAATCTCAACCAAAAACCAAAGCGCCACAATATCAATAATTGCTCCAAACACGCCAACAACGCAGTATTTTATTAATTGTTGAAATTTAATAATTTGCTGATGCCACCAGATTTTTAAAATTAATTTAAGAATATTTTTTAACATAAAATTTTAAATATTTTTTCCATATCCCTAGCAGTTCTATCCCACAAATATTTTTCATCAACCATTTTTTTAGCATTTTCAACAACTTTCTCAACCTCATTTTTATTTTTTTCATCTAAAATATAATTTATTTTTTCAGCAATGCTTTGTGGATTTTTAACCTTACAAAACCAACCAGTTTGGTCTGACCCAAGATCTTTTAAAAAATCCACAATCCCACCAACTTTAGTGGCAACAACTGGAACTTGATTTGCCATTGCTTCAATAAAAACATTTCCAAAACCTTCTGAAATTGATGGCCTGCAAAAAACATCTGCGATAGAATAATATTTTTGTGTTTCTTCAAAAGGTAGTTCTCCTAAAAAAATAATTTTATTTTTTAATTTTAATTCTTGTACTAAATTTTTTAATTTATTTTTTAAAGGACCGTCACCAATAATTAATAATTTTATATTTTTATTTTTTAAAATTTTTAAACTGCTAATCAAATTTTCAACTCCATTTTTTTCAACCAATCTTGACACACTTAAAATTATTTTTTCATTTTCTTTAATATTTAATCTATTTTTTAAACCTTGATGCCTGCCCGCCGTAGTCCATTTAGAATTATTAGGGGCGAAGGTGGGTTGGCCCACACCATTTGGTACAACAACAATTTTATTTTCATTAATTCCCAAATCAATTGCCCAATTTTTTAAAAAATTACTAATCACTTGAACTTTATCAACTTTTTTAAAATATAATTTATAAATTGGCCGAAATATTTTAAATCTTTTTAAATTTATAATATATTGAATTGGATCTCCTTCTTGCAAAGTTAAAACAACTTTTGCTTTTGTAAAAATTTTAAATAAAACAGCAAAACTTGAATAAGCGGCCATTATTGACCAGATGATTTTGTATTTATTTTTTAAATGTAATTTTAATGCTTTAAAAAATCCAAAAAAAGTAAAAATATATTTATCTAAATTTTTGCATCCAAACCCAATTCTATAAATATTTACATTATTTATTTTTTCAAATTTAGATAATTTTTTATCTAATCGCGCTGTAATTAAATCAAATTCAAAATCATTACTTAATCTTTTAGTAATTTCTTGAACAGCAATTTCTGCTCCGCCAATAAAAGGCAAATAAGTTAAACTTAAAATTAAAATTTTTGGTTTTTTCATTAATTTGATTTTACAATTTTTAAGTTGTTTTGGCAAATAAAAAATTTTGATTTTTAAACCAAAATACTGTATATTTAACTTACTAAATATGAATAATAAAAAAACTAAAATTTTATTTTTAATCACTCAAACTGATTCTGGCGGCGCGCAGAAATATGTTTTTGATTTAGCTACAAATTTAGACAAAGAAAAATTTGAAATTGAAATCGCTGTTGGGCAAGGTAAAGACGAATTGTGGTTACAAAAATTAAAAAATCAAGGAATTAAAATTTGGCGCTTAAAACAAGTTGTGCGCGCGATTAATCCTTTGCGAGATTTTTTATCTAGCTTTGAATTGTTTAATTTATTTGAAAAAAGCAAACCAGATATTATTCATTTAAATTCAAGTAAAATTGGATCAACTGGCGCGGTTATTGGATGGTTTTATAAAAAAATATACAACAAAAATTTAAAAATTATTTACACAGCGCACGGATTTGTTTTTAATGAGCCAATGAATTATTTTAAACGCAAATTTTATTTGTGGTCTGAAAAAATTTCAGGTTTTTGTAAAGATAAAATCATTTGCGTTTCAGAACACGATAAAATTACTGCTTTAAATCACCACACCGCGTATCATAAAAAATTTATCACAATTCACAATGGAATTGATTTAGAAAAAATAAATTTTTTAGAAAAAAATGAAGCTCTTAATAAATTAAATTCAAAATTTAATCTCCCAAACTCAAAATTTATAATTGGAACAATTGCTAATTTATTTCCTGTTGCAAGTAATTCTGGTTTGTCGTCAAAACACCAAAACATTCTTTGCACAATGAAAGGTATTGAATATTTAATCCAAGCTGCTAAAATTTTATCTAATAAATTTGATAATTTAATTTTTATTGTTATTGGTGAAGGTTCACAAAAAAAATTATTAGAAAAAGAAATTAAAAAATTAAATTTAGAAAATAATTTTTTTCTAGTTGGCACTTTGGAAAATGCTAGCCAATATTTGCCTGCCTTTGATATTTTTTGTTTACCTTCCATAAAAGAAGGATTTCCTTACACGCCAATTGAAGCTCTATCTGCTGGTTTGCCAATTGTTGCCAGTCAAGTTGGTGGGATATTAGAAATAATTGAACCTGATGTAAATGGTATTTTAGTGCAACCAAAAAAACCGCGTGAATTTGCAAACGCGATTGAAAAATTAATTAATAATCCAGAATTAAGAAATAAATTTAAAAAAAATAATTTAGAAAAAGTAAAACAATTTAGTTTAAAAAAGATGATTAAAGAAACAGAAAAAATTTATTGTTCTTAAGTAACAATTTCAATCATTTCTACCATTCTGTTGCTGTAACCCCATTCATTATCATACCAAGTTAAAATTTTAATTAAATTATTTTCCACAACTTGAGTTAATGACAAATCAACAATACTTGAATATGGATTGCCAATAATATCACTTGAAACAATTGGTTCATTTGTAACTGACAAAATATTTTTTAATTTTAAAGTTTTGCTAGCATTTTTTAAAATTTTATTTACATTTTCTGCTGTGGTTTTTTTAGAAACTACAAAAGTTAAATCAGACAGCGAACCACAAATAGTTGGCACACGAACCGCAATCCCATTAAATTTATTTTTTAATCTTGGCAAAACTTTTGTTGTAGCAACTGTTGCGCCAGTTGTAGTTGGAATAATATTATTAGTCGCAGCTCTAGCGCGACGCAAATCTTTGTGCGGACCATCAATTAAATTTTGGTCTGAAGTATAAGAATGAATTGTTGTTAAAAAAGCTTGTTTTATTTTAAAATTTTTATCAATTATATCGCTAATTGGCGCAATTGAATTTGTTGTGCACGATGCATTTGAAATAACTTTTTCATTTTTATATTTATCATTATTAACACCCATTATATAAATTGGAATTTCTGGTTTTCCTTTTGAAGGAGCGGATAAAATAACTTTTTTTGCTCCAGCATTAAGATGCGCGTTAAACGAACCGTCTTTAACAAATCTACCTGTACATTCTAAAACAACATCTACTTTTAATTTTCCCCACGGTAAATTTTTCGGCTCTGTAATTTCATAAACTGGATATTTTTTATTGTTAATATATAAACTGTTTTTATCACTTTTTACATCTTTATTATAAATACCATAAACTGAATCATATTTTAATAAATGCGCCAAAGTTACGTTGTTAGTTAAATCATTAATTGCAACAATTTCAAAATTATCTTTTTCAAAAGCAATTTTAAATACAGCTCTGCCAATTCTACCAAAACCATTTATTGCAACATTTATTTTTTTGTTTTGTTTTTTAATCATATTTTTATTATATTAATTATTTATTAATTTTATTATACTACAATTTAATTTAACAAACAAGTTAAATAAAATTCACAATTAAAATGAAGGAGGTGAGAAAAATGAAAAACGAACACTGGAAAACTGGTCGAGCTATTATGACTTTTAATAACAAAAACGAGAAAATTATTATTTCTGAGTTAATAAATATTCCGCAATTAAACAAACAACCTTTTGTCGGAATAGCTAGATTTAAAAAAAATGAAAAAGTCACTCAAACAGGATGGGTAGGCATTAATAATCTTTTTGAAAATCATCTTATCCATTTTGATATTATTGATGGTTTTGGTACTGAAAAAATTAAAATTCCACGATCTGATATTGATTTTATTAAAATAATACAACCAAAATCTAAATTTGAAAAAAGATTTGAAATAATTAATGAAAAACTCAGAGATAAAAAAGGAATAAAAAATGCAAACAAATCAAAATAGCTTGACCAACAAACAACCCTGTTATTTGTCAGCCTTGATTAAAATAATCATTGACAAAGACAGGGTTTTTATTTTTTTCTAACCTGTCCTGAGCGACTTATAGGATTTTTTTAGGATCGAAAGATCCCGTAGCTATTCACTAAAACTATATATAAAAAATAAATTGCTATTCTATTTATGGAATGTTAAAATTTACCCAGTGAAATACTGTCTTTAAAAGGACAATTTCACGGGGTGAAAATATATATGCAAATTCAAGTTTTGCCAGCCGTAAAAATGCCAAGAGCTACTGAATATTTTACTTATTTAGTGCCTTTAGAATTGCGTAAAAAAATTAAAGCTAGTCAAATTGTAGAAATTAATCTGCGAGGAAAAAATGTATCTGGTCTAGTTTTAAAAATTGAAAAAAATAAAAATACTACTTGTCCGCCGAAGATTCAGCGTAGGTGGAAATATAAATTAAAAGAAATTAATAAAATTTTATATCCAGAAATTTTAATTACTTCACAGCAAATAAAATTAATTAATTTTATGTTTGATTATTATTTATCTGCTAAAAGTATTTCATTAAAATCAATACTTCCTGATATTCCTAAAAAACTTGCCAATCCGACTTCGCATTTAAAAAATTCTACTAGACTACGGCGGACAGGCTCCAGTGCTAAAAATAAACAAAAATTAATCTTAGTTCCAGAAGTTGATTTAATTGACAAAATTATTTCTGAATTAAAATTAGATAACAAAAATATTTTTAGAGTTCACTCAAAAGTAGCTAAAACAAAACTTTTTAAAAATTATTTAGAAATTTTAAATAAACAGGAAAAAATAATAATTGGAACAAAAATTTCTGTTTTACTTCCCTTTTCAAATTTAACTGAAATTATTATTTATGATGAAGCAAATTGGAATCACAAGCAATCTGAAATTAATCCACGATTTGACGCGCGTCAAATTGCAAAATGGTTAGCTAAAGAAAATAAATGTAAAATAAATTTTGTAAATTCAGCACCGAGCGTGGAAAATTATAAATATAAAAATACAAAATACCTGCCCGCTAGTCTTGCACAAGTTGGTCAAGCGGGTAAAAAAATAAAAAAAAATAAAATAAATATTATAAATCTAAAATTTGAAAGATTAAAAAGTAATTATTCTTTTTTATCTGAAAAATTAATTTCAAAAATTAAAAATAATTTATCTCAAAATAATAAGATATTTATTTTCCACAATCGCAAAGGTTTGGCAAATTATATTTTTTGTGAAAAATGCAATTATGTTTTTAAATGTCCTGATTGTGAATTAAGTTTAGCTTATCATGCAAATGATAAAAAATTACATTGTCACTTTTGCAATTATAAAACTGAAATTCCGCCGTTTTGTCCAAAATGTCAATCTTCTGAAATTAAGTTTAAAGGTCAAGGAGTTGAAAAAATAAAAATTGAACTAAAAAAAGAATTTGAAAATTCTAAAATCCAAATTTTTGACAAACAAACAAAATTATTAAATTCAAATTATGATATTTTAATTGGCACTGAATTTGTGATTAATAAAATAAATTTTTCAAAATTTAATTTAATTGCGTTCACAAATTTTGACCAATTTTTGTATTATCCTGATTTTAGAACCAGTGAAAAAGCTTATCAATTATTTTACAAAATTAAATCACAAGCTAAAAATTCTGAAATTATTTTGCAAACTAATGATGTTGAAAATTTTGTTATTCAAAGTATTAGTCAAAATAAACCAGCAATTTTTTACAAAAATGAATTAGAAAATCGTAAAATTTTTAATTATCCTCCGTTTGTAAAATTAATTAAATTAAGTTTTCAAGATACAAAAGAAAAAAATGTAATTTATAAAACAAAAAAAGTTGTCTTACAAATAAAAGAAAACTTTAAAAATATTGAGGTTTTAGGACCTTTGGAAAATCACCCTAAAAAAATTAGAAATAAATTTAAATATAAAATAATTCTCAAGACCTCACTTAATTTTGAAGTTAAAAAACTGCTTAAATTTATTCCAAATGATTTTGTAATTGATGTGGACCCAGAGAGGATTTGATTATTTCTTTTTTAGCCTGTCCCGAGCGACTTTTAGAATTTTTTAGGAGCGAAGGATCTAAATGTAAAACAATTTATGATTTAAGATTTACAAATATTTAAAAATTAAGAAACCGACAGAAGTGTGTTCCTAAAACAAAAACTGTGGATAACCTTAAAATAACCAAAAATTCGGCTAAAATTAGCCGAAAAATAAAACACAAAAAACAATTATCAGTTAACAAATATCAACTTTAAATTGCTGGTTGTAATTCCAAAACATTGATCCTTTTTTCATGATCATCCAAAACTTCTTCGTGTTTTTCTATTTCTTCTTCATTGTCTTTATATGATTTAGAATGCGAAGCTGATTCTTCTCTCATTATTTTTAATTCTTTAATAACTTTATCATTGCCTTTGGTTAATTCAAAAGAAAACTCTTGCAAGTCTTCCTTAGTTGCAAAATTCTTTAATTCTTCTTTTAAATCATTTCTAAATAATTTAATGTCGTCCTTGGTTGCTAGATTGTCGAAATTTATATTTTCCATAAAGTCGCGGATAAGTTAATTAACTGATTTTATTATAACACAAAAAAACAAAAAACAAAATTTGAATTAAAATAATTTTCTTGCTAAAATTAAAACATTATGATTTTAAATATTATTAAACATCCAAATCCAGTTTTAAGAAACAAATCTCGTGAATTAAAACGCGAGGAAATTTTAAATTCTGACTTTAAAAACTTTATTGAAAATTTAGGCGAAACAATGTTAAAAAAAGATGGGATTGGTTTGGCTGCGCCACAAGTTTACAAAAATATTCGAGCAATTGTTGTAAATTTAAAAAATTCAGCTGTGTGTTTTATTAATCCTAAAATAATTAAAAAATCTTGGCTAAAAAATATAATAGAAGAAGGTTGCTTATCAATTCCTGGCGTATTTGGAAAAGTAAAACGACACAATTCTGTTGTTATAAAATATTTAGACTTAAATGCTGATTTGAAAAAATTAAAAGCTAAAAATTTGTTTGCCAGAGTTTTACAACACGAAATTGATCATTTAAATGGTGTTTTGTTTATTGATAAAGTTATTAAATAGAGTTTGGTTTTTGTATTGTCTATATATTGTTATATAGACAATACACTTAACTTAATCTATTACTTTTCTTTCACTATTTTATTAATTCAAAAAAATATTATCCAATTAAATCATTGATAAAATTTCTAATCTCATTTTTAAATCGCGTTTTGTTAAATTGCTCAGCGTGGTTTTTTATTTTTTCAGAATTATATTTTTCAGGTTGAAAATGAATAATTGTATTAGCTAAATTTTCCCAAGTTTGGTCTTCAAAAAATTCTCCAGTTTCACCTTCTTTTATTGTTTCCAAAGTCCCACCAGCAGAATAAGCAATCACAGGTCTGCCACTTGCCATTGCTTCAACTACTGTAATTCCGAAATCTTCTTCTTGTGGATTAATAAAAGCTAAACATTGAGAATACAATTCAGCTTTTTTAGCTTCAGACACTTCTCCTAAAAATTCAATATTAGATTTAGCAATTTTTTGCAAACGATTTATTTCTGGACCAACACCAAAAATTTTTAAAGGAATATCTAAACGATTAAACGCGCGCACCGCTAAATCAAATTTTTTATACGGAACCAAACGACCGCCAATTAAATAATAATTTTTTAAATTTTCAGAAATATAAAATTTATTTGTGTCAACCGGAGGATAAATTACTTGCGCGTCTTTATTATAATATTTTTTAATTCTATTTTTTATTGTTTTAGAATTTGCTAAAAATTTATCAACTCTTTGTGAAGCTGACCAATCCCAATTTCTTAAATACGATAAATACAAAGGTAATATTTTTTTAATAAAATTTGGATAAAGCAAATCATCAATATATTCTTGAGAATTTGACCAAAGGTAACGAGTTGGTGTGTGGCAGTAACAAATGTGTAAAGTTTTTGGTTGTGTAATTACGCCTTTTGCAAAAGACGAACTTGAAGATAAAATTAAATCAAATTCGCGAAGATTATGCGATTCAATCGCAGACGACATTAAAGGCAAGTACCACTGAAACTTTTTTTCAATTCCTGGCATTTTTTGCAAAAAAGTAGTTTGAATATTTTTTGTTTTATAAAATTTTTGTTTTTTATCCTGATTATAAAACAAAACAAAAGTTGGAGCATTTGGAAAAATTTCCTGTAAAGCTCGCAAAACTCGTTCTTGCCCACCTTCTTGAACAAGCATATCGTGGATTAAAGCAATTTTCATTTTTTTAGCCTGTCCTGAGTGTTTTTGACGAGCAAAGCGAGTCAAAAAACACGAAGAATCCCGAATTAATATCACACAAATTCTATCTAATACTTTTTCATCTTACCAATTTAATTTTAAAATAGCAAAAAAAAATTGAGTAAAATAAAAAAGCCAACAGTTTATCTGATTTGATAAACTATCGGCTTTATTTTCTGGTTGTTAATTTGTTATTTCCTGAATTTCTTTATTTATATTCTTTCAACAAACTTTTTTTATCAAACTCAATCTTTTGTTCAACCGCGCAAACTTCAGAACTAAAATCCCGAAATGATTCAATAGAATTGCGGGATAAATTTTCTCCATAAGTTTTTTTATCTTTTTTATAAAAAACACCAACTGGAATTTTTTCTGTTTCTAAAGCTTTATCAAAAGCTAATTTTAAATTATTTGTTTTATTGTTTCGCAATTTATAAATTCTTTTTTTGTACCAATCAATTGTATTTACTTTATTTAAAGTGACACACTGTTGCAAAATATCAATGTGAGAAAAACCTTTGTGTTGAATTGCCTGTTTAATAATTTCTGTCAAATCTTTTGGTTCAAAAGCCACGCCACGCGCCACAAAACTTGCTCCGCTAGAAAGTGAAAGCGCAATTGGATTAATTGGTTGTTTTACCTCTCCAAAAGGAGTTGTTTTTGTAACAAAACCTAAATCAGAAGTTGGGGAAGCTTGCCCAGTAGTTAAAGAAAAACTACGATTGTTTGCCACAAGAAATAATACATCAGAATTATAACGCGCAGAATGAATAAAATGATTCGTTCCTTCACCGTACGCGCCACCGTCACCAGCAATCGCAAGCACTGTTAATTTTGGGTTAGCTAATTTTACACCAACTGCAACTGGTAAAGCGCGACCGTGCAAAGAATGAAAACCGTAACATTTTATTGTTGAAGCCATATTTCCAATACATCCAATATCATAAACAATTACTAAATTGCGCGGTTCAATTCCTAATTCAGCCAAAGCATTTTTTAACGCAGTCCAAATTCCAAAATTACCGCACCCAGGACACCAAGTAGGATTATAATTTGTGTTATAAATTGTTGGGTTTAATTTTTTCATTTTTTTAGTTTAGAAATAATTTCTTCAACCCAAAACGGTCGTGAATCATATTTTAAAATTTTATTTTTTATTTCAATTCCTGTTTCTTGTTGAATTAATTTTCCAAGTTGCGCTGTTTTATTATTTTCAACTAAAACTAATTTTTTAAATTTAGATAAAAATTTATCAAGATTTTTACACAAAGGCCAAACAAATTCAAAGTGCAAAACATTAACTTTTAACTTTTGACTTTTAACTTTTGACTTATTTATTTCTAAAATTGCGTCAAAGCAGGCTCCAAAAGTTGAACCCCAACAAACCAAAGTTGTATCTGCATTTTTTGGTCCATAAATTTTTGGTAAAGGAATTTCCTTGCGAATTTCTTCTAATTTATTCATTCTTTTATCCATCATTTTTTTACGCACTTGAGAAAGTTCATTAGAAAAACCAACTTCATTGTGTTCGTCAGAATTTGCAATATGTTCTCCACCTCCCACACCAGGAATTGCGCGCCAAGAAACCCCATCTTTTTCAAATTTATATCTAGCAAAAACATTTTTAGTATTTTTTATTTCTTTAATAATTTTGCCTCTGTCAATTTTTTCAATTTTATTAAATACATTTTTTAAAACTGTAAAACTAGATTCTCCCAAATGTTTGTCTGTTAAAACAATTACTGGAGTTTGAAATTTGTCAGCTAAATTAAACGCGCGCTGAACTAAACTAAAAATTTGTTCTGGCGCGCCAGGTGTTAAAACAATTTTAGGAAATTCACCGTGCCCAGAATTAATTACAAAATTTAAATCACCTTGCTCTGTCCAAGTTGGATTTCCTGTTGCTGGACCTGGTCTTTGAACTTCAAAAATTACAATTGGCAATTCTAACATTCCAGCTAAAGATAATCCTTCGTTCATTAAAGCAAATCCGCCACCAGAAGTTCCCGTTGCAGAACGAGCGCCAGCAAATGAAGCGCCTAAAGCAAAATGAATCCCTGCAATTTCATCTTCTGGCTGGTGAACTAACATTTTAGTTTGTTTTTGTTTTGCTTCTAAAATATGCAAAATATCTGTTGCAGGAGTCATTGGGTAAGCAACATAAACTTGACATTGACTTGCAATTGTTGCTAAAGCAGTCGCCTGATTTCCAGTTAGTAAAAGCCTGTCCTGAGGAGCAGGTCTTTTAGTGTCAGCGACGAAGGATCCCGTGGAATTTAACTTATTTTTATTTTTCTCAATAAACTCTTTTCCTAAATTTGCAGCCAAAATATTTTTCTCTCCAACTCCTTTTTTATCTTTAAATTCTTGTTTTAAAATATTATTAAATTCATCTAATTTTAAATTTAAAATTCCCAACAACGCGCCAACTGCAACTGTATTTTTCATAATTTCTTCACCAGCTTTTTTAGCTAATTCAACAAAAGGCACAGCAACAAATTGAATATTTTTTTGCGCTGGAATTTTTCCAAAATTTTCATCATATAAAATTATTCCGTTTTTACTCAAATTTTTAGATTCAACTTCAATTGACTTTTTATCTAGAGCAATTAAAATATCACATTTTTCTTTACTTGAATTTACTGATTTATCTGAAATATCAATCTGATAAATATTGTGTCCACCACGAATTAAAGAAGGATATTCTGTGTACGCAAAAACATTCAATCCTTTGCGAATAAATATTTTAGCCAACATAACTCCTGTGACTTTTATTCCAAACCCTGCTGGTCCTGTGATTTTTATTGAAAGTCTGTTCATTTTTTTAGTTTAAACTAATTTTAATTAATTATTTATTATTTACTTTTTATTTCTTGAGCAATCTCTAATTCTTCCCAAGGTTCAATTACTAAACTTTTAATTCCTTTAAATAAATTTGATTTTAAAATTGCTTTCCTTGTTTCAATTTTTCCAGCGCCAATTTTACCTGTAAAAATAATTGCATCAACTTTTCCCAATATTGCTAAATACGCGCCAATATATTTTTGAATTTTTAAAACAAACATTTGAAAAGCTAATTGACATTTTTGATTTTTATTCTTTACACCTTCAAGAACATCTAAATAATTATCTTTTTGAGAAATTCCTTTTAAACCAGATTCTTGATTTAAAATTCTGTAGACTTCTTTTATATTATTATCATTTTGAAATAAAATTTCTTTTACTACTCCAATATCAATATCTCCTGAACGAGTTTGCATCATTAATCCTTCCATTGGAGTAAAACCCATCGAAGTTTCAACTGCTTTTCCATTTTCAAATGCTGTTATTGAACAACCTCCGCCCAAGTGAACAGAAATTATTTTAACTTTATTTATTTTTTTATTTAATTTTTCAGTTGCTTTTTCAATTGCGTATTTGTGTGAAATTCCGTGAAAACCAAATTTTTTAATTCCATATTTTTCATAATATTCATAAGGAATTGGATAAACTTTTACATATTTTGCTAAATCTTGAAAAAAAGTTGTATCAAAAACAGCAAAATTTTTTACATTTGGTAAATATTTAATTGCGCTCTTAATACCAGCTAAATTAAACGGATTGTGAAGTGGCGCTAAATTATTAATTTTTTCTAATTCATTTAAATCTACTTCTTTTATCTCTTTTGTATTTAAAAAAATATTTCCACCGTGAACAACTCTGTGCCCGATCTTTTTTATTTTATCAATTTGTCCAATTTCACGCAAAATACCGCGAAAAATTTTATCTATTTTATCTTGTGTTTTATTAAATTCAACTTGTTTAATTTCAAAATTTCCTTTTTGTAAAGATTTCAAATTTAATAAATCAAACAATTCATATTTAAATGAAGTTGAACCTAAATTTAAAATTAAAATATTATTCATACAAATTTAATTAATTTAAATTATTAATTCTCCAATTCCACAAACTTTTCCTAATCCGCAAGCGTTAGCTTCGTCAGTATCAATGTGACAAGCTAAATTAAAATTATCAGCTACTCGCACAATTACATTTTCAAAAATTAAAGCTCGTTCATTTAAAATTTTTACTGAAACTTTTTGATTATTTTTTAGATTTAATTTTTTTGCTTCTTGTTTTGAACAGTGTAAATGTCGTTTAGCAACAATTACTTTTACATTTATTTTTCCTTTTGGACCTTGTACTTCTAAAAAAGTTCTAACATTTTTTAAATCACCTGAAAGTTTTAGCTCAGCATTTATTCCAAATTTAATAGCTTCAGTTTTTGAAATTTCAATTTGACTTTCCTTTCTAACTGGACCAACAATTCTTAAATCAAAATTTAATGATTTTACTTTTTCTTTTGCCGCAAACATTTCTACTTGCGATAATTTTTTAAATATTTTAAGAGAATAATTTTTACTAAAAAGTTTATCTAAATCTTTTTGAGATAAATGTATATGTCTTGCTGAAACTTCAATTGGAATTATTTGTTTTTTCATAAAAATATTTTAATTTGTATCTTTATTTTACCACAATTTCTTGTTCTTTCCCACACCACGGGCAAAACCATTTTTTCTTTTTTTCATTTGCATCGCCAATCGTCCACCATTTTTTACATTTTCCACATTGAAAATGATTAATTTTTTCTACTGATTTTTTAATTGTTTGCATAAAAACTCGAATAACTTAATAACACCTTCTTTTGGATACAAATTATTTATTTTATTAATTTTTGATAATTCTTTCCACTCCAAATAATATTGGTCTTGTTTGTTCATCCTCTCTTTTTCTGGTCCGCCTAATTTTACCTTGCCTGTAAAATTTTCTATTAAAAAATATACTTCTTTGTTTCCTTGGTTTTGCATTTCAAATATCTTTTCAGACTTTTTTATTTCTAAACTTAACTCTTCTTTAATTTCCCGTCTAAGTGTATCTTCTTCTGTTTCTCCTTTTTCTGTGCCACCTCCAGGAAAAACGTAATATTCCCGTTCATTTTTGATTCGGCGTATTAATAAAATTTTATTATTTTTAATTATTATTCCGACTATTCGCATATTTTTTAAGCCCCACAACATTTCTTAAACTTTTTCCCACTCCCACACGGACACAAATCATTTCTGCCAACTTTATTTTGTTTTTTAATTGGAGCAGATTTAATTTTTTGCAAAGTAGAAGATGTTTCGCCAATTTTAGTTGGACCAGAAAAATTCATTTTATTATTAGTTGTTGTTTGTTGATTGTTAATTGGAGAAATTCCAACTTTAAAAATACTATAAACAACTTGTCTGCGAATATTTGAAAGCAAATCTTGAAACATTTTGTGTGCTTCTTTTTTGTATTCTACCAAAGGATCTTTTTGCCCGTAACCGCGCAAACCAATTCCTTGTCTCATCGCATCAATCGCATCAATGTGTTCAACCCACAACGAATCAATTGAACGCAGTAAAATCATTTTTTCAATCACGCTCATTGAGGTCTTTTCATCTGATCTTAACTGCGCTTTTAAATTTTCATCAGAATTAATTCTCTGCTCTAATTTTTCATATTCCGCAACTGCTAAATTATTTAAATAATTAATAATTTTTTCTCTAGAATCCAATCCCTTAATTTCTTCCTTTCTTAATTTCTCAATTTCTTTATCTTTAATTTCTTCTAATTTTATTCTTACTTCAATTGGAATTTCAAAAATAGTTCCAATCACTTCATAAATTTCTTCCAAATTCCAAGAACTCTCATCTTCACTTTGCGTGTGAAACTTAACCACCACAGAAATTTCTTCTTTAATGTGATTTAAAATAATATTTTTATTATTTTTATTATCTTCTTTTTCTAAATTGTTTAGTTGATTATTTATCATATTTTTAGCTAAAATTAGAGTAAATATTTTAATTGTGGATAAGTGGGGTTGACAGAAATAAAATTTTAATTGATAATTAAAATAATAAAAATAAAAGAGGGAAATTATTAATAATTTATTTAGAATGGGAGGTTATTATAATGAAATTTTTTTATGGGTATTTTTATGGCGGATCTCCTGATCCTGATAATAAACAGGCTAAGGAGGACCTCAAAAATTTTTTAATTGTTGCCGGCATTTTTCTAGTATTTTGTTTTGTTTGTATTTGTTAGTTAAAAAAAATTTTAGTTCAAGGCAATTCCAAATTTGGAATTGCCTTTTTATCTTAAAAAATTAACTCATTAAAAAATTGTTTGAAAATTGAAAATTGATTATTGAAAATTTAATATTTTATTCCTTTTTTTATAAATCACTTCCCTGTGTTTATTAATCACATCATCATATTCTACTAAATGTTTTCTAATATCAAAATTATTTCCTTCAACTTTTTTTTGCGCGTTTTCAATTTGTCTAGAAATCATTTTATTTTCAATTGGCATTCCGTCCGGCACACCCAAAGTAGTCATTAGAGATTTCATTTTTTCACCGCCAAAAATTCTCATTAAATCATCTTCCATTGAAACAAAAAATTGCGACAAACCAGGATCTCCTTGTCGGCCAGATCTTCCGCGCAACTGATTGTCAATTCTGCGAGATTCGTGTCGCTCTGTTCCCAAAACCATCAAACCGCCTAATTTTTTAACTTCATCTTGCTCTTTTTTCTCACAAGGATTGCCACCTAAAACAATATCAACACCGCGACCAGCAATATTTGTTGCAATTGTAACAGCGTTTTTTCTGCCAGCTTGCGCAATAATTTCTGCTTCTTGCTCGTGATATTTTGCATTTAAAACTTTGTGCTCAACGCCTTCTCGTTTTAATAATCCTGACAAATGCTCATTATTTTCAATTGAAATTGTGCCAACTAAAATCGGTTGTCCTTTTTCATTTCTCTTTTTAATTTCCTGAACAATTGCCTGATATTTTTCTTTTTCAGTTTTTAAAATCACATCTGTTTTATCGTCACGAATTATTGGTTTATTTGTTGGAATAATTATTACATCTAAATTATATATTTTTGAAAATTCTTCAGCTTCAGTTACTGCAGTTCCTGTCATTCCCGCTAATTTTTTATACATTCTAAAATAATTTTGAAAAGTAATTGTTGCCATTGTAATTGATTCTTGTTTTACCTCAACGCTTTCTTTTGCTTCAATTGCCTGATGCAAACCATCAGAATATCTGCGACCAAACATTAATCTTCCTGTAAATTCGTCAACAATTATAATTTCTCCGTCTTTAACAACATAATCTTTATCTTTTTTAAATAAAACTTTGGCTTTTAAAGCTTGTTCGATATGGTGAACTTCTCGCATTCCACGGTCTGTATAAATATTTTCAACACCTAACATTTCTTCCATTTTTTTTATTCCTTCTTCAGTTAAAGTTGCTGATCTCATTTTTTCATCAATATTATAATGTTCATTTTCTTTAAGTCGCGCAACTAAACGAAAAAATTCAACATACTTTTTAGTTGGACTTGTGTCAGGAGCTGAAATAATTAAAGGCGTTCGCGCTTCATCAATTAAAATTGAATCAACTTCATCAATAATCGCAAAATGCAAATAATTCTCAGCGTCAGATCTGCGATTAAAATCTGTGGGATCAGCGTTTAATCTGCGGACCTGAACTTTTTGTTCTAAACTTTGAACCATATTATCTCGCAAATAATCAAAACCAAATTCATTA
>CAZFWC010000012.1:17809-19634 GCA_964522515.1 uncultured Gammaproteobacteria bacterium | reverse complement strand
AAAACATTTGGTCAAAAATTAAAAAGCCAATTTTGGCTTTGGCTCCAATGACAGGATACACAGATCCTGCTTTTAGGTTGATTTGTTTGCAAAATAAAGCAGATGTTGTGTACACAGAAATGGTTTCTGTTGAAGGAATTTGGAGAAAAAATGCAAAAACTTTAAAAATGCTAAGATTTTTACCAAATGAAAAAAATGTAATTTTACAATTGTTTGGAAGCAGACCAAAAAGTTTTAAAAAAGCTCTACAGGTTATCAATGATTATTATAATTCTACGAGATCCTTCAACTCACTCCGCTCCGCTCGGGATGACATCTCTGCTCTTTCTGGAATTGATTTAAATTTTGGTTGTCCTGCGCGCAAAGTTACAAAAACTGGCGCTGGCGCTTTATTAATGAATAATAAAAAACTTGCGCGAGAAATTATTCAAACTGTTTTAAAAAATACAAAACTTCCTGTTTCAATTAAAATCCGTTCGCAAGTTAAAAATACTTCAGCAATTGAATTTGTTGAATTTATTAAAGATTTGCCAATTTCAAGTTTAATGATTCACGGACGAAGTTTAAAACAAGGTTTTTCTGGAAAAATTAATTTTGAAATAATTAAAAAAGTAAAACAACTTTTACCAGAAATTCCTGTTTTAGCAAATGGCGGAATTAATACTGTAGAAGACGCAAAAAATATTTTAGAAAAAACAAACGCTGATGGAATTGGAATTGCCAGAGGCGCTTTGGGAAATCCATTTATTTTTGACCAGATTAAAAAATATTCAAAAAATAAAAAATACAAAATTACAACACAAGAACAAATTAAAAAAACAATAACACAACACTCAGAATTATTTTTAAAATACAATAAAAATTTAATTCCTTTGCGAAAACATTTGTTACAATATTTTAAGGGACAAAAAAATGCCTCAGAAATAAGGCAAAAAATTATTAAAATAAAAACTTTAAAAGAATTAAAAAAAATAAAAATTTAATTTTAAAATTATTTATAATAAATTTTATCTTTAATTCTTGCGTCAATATATTGTAACCCCACTCTGTTTTTAATTTTTTGATCTAAGATAGATTTTACATTATTTAAACTTTGTTCTTCATCAACATCTAAACTTAATAAAATGTGCCAATTTTCAGAAGTAATTAATTTCACTTCTCTACTTTGCATATTTTCTAAAACAAATTTTTGTATTTTTAAATCTGAAAAATAAAAATTAAATAATGAAAATATTTTTGAAATATAATTTAATTGATCTTCTGAAACATATTTTTTATTAATCAAAATTTCAGTTGTTGTATTTTTACTAATTATTGGCAACTCATACGCTTCAATATTATAAACTTGCTCTTTAATTTTAGCGTCATTAAAAATTGTAAAATATTTATCTCCTTCTTGCCAAATTAATGCTGGTATTTTTTTATTTATTTTAATTTTTAATAAATTTGGTTTTTCAATTTTAATTTCTGCTTTTTCTAAATCTAATTTTGTTGTAATTATATTTTGCAAACCTTTTTTATTAACTAAAAAAACATTTTGTCCTGATAAAATTAAAAATCTTTTATATGATAAAAATTCTTGCGCGATTTTTTCAATCTGATCAATTTCTTCTACTTTGCTTGTGCCAGTAATATTAATTTTTTTAATTTGCCAAAATGATGAAAAAAATAACCAATAAAATATTAAACTAATTATTAAAATACAAAATAATAATAAAATTTTCTTGCAAAAAAACTTGCGTTCGGTTTTAACTAATCGCTCTCGTTGTTTTAATAAATTTCCAGTATATTCTGAATTGTGGTAGTCACGCCTTTTCATTTTTTC
>CAZFWC010000012.1:0-17709 GCA_964522515.1 uncultured Gammaproteobacteria bacterium | reverse complement strand
CTTTTTCCCAACAAACTTTTGCAAAACTTTAGGGACTTTAACACTACCATCTTCTTGTTGATTTTGTTCTAAAATTGCTGGAATTAAACGACTTGTTGCAAGACCAGAAGCATTTAATGTGTGAACAAATTCATTTCGGCTTGTCCGCCCTGCATCTTTATGGTGCGGGGTTACTGTTTTAAATCTAATATTTCCTCTTCTTGATTGATAATCTAAAGCATTAGAAATGGAAGAAACTTCTTTATAAATTTTCATACTTGGAATCCAAACTTCAATATCAATTGTTTTGCTCATTGCAAAACTTACATCTTCAGCAGCTAACTGAACAGTTTGATAATGCAAACCTAAACCCTCAACTAATTTTTCTGCATTTTTTTGTAATTCATTAAAAAAATTCCAAGAATTTTCTGGCTTGCAAAAAACAAACATTTCTATTTTATTAAATTGATGTCCTCTAATCATTCCTCTTTCTTCTTTACGGTAAGAACCAGCTTCTCTGCGAAAACAAGTTGAAAAAGCAAAATATTTCTTTGGTAAATCTTTATTGTTTAAAATTTCATCTCTATGATAATTCCCCATCATCATTTCAGAAGTAGCGTTTAAACACATCGCCTTCCCTCCTTCGCTCACTAACGGCTCTTTGTCGCTTCGGCGGGCAGGCTCTTTTTCTTTTTTGGTTGATACCCAAAAAAGGTCTTCTCTAAACTTTGGTAAGTGTCCTGATGTGTAGGCTGATTTTTCATTAAGTAAAAAAGGCGGGATTATAAATTCATAATTATTTTTTCTGTGAAATTCTATAAAATAATTTAACAACGCCCACTCCAACAAAGCGCCGTCACCAGTGTAGCACCAAAATCCTGAACCTGACATTTTTACCGCGCGTTCGTAATCAATTAAATTTAAATTTGTTGCAAGTTCTAGATGATCTTTTGTTTTAAAATTAAAATTGGGTTTTTTATTAAAAATTTTAATTACTTTATTATTTTCTTTTCCACCAGCCACAACATCTTCCGCAGGAATATTAGGAATTTCTGACATCTTTTCATTTAAAGTATTTTCTATTTTTTTTAATTCATCATCTAATTTTTTAATACTATCTCCCACTTGTTTCATTTTTTTAATAGTTTCTTTATCTGGTTTTGTTTTAGAAAATTTATTTCTTTCAAATTTTAATTCTTCTACTTTTTGAATTAATTCTTTTCTTTGATCATCCAGTTTTAAAACTGTATCCAAATCTAAATCCTTCTCGTCCATTCTTTTGAGCAGAGCTTTTTTTATTTCATTTTTATTTTTTCTAATTTTATTTATATCTAGCATATTTTTTATAAATTATAATCTTCTAATTTTGCAATTACTAAATCACTTAATAATTTTATTAATAAATTAATATCTAACGTTTCGTATCCTTTTATCATTGAATCAGCGTATTCTTGGCGAATTTTAACTGGGACAGATAATAAAGGATAATTATTTTGCGCTAAAACAAAATTCATTAATAATCTTGCGGTTCTTTTGTTGCCGTCAAAAAATGGTTGAATTAACGCTGTCACAAAATGCAAAATAACTGCTTTAATAAAAATATTTTCTTCTAAATCATTAAAATCATTTACAAAATTTTTCATAAAAATTTCTATTTCCTGTTTTGTTTTTGGTGGAGCGTATTTAGTTCCGCCAATTTTAACACGACCATCCCGATATTTTCCTGGGCTAACAACAGTATCTTTGCCAACTCTCCAATGAATATCTTTGATTAAATTCTCTGTAATTTTAATTCTTAGTTTATCAAAAGCCGAATCTAAAATAAATTCCCAAGCTTCTTGCTGATTAGTAATTTCATTTTCTTCTCTAACAGAATGCCCGCCAATTGTTACGCCTGATAATAATGTTTCTGTTTCCGCGTAAGTAAACGAGTTGCCTTCTAAAGCAGTTGTGTTGTAAATAAAATCAACTTTTTGTGAAAATGCTAATTTTTTTTGATCGCTTTTTGTAAATTTTTTATTAAATTTTTTTACCAAATCCAAAATCCGCTGACTTTTTTCTTTATCAATTTTATATTTTAAATTTTTTAATCTAAAATTTTTGTGTTGGATTAGCACTTTGTCTTTAATTATTTTCATAAAATTATTTTGATTTCATAAACGGAAAAAATATTACATCTCTAATTGACGGAGAATCTGTTAAAAGCATTACTAATCTATCAATTCCAATTCCAATTCCAGAAGTTGGTGGCATCCCAACTTCTAAAGCGTTGAGAAAATCTAAATCCAATCTTTGGGCTTCTACATCTTTTGATAAATTTTTTTCCTGTTCTTTCCAATATTTTTTTAAAACCTGCGGATCATTTAATTCAGAATAAACATTTCCCAATTCCCAGCCATTAACGAAAGGTTCAAATCTTTCAGCATATTTTAAATTATCAGATTTTGGTTTTGCCAAACCGCACGATTCAACAGGAAAATCATAAATAATTGTTGGTTGGATTAATTTATTTTCTACTAGCTCTTCAAATATTTCTTCAATCGCAATTCCTCTTTTAAAAACAGGCAATTTAATTTTCAGTTCTTTTATTTTATTTTCTAATTCCTGATCATTTAATTTTTCAACATTAATTTTAGCGTATTTTTTAATCGCGTCAAGCATTGAAATTCTTTGCCACGGTGTTTTAAAATCAATTTCTTTATCTTGATATTTAATTTTAGTTTTTCCGCAAACTTTTTTAACAACAAATTCAAACATTTTCTCAAGCAAATCCATATTTTGTTTGTAATCTGAATAAGCGCGCATTGTTTCCATTTGTAAAAATTCTGGATTGTGAGTAGAATCAATTCCTTCATTTCTAAAATCTTGTGAAAACTCAAAAATCTTTTCGTATCCGCCAACAATTAATCTTTTTAAATAAAGTTCATTTGAAATTCTTAAAAACAAATCCATTTTTAAAGAATTTAATTTTGTTTCAAATGGTCGCGCGTTTGTTCCTCCATAAATTGGTTGCAAAATTGGTGTTTCAACTTCAATATATTTTTCATTATTTAAAAATTCTCTAATCGCTGAAATTGTTTTTTGTCTTTTTGCAAAAACATTTTTAACTTCTGGATTTATAATTAAATCTAAATATCTTTGGCGGTAACGAATTTCTTTGTCTTTTAATCCGTGCCATTTTTCAGGCAAAGGCAATAATGCTTTACTTAATAATTCATATTTTTTAACTAACAAAGTTTTCTCATTTTTTTTTGTTGTAAAAATTTCTCCTTCAACCCCAATAAAATCTCCTGCGTCAATATTTTTTAAAAAAAATTTAAAATCATCTTTTCCTAATTCATCTTGTTTTAAAGCAATCTGCGCTTTGCCAAAATTATCTTGAAGATGACAAAAACAAAGTTTTCCCATTTTACGAATCGTCATTAATCTGCCAGCTGTTTTTAGTTTTGTTTTATCTTTTGCAACCTGAATTTCTGCCACACAATTTTGCTTGTCAAATTTAGCAGGGTACGGATTAACCCCAGCTTTTTTAATATTTTCTAATTTTTGCAAACGAATTTCGTATTCGGTTTTGTAATTATTTTCTTGCATATTTTTTATAATTTATTCATATTTTAATTATACTATTTTAAAACAAAAAAACAACCCCAATTTATTTATATAAATGGGATTGTTTTAATAAAAGATTTTATCTTGCTTGCCCTGAACCTTTATGGTTTAGGGTTACGGTCCAGCAGTTGTGCTTAAATCTGATTCCTCGCCTGTAATTTGCGCTCCGTCACTATAAACTATATTTGTTTCAATTACAAAATCATTGTGAAAACGATTATTACTAAAACCACTATTTGTTAATAAACGCTTTATCCCATTCGCATTCATATAATATTTGTCACTGGAATTTGCGTATTTAATCAACGATCCAACTGGATATTTAGCTTCAGTAATATCTGCGCCAATTGTATAAGAAATATAATTTTCTTCAGCAACTTCCCAAACCCACTTCCACCATTCTGCTCCGTATAAAGATTCAGCAATTGCTTCACCATCAATGTGTCTTAAAACACCGCCTGGTTCAACTGCGTAGACTTTTGGCACAGTTGGGAATTTAATAAGTTTAGTGCCAGCGCGAAATGTAATATTGCCGCCAAATTCATCTAATGCTTGCATTTCTGTTTGTGAAATAGTTTTAACTGCGGAAAAATCTGAATACCAAGTTTTGTAAGTATTTAAATTTGGAAAAATGTATCTCTTACTATCACTGCCTATATAATAAACAGCTGGATTATTAGCAACTTTAACTAAATCACCGGCGTTAATACCTTCTACAGTAATCGGAGCTTGTTCGCCAAATACACCAAACAAAGTAAAGTGAGTTACGCCAGCAGTTACAGTTTTAGCATCTTTATCAACAGTGGTATTAAGAGCAACCCAACTAGAACTTGTTGTGTCCCAATAATAAACAGTTAAACTATCTGGATTTAAACCAGACACATCGCTGTTAGTATATTTAAAAGTCAGCGTTGCAGAATTTGACAAACTTGTTATCGCGCTTCCACCTGAAGATAAACTAAAATCATAAACTTGATTAGCTAAAGCTTTGTACTTACCTGTTGGTGTTGTATAACCTGAACTAGCTTTAGGAGTAATATTCATTGATACATTTCCAGAAGCTAAACCTACAGGAATTTGCATTCCAGCTTTGTTGTCTGTTGTCGCAACAGAACCGCCACCACTACCACTTACTGTTTTACTTACAGATTGAGTGCCAGTTGCTGATGAAGCAGTTGAACTGGTTGAAGAACCACTTCCGCCACTACTGCCACCATCTAAAGTTGACCCAGAAGCAGTGCAAACAACACTATCAGTAGGAGTAAAAGTAATTGTGTCATCACTTGCCCCAGCTACTAAACTGTATGTAACGCTTGAAGTAGTACCACTGCAACTAACTGTTGTTCTGTCATTTTTAATATAATATCCATCTGCGGAAGTTAATGTAATACTTCCTCCAGCTGAAATAGTAAAAGAAATAGAACTTGCGCTAACTGTCATTGAACTATAACTGCTACCACTTGCTAAAGTAAGTGACATCGATGCAGGACTGGTTAATTCAATAGTTGTGTTAGCAGAAACAGTAACATCATTAGCTGCATTTGCAAAACCAAAAGGAATTAAAAGCAAAGATAAAATCAGAATGTACTTGAATTTTTTCATAAGCTTTTTGGTTAATTAATTAATTAAATTTCTTTAGTTCCACTCAGCAGCCAACACCGCTGGAATATAATATGTATTTGTTCCAACTTTAACACGAATACCAATATTTGTTGGTGCTATCTCAGCAAGGGGTGTACTTGAAATTACATTTGTTACACCTGCTGCAGCTGTAAATCCTTGTATTGAAAACAAAAACGCGTCAGTATCAACATCGTCTCCACCAGTACCATCTCCACCATTTAATAATCGTAGAACAGAAAGTTCAGTCATCCCTGCTGGATCAGAAAGTGTTCCTTCTGAATATATTTCAAACATTCCTGCGGCATAAGTTCCAGTTGGTGCCCAACTTGCGATATTTGGAATCATAAGTGTTCCTCTTAAACCTACACCAAGACCTGAAGTTTCAGAACCACCAGCAGTAGCTTCAAACTCAATTCCAAAATGCGCTCCGTGTGCAGTTCCAACATTTGCATTAACAACAGTTGAACTTCTAAGAGATTCGCCACCACCAGCTCCATCACCAGTTAAGAAAAATCTGTTGTAAATTCCTCTATTGTCTCCTGTAGCTGATGAATTGGTTGAATATATTTTAACTGCGCTTGCATCCGCTGTAGCAGTAGTTAAGGGTGTGCCACTTGTTCCTAATTTAATGGCATATCCATCAGTTGCAGTAGATCCAGTTTGAGTAATAACTAAAGCATTTGTTCCTGCGCCAGAAATAGCAATTCCAGTTGTTGCCGCGCCAATATCAATGCCTACTGTACTACCTCTCAAGTGTATTCCATATTCCCAAGGTTCTTTATCAGTGCTTGTTTTTATTCTCAAACCTGCAAATTCAGTATTTGCCATACTAACATCACCATGAACACTTGAGTCAATAGTAACACCGGTTAACCAACCAGCTTCGGTTAGCGTAACAGCTGAACCAAAATCTAGGGCAAAAGTACCTGCATTTCTTTGAGTTGTTGATGGACCAGTAAAGACTGCACCTGATGTAGATGCTTCAATAGTTCCTGAAATAGCAGATTGTACTCCATCATCCATAGCCGCCTTAACTCTTAAACGCCCTTCTATAGCAGATATAGATACCTGATTGGTCTGATCAACAGTAACATGATATCTAGAACGGATTCCCGCTGACAGACCAGTGTCACCAGCCACCATTGCAACCGCAGGTTCAGTATGTACTTCAATTGCAAATTGATCAGTAGTTGTTAGAGGTAGTCCAACATCCATTGTGCCCATATCAACTGGACCGACAATAGTAACTGTATCCGTAACAGCATCACCTAAAGTCACATCGCCATAAAATGTAGCTGCGCCTGTAAAGAGTGATGTGCTGGTTGCTTGCAATGCACCTTCAAGATAAGTAACTCCTACAATATTAGCATCATTTGCAACAAACAAATCTCCTGCTGTAAAATCCATATTAGAATCTTCGGTAAAATCTGGACCAATATAAAGATAATCAGTTGTGCTAGCTGAAGTTGAAGTAGCGTGGTCAAAAGTTGCCAAACCTGTAAAGGTTGAAGCACCAGTAAAAGCTGATGTATCAGTTACAGATAAGGTGCCCTCAGTAGAAATGTTTGTGCTAATTGTAGTTGACGCCAATGCAACACCTATCATTAATAAAGAACATACTGCCACACTTATTGCTACTGAAGAAACATTTTTAAATAATTTTTTATAAAATTTTTCCATAATTTTTTTTACCCCGTCAAATCTCGTTGCGCGAGAATTCCGAGTACTCGGAATTATTTGATAGGGTGAATTAATTTATTTATTTTTTAACACGCATCATTAAAAAATAAATAAATTTTTGTTTTAATTATTTTTACGACCTTTGTATTTATTATTTTTTTTAATTTTTTTATAATTTGTTAAAAATATTCGACCTTTTAAAAAATAAAAAAGGATGCCAAAAACATCCAAAATTAAAAATAGTTTTTTATATTTAATAAACTTAATTTAGAGCATGAAAACAAAAACATAATATTTTATAAAGTTATCCACAACTTTTGTATTTTAAATATAACACATTTTTATTAAAAAAACAAAATAAATTTTATTAAAATAAATTTTATTTTTTATTCATTAATTTCTGGATTAATTATTTTAAAAATTTCTTCTGCTCTTTTTAACACTTCTTGATTATTTGGTTCTAATAATAAAACCCTTTGGTAATTTTCCAAAGCTACTTCATATTGTTCTGAAAAATCATAAATAATTGCTTTTAAATAATATGATGACACAAAATTATTTTTTAATTTAATTGATTTATCTGAATATTCCAAAGCGCTGTCTAAACTTTGTTTATAAATCTCTTGCAATTTATTTTTATCTTCTTGTTTTATACTTTGTTGTTTAGATTGAGCTAAAACATTTTTAGCCATCTCAAAATTTAAACTAGCTAATTTAAGCAAAATCAAAGGATTTTTAGGATCTAATTCACTGGCTTTAATATAATTATTTATTGAAAATTCATAAGCTGTGAGATCAATTTGCATTAAACTTCCATAAATTCTACCTAACTGTTCCCAATTTTGGCTATTTTGTGGATTAACTTGAGTCATTTTCTGCGCTAATAAATCTAACTCTTTAATTAATGATTGCGTTTCTTGTTGAATTTGCTCTGGACTTAATTGCTGGTTATATTGCATTTGAACAAGTTTTATTAAATAAGCTTCTGATAATTCTCTTAAATATAAATCATTTGCTCCATCTTGATTAACTGCTTTGATTAAAAAATTAATAGCAGAATCAATACTAGCATTTTCTTGGGTTGCAACAGCAATCACTTTGTTGTAATTTATATTAGCGATATATTTTTTAGATGAATAAAAAAGACAAATTGCCAAACTTGGAATAATTACAATACTGATTAGCATTATAAAAAAAGCTTGTTGAGGTGACTTAGTAAATATAATTTCTTTTTGTTTATTATTATTGCAAGCTAACCACAAACCCAAAATTAAAAAACTAACAAAAAGCAAAACAAAATCTGCTGAATACAAAAACCAGCAAAGTAAAAAATAAAAACCAGAAGCAAAAACAGCTGATTGAATATTAACTTGTGTTTTAAAATCTAAATTAATACTTTCTTTTTTAGCTAAAATAATTTTTTTAATTCCCTGCTGTAAGAAAAATAATATTATTAATAAAAATCCTACTAATCCAAAAATACCAAATTCAGTTAAAAAAGTAGACAAAGCGTATTTGCCTTGCAAAAATCTTGTTTGCCAAAAAGAACTTTGAACAATACTGATTGGTTTGTGCAAAGCATATTGATATTCAAAAGTCGCTGGTCCAGATCCAATAATAATATTTTTAAATGAATCTTTTAAACTATCAACAGCAACATTATGTGAAGTTTTAATATTTAAAGTAATTAAATTTGGCAATTGAAAACGATCTGCCAAAGGCAATTTAATAACTATTAAAACAACAGCTAAAACAAAAATTAAAGCAGGCAAATAAACTGATTTTAAATCTACTTTTTTTTCAGGAACAAAATCTTTTAATTTTTGCCACATAATAATAATCATACTTAAAGCAATTCCTATCCAAGCGATTTCAAAATCTATAATTATTAAACTAATTAAAAACAAAATTAAAGATAAACACCCAAGTAATTTATAAAATTTATTTTTAAAAATTTTTGTTTCACCTAATAATGCTGTTAATATAATTATTATTCCTCCTAAAAAAATAGCAAATGTCCACACAGAACCAATTAAATTAAAACCAATTGCTTGACTAAAATCCCAAGGTAAAATCTGTCCAAAAAATAATTGAATTAAAAATAATAAATTAAGAATTACACTACTAATTAATAAAAGCAAAAGCGCTTTAACAATATCTTTATTTTTATTAAAAACATTACTAGCTAGAAAAAATATTATAAAATACAAAATAAAATTTAAACAAGATTGAGAAGAAACAGCTGACCAAAAACTAAAAACTCTGGCGCTTGAAAAAACAGTAGAAATAATTAAAACAAACAATAAAATAAGAATAGTTGTGGATAATTTATTCCATTTTAAATTTAATTTGCCTTGTTTAATAATTTGCGCTAACCACAAAATCAAAGCTAAAGAGCATAAAAACAGCAACAAAATATGTTTATTCCACATTAATGGAAAAACAGTAATTGGCAGGAAAAAAATTGGAATTAAAAAAATCGCTAAATAAACAAGAGTTTTAATAATTTTGTTAAGCATAATTTTTTGATTTTAATTACTTTTATATTTTAATAACAATTAAATAAAAATACAAGTGGACAAATAAATAATTATTATTTTATTTTCTCAACCACTCAATCTCATCTTTTATAATTTGATTTTGTGGATCTAGTTTTAGCGCTTGTTCTAAATATTTTATCGCATTATTTTTATTCAATGTTTAATTCCAAATTATTACTGTAATATTCACATCTATCACCATTATCAACTCCTTTATATCTACAAATTCTAAAATGATAAATTCCATTTGACAATCCTTCCCAGTTATAATTTTTTACTTTTCCACTTAATCTTAAAAAATTATCAAATGGATACTCTGGATTTTCATTTATATCTTTGACTAAAATAAAACCATAATTTGCATTAACCCATTCTTTTTCCCAAGACAATTTAGCAGTATTATTATCAACCACACCTGTTAAAATTATTTTAGATACTTTATCTGTTGAACCAAATGTCAATGATTCAACATTGCTATAAACACCACAACTATCATCACTATTTAAACGACAAATTCTAAAATAATACGCGCTTCCATAATCTAAATTTTTCCAATCATACGCCTTTGCTTTATCATCGTGTAAAATAATATAATCTTCATTTTCAACATAATTTTCTTCAAGATCATAAGTTGGCAAAATATTTATTTTAGATTTTAAAATTATAAATCCATAATTTGTATTGCCACCATTAACAAACCAAGTTAAATTAGCTTCAAATCCGTCAGATGTTGCTGTTAAATTTATACTTTCTGGTTGATATTCAGCATCAACTATTTCTGGCTCTTCAACCGTCTCGTTGGCTCCATGCTCCTGCGTGGAGCCATTTTGTTCTTGCTTCTCTTCTTCTTGTAAATCTAATGATCGTGTAGTTAATAATTTATTATCATTAATTTTCCAATCTTCAAAAATTGAAATTGAAAAATCAGAATCAATTGGATCGCCAATTTTATAACCTAAAAAATATTCTTCTGGCAAATCATCAATTTTATTAAACCAATCACTTCCAAACAAATCTTGAGCTGTTTTTTCTGAAACAATGTGTCGTAAAATTCCAAATTCATCAACCCAATAAACTTTTGGATCTGTTTTTATTTTAATTAATCTTGAGTTTGGTTTATAAAAAACATTACCGCCCAAAGGAATTTCAGCTAATTCTTTATCGCTTAAAATAGTTATGCCTGAAAAATCACTATACCAAGAATTATAAATTTTCTGGTTTGGAAAAATATATCGTTGTCCGTCACTGGCTTTATAATAAACTGCCTTATAATTTTCGCTTTTGATTAATTCACCTTCAGCTTTAACCTGAATAATTGGTGACAAAATTAATATTATTGTGATTAATAAAGTTGTTTTTTTCATATTTTTATATTTTATATTATTTTTATTTTAATTTTTCTATTTCATTAATAACTGCTTTATTATTTGGGTCAATTTCTAAAACTTTTCCCCAATATTCAATTGCTTTTTGTTTTTGATTGTTATTACCATAATAAGTTGCCAACAGGGCCAACAAATCTTGGTTATTTTTATATTGTTCTGTTTCTAAACCTTGTAATAAAATTTTTTCAATCTGTTGTTTTTTTTCTGTATAAAAATAAGTATAAAAATTTACTACACCGCGATAATATTGTTCGTTTGCTTTTTCACCTGCTGAATTTTGTAAAGCTTTCATAAAATTAATTTCTGCTTTTTCATTATCTTTTAGATTTTCCGAATACAAAGTTCCTAAATTAAAAAATGAAATGGAATTTTTTGGATTAATAATACAAGCATATTCCCAAACTTTTCTGGCTCCGTCAAAATCGTGTAAAATATTCTTTATTTGACCGAGACTATTTAAAACACTCAAACTAATTTTATCTTTTTCAAATGTTTTAACTTGTTTGACCAAATTGTCAAATTTTTCTTTATACTTATTAATTTGCTCTTCGTTTAAATTTTCATTAAAAATTTTAAATTCAAAAATTTCTTCCAAACTTGCCTGCTCAATTTTATAATTATTATCAACATAATAATTATTATCACTATTTTTTTTATCTGAATAAAACTCATTAAAAAAATAATAACCAACACCTAAAATTATTAAAATTAGAATTATAATTTGAATTGTTTTTTTGTTGATTTTCATAATTTAATTTTATCAATAAAATAAAAACAAGTCAAAAACAAAAACCCCGTTTTAAAAAACGGGGTTTTCTAATTTCAACTATTCAGAATCTAATCAATTACTTTAATAAGTAAAAGATTGAGTTGTTGTGCTAAATACTTTATAACCGTTTGTCCATTCATTTGCTCCTGTGGCTGTAGTAGTGTTAAAGCCCATAAACAAATCAGACCAGATAAAGTTATCGCTAGATAAAGCGTCAACAGTATCTAATGGACTCATTGTTGCATTAACTGTGGCATCACCCAACATTTCAACAACTATTTTATCACCACTTGCTCCCCAATTAGCTACCGTGCCTTTCAAAATATATGTTTTAGCATTTTCACCTGCACCAATTAACATGTATTCTTTTCCTATTCCAGTATCAAATAATATGTTGAAAATATCTGGACCTGTTGTTGCAGTAGATTCAGCAACAGTACAATTGATTGCAGTTTCAACTTTGTCAACTCCATCTTCATACATTTTAAGATTAGTTACATCAACAGTAGTTGTAGTAATCTTAAATGTACTTTTAGCAAAACCAATATCGCCTTTAGAATCAGCGGAAACTTTAAACTTATAAAGTTCGGCTTCATCAAGATCACTCATTCCGCTACTAGTCAACGCTACTTGAGTGATAGTTGGTATTGATTTAAAGATGTATTGAGTGTTTGTTGTTGTGTTATCAAGACCAGAAATTGTTAAACTTGAAGTTTGGCTACCAGTAGCTTTTCCTACTGCTTCTATTCCAGAAAGTTTAATTGTAATTCCTTCACCAGAATCACCTGATTCACTTTGACCAACTTTTTGAGCAACAAGTTTCATGGTTAATGTTTTTGAAACACCCGGAGAAACAAGTAAATCAGAAGGAGTAACAGTTGCATTTGCTCCAGTTACTGGAGTTTCACCAATCTTTTGTCCGCCTTCCCAAATCTGTAATGTTGCTACATTCTCTTCATTACTTCCTGTAAATGTAAAGCCAAGTTTTTGGACTTCAACATCTTCATATAATGCTTCAAATGTGAACACACCAACTTCACTTGTAGAATCAGCTAAAATTAAACCAACTGCTGGATTAGATCCTGCATTGGCCATTCTTAATGTTCCGCCAGCAACAATTGTCATTAATTGACCAAGACCATTTGTATAATCTTCAGTAATTGCATTTCCAGAAGTATTTCCATAAGAAGTAACACCAGTAGAACCAGTTAAGCCAAATCTATGTGTTGTTGCAGTTGCAGAACCATAAATATCAGCTTTAAGAGTAACTACTTTTGAGCTACCAGCAGGAATAATTAATGATTCTAACAAATCAATAGTAGATGTAGCTACTGTTGTACTGCCCGATGTTGATTCAGCTGCTTGAGGTGAATTTAAAGGCTCTGTGCCGTCTCCATCATACAATGTAATATTATGAATATCACTATGTTTAGCAGCAGTGCCCGCAGTGTGTTTAACTAACAAACGAGAAACTCTTACATCTTCACCTGATTGTGTTGCATCTAACACAAATCTAGCAAATGTGTAATTTGTTGTTCCTTTTGCTACAGAATTTATAGCAGGAGAACTTGAATTTGAAACATTTAAATCAGCAGATTTAACTGTAACAGTTCCACCATCAGCACTTGTATCTCCACTTTTTTCACTTGAAGTAAGCGTTTGGTTTGTTGTTTCACCTTTTGCTGTAATTGTATCAAACTCTACTTTAATTGTTTCATTAGCTGTCCAATTGCTATCTAAATCACCTTTTACAATATATTTATGTAATCCTGTTGGAACAGTAAAAGTATCGCTAAAAGTAAGCACTGCTGTTGCGGCACTAGCTGAATATGAAGTTGGAGCTACAGGACCAGCAACACTGCCACCATTTTCATCATAAAAAGTAATATCATCAACTAAACCAACATGAGCAACTGAAGTTGTAGTCATTGTCATTGTCATTGCTGTAATAATAATTGGTTCACCTGTAGCACGCATATAAAACGCACCAATTTCTTGATTACTGGAATCTTCTGCAACATTATATGAACTTAAAGTTGCTTTAGAAACAGCTAATAAACCTTTACTAATACTAATAGAACCACCATTATCCCAGTATGGTTCAGATGAAGCTACATAAGTAGGAGTTACATAAAAACCATAAGTTTTACCTTTAATTTTAATAGCAGTTTTCTTTTGATGGTCTAATTGAATAGTTCTACCAGATCCATCTAAAATATCACCACGAACTTCAAAACTTTTTGTGTCACCTTTGCTAATTGAATAAGGTGAAGAAGATAAATTAAATACAACATTATTATCACTATCCATTTTAGCAACAGTTGCCAAAACAGTCCCATCAACAACTAAATCAAGATTACCAAAATCACCTGTTGAAGCAGTTCCAACATTGTTAAAAGTAATCATTTCAACTTGCATATCTTCGGTTGCAGCCTTAATGTCTGTTGCAGCAAAAACTACATCTGTTTCACCAACTCTTTTAGAAGTTGTAGCTGATGGATTTGTTCCACCCAAACTTTGTGTAGCTGTACCAATAGTAATAGCGCTGTTAAACGACATTTTATTTCCAGTAATTGGCAATGTTCCACTTACAATTGCATCGCCTTTAACATTTACTTCTGTTAAAGATAGTGCACCTTCAGACGCAACAACAGTACCCATAGTAGCAGCTAAATAAAAAGATTTAGTTGTACCATTAGTAATAGTTAAATCTTTCGTAATTGAAACTTCATGATTTGAATTTAAAGTTTTTTCACTGCCGTGAAGTGTGCTTGTGTCAACATCAACAAGGTAGACTTCTGAAAAATAAGAATCATTTGTCAAACCAGTTCTTTTAATTTTCATATTGTCTACGACAACATCACCACCAGAAGCTGTTAAATTAACTTTTGTAAAGTAAACATAAGCAGCGCTTGAAACAACAGTTGTTGAAGCTGGGGTATCTGAAGCTAAACTTACAGTTAAAGTTCCAGTTGAAGTATCAGGAGAAGTTACTTCTGCTCCGTCAATATTAGCGATTGCGCCTTCAGCGCCAGTAATTGAAGCGCCTGCAGTGTAAGCAGCCAAACTTGAAGCAGTTAAAACATTACCCCAGCTAAATAAATTAGCGTTAAATGCTGTTTCATCAGCAACAGGTCGTTTTTCACTACCATCAATATAATAAATAGTTGAACCGCCTTCTTCTTTAACTAAAGTTCCTGTTGGATAAGTTGCGTCTGTAATTTCTGAACCTTCAGTGTATGCAATCCAGTTTTCTTCTGGAACTTGGCCAACCATTTTGTACCATTCTGCGCCGTACAAAGAACTTGCAATTGATTCACTAGTGATGTGTCTTAAAACACCACCTGGTTCAACTGCATAAACTTTAGCAACAGTTGGAAACTTGATTAGTTTAGTACCAGGTCTGAATGTTACATTTCCGCCAATAGTCATTTCTTCTATTTCTGATTGAGAAATAGTCTGAACGCCAGAGAAATCACTGTACCAAGTCATATAAGTAGCTTGGTTTGGAAAAATGTATCTTTTGTTGCCTTCACCTAAATAGTAGACAGCTGCGCTAGTTGAGACTTTGATTAAGTCACCAGTACTAGCAGCTTGAACAGGCGCAACAGTTAAAAGAGCGCCAGCGCCTACCATCGAAATAGTAGAAGCAACAAGCAGACTTGTTATTAATAATTTTTTCATATTTGTTTCTCGCCCTGTCAAATAATTTTGCTTCTTGCAAAATTCCAGCTTTGCTGGATTTGACGGGGTGAACCTTTTTAATCACAATAAATTCATTTAGTTTATGAGCTCATATGATACTCATAATTTTAAATAACATTTACTTGTGATTAGATTTTTTTCCTGACTTAATGTCAGGACTTTATTTCACCGATGTAAAATCGATGTCGGCCTTTACTAAATAAAGACTTAAATTTTGTTAACTTGTTGAACTTGCTTTCTTGTGAACAATTCACAAGCTAACAAGCCAACAAACTAACTATTAATTAATAATTAATTTTAATTTTTATTTTAGAGATTTTTAGAGCTCCCCTCCTTTTCAATTTAGTTAGGACATTAGGGTCTCTCCCCATTTTCAAGGGGGAGATTAAGAGGGGGGGTTAATAAATACCACGATTAAATTAATAAAATAATATTTAATCATCTGAATTAAAACTATTTATTAACCACCCCACAGCCCCTCCCTGCCTACAGGACAGGCAGGCTTGAAAAGGAGGGGAGAAAATTTAATTCTAATTTTTTACTCCTCAATCCCTACTCCAAACTCTTCTGATTCTTTTTCAATTTTTTCAATCACTAAAATATTTTCTGGTTTAATAATATTATCAAATTTTACAAAATCAGAACTTGTTGCATTTATTAAATCCTGCTCTGAAGTTGACGAAGTTGAAGTTGCTTGAGAAGTGATTACTCCTTTCACAACAATTTCTTCTTTGTCACCTGCAACAACTCCTTCTTCGTTTTCCTCTACTTCATTTAAAACAGCTAAAACCACAATAGAAGTTTTTTCTAACTCTTCTGAAATTTCATTTTCAATTTCTTTATTAGTTTCTTGAATTTCATTTTTTACTAATGCTAATTTTTCATCAATTTCTTTCACAACAACTACTGCTTTTTTATTTTCATCATTTTTATCTTCTTTAATATCATTTAATTTATTTTTTACAATATCTAAACTTGATTTAACTTTGCTTACAGCTGAAGCAACTTTTTTTTGTTTTTCATTAATATTATTAATATCTTGATCTTGATTTTGCTTTTCTACTGCAATAATTTTTAATTCGCCAACTCTTTTTTCAACAATTGACATTGCTACTTTTGCTTTTGCTTGATTTGAAAAAGAAAGATTGTATTTAATATTTTCCGCAATAATTTTAACTGGATACAATGGGTGACCCGGCAAAGTATTTTTTGAAGCGTTAACTGAAGCAAATGAAGTAATTAAAAATAATCCTAAAACTAAACTGTAGACCGCAACAGGTTGTAATCTTAAATTAGCTGGAACAAAAGCATCAGCCAATTTTAACCAAACAGGAACTTTTTGTTCTTGCGTTTCTGAAGTTTGCCCAACTTGAGACATTAAAAAAGAACGGCTTTCTTTTAGCCAAGTTTTATCTGGTTGGCAAACATCTTGTATTTGCTCACATTGTTTTTTAAATTCTTTAATTTTCATTTTTATTTATTTCTTTAATTTTCTTTAAGAATTTTTCGTAACTTATTTATTGCTCTATAAAGTGTTACACTGGTTGCGCTAACATTTTTATTAATTAATTTTGAAATTTCTTTTAAACTAAGATCTTGAATAAATCGTAAAATAATTACTTCCTGATAAGTTTTATTATTTATTTTTTTAATACATTTCATTACAAATTTAATATCAATTTTTTGGTCAACCATATTTTCTAATTCAATTCCTGAAATTGGTTGTGAAATTGTATTAAAAATTTTATTACTTTCAATTTCTTCTATTAATTCTAAATTTTTATCTTTGTCAGCTGTTGTAGAATAATAATGAGCAATTTTATTGCGCGCAACTTTATAAATAAAACCTTGCAATTGATCAATTGAATGTTTTGTTTTTTTTAAATATTCCAATAAACTAACAAAAACTTCCTGAGTAAGATCTTCAGCAATTTCTTTTGACGGAGTTTTAAAAAAAATAAGACGATATATTTGTTTTATATATTGATCGTAAATTTTACCAAAAGCTTCATCATCGCCTTGTCTAACTTTTTTTACTAATATTGCTAATTTTAATTTGTTTAATTTTTTATTCATTAGAGTTAATCATTATTTAAAAAAAATCTTACAGAGTTAACTATATTTTAATTTATATTATAAAACAAATTATAATTTAAAAAAAGCAATTTGACAAGGTTATTTTTTAGTTTTATACTAAAAATGTCTAGACTACTCTGGACAAATTTACATTTTTATTAAAAATTGACCAAATAATAAAAAAGTGTTTTAATGTTTTCCTACCCGTCCGGTAGGCGGATGTGTTTTAATGTTTTTGTGTATTTGTCCGGACTAACCTAGACAAAAATTGGATTTTTAAAAAAATTAGATTGTCTAATCTTAGCACACTTGTTTATTTTTTGTCAAGAGTAGACTAGACAAA
>CAZFWC010000011.1:0-20459 GCA_964522515.1 uncultured Gammaproteobacteria bacterium | reverse complement strand
AAGGAGCAAAAAATATTTTAAAGGAAGTTAATAAAATCATACGCCAAACAAAAATTTTATTCCAACCAAAACCTTACAACTAATCCTTAAAAAAATTAAACCCAAAAGTCATTTTTTAGATTTAGGATTTGGTCAAGGTAAATTAATTCAAAGTCCAGATATTATTTCTCGCGGATTTGTTTATTTAAAAGAAAATAAAGAATTGATTTCAGCAACTCGTAAAAAAATTAGTAAAATTGTAGAGTCATTTGAAAATCAGAATCCAGTTCAAGGTGATTATATTAAAAATAAAATTAGAAATGATATTGGACAATTTTTATTTCAAAAAACTGGCAAACGACCAATGGTGTTACCAGTTGTGATTGAAGTTTAAAAATTTTGTAATTAAAAAATCAGTTCTGAATTTAGAACTGATTTTTTAATTAGCATTATTAGTTTGTATTTGTATTATTCGCAATTAGTAAATCTCAACTTTCAAATATCTAACTCCAAATTCTTTGGCTTGTTCGCGAGTTGGCATCCAAACATCAATTCTGGAATTATATTTTTTATTCATTCTATCATCAACTGTAAAAATTTTATCTCCAAAGTAATCTGGGAATTTTACATTAGTTCCAAAATATAAAAAATTAGTTGCGACTAAACCATCGTAGACCCATTTTCCATTTGCAGTAATAAAAGGAGTTGAATCGCATTGATCAGTTGTTGAAGAATAAGCAGTTACAGTTACCCAGCGAATTAATTTAGGTTTTTTATTTTCAATTTCAGGAAGTTTGCTAAGTTCAACTTGTCTTGTTAAATATGAATTTAATGGATCCTTAATTTGAATTAAAGTTGGACCAAGATTAATTGAATTTTGTGTTTCTTGATAAATTGAATTTTGAACTTTTTGCGCTAAAATTTTATGTGGAATTGAAAATTCGCAAACTAAAATTATAATAGTAATAATAAATATTTTTTCAATAAATGATTCGTGTTTTTGAAACAACACCATAAAAAGTGTTTCCTTGTCTTAAAAAGTGTTTTTTTAATTTTTTATCTTTAATATTAGCGAAATTTTACTAAGCAGTCATAAAAAATACACGATTTAAGGTATTTAAAAACTCCTACTTTACAAGTTGGAGTTATATTAATTAGTAACTTAATTATAGCGCATTTTTTGATTTTTGTCAACCCAATTTTTATTTTAGTGTTTTTATATTTTTATGTTTGTGTGCTATAATTATTTTATGAACAATAACTCAACAACTAATCAAGCGCTGGATGAATTAACAAAACAGCTTGAAGAAGAACTGGGGAAAGAAAATAATGGTCAAGCGATTAATTTAAATAATTCTGAAGAGGATAAAGCAGATGAAATTTTAGAATTGGAAAAAGATATTAATGAACTGCAAGAAACACTTTTACCAGAGCAAGATGTAAATCCAAAAAATGAATTACCTTCTGGTGAAGAAAAAGAATTGTTAAGTGGTGAAAAAAAGAAATTGGAAAAATCAAAAAGAAAGGAATCCTCCTTTGCTAAAGCTACGGCGGACAGGAAAATTAAAGAAAAAAAGCAAGCAAAAAAATTGAAAATTAAGCAACAAAAGAAACAAGAAAAAGAAGACAAAAAATTAAAAAAGAAAAAAATAAAGGAAGAAAAAAAACAAGAAAAGAAAGATGCAAAATTGAGAAAGGAGAAATTAAGGAAAAATAAAAAACAAAAAAAATTAGAAAATAAAAAACAAAAATTAGAAGTTAAGGAAAAAAAGAAAAGAAAATTTGAAGAACAAAAATTAATTTATGAACAAGAAAAAAAGTTAAAGCAAGAAAATAAAGAAATAAAGAGATTAGAAATTGAGAAATTAAGGGAAAATAAAAAATTAGAAAAACAAAAAATAAAAGAAGAAAAAAAACAAGCTAAAATAGAAAAGAAAAAATCAAAAAAATTTAGCGCAAAACCAAAAATAAAATTTACTTGGTGTTTAAAAACAGGGAAACGAGCAATTATTTATTTGGTTGGAATTGAAATTTTAGTTTATATTTTTAGCTTAAATAATTTGGTTAATGTTTTTTTATTAAATTTTATTTTGCCTTGGATTTTAATTTTAGATATTTTGGTTTTTGCGTGGTTAACATTTAAAATTATTTACAAATTAGAAAAAAGTTATTGGATAGCAATTCAAACTTGCGTAATCACAGGATTTTTAATTGGTTTTTTAAGAGCAGTGTTTAAACTTTTTTGGATTAATCAATCTTGGACAATTATTAATATTTTTGTGGAACCATTTATGACTTTGCTTTTTGCTTTTGCAACAAGTTTAATAATTGGAATATTTTTTATTAAAAAGAAAACTAATATTAATTAAATTTAAAAAATTTATGAAAAACAAAACAAACAACCCCGAGCACTCGGGACAACAAGACAATTTATTAAACACTACCGACGACAACATTATCGCCGCAATTGGTTATCTCTGGCTTTTATTTTTAGTTCCTTTGTTGTTAAAAAAAGGAAATAAATTTTGCGAATTTCACGCAAAACAAGGATTAGTTTTATTTATTTTTTCATTAATTATTACTGTGATTGGCGCGCTTCCAATTTTAGGTTGGTTAATTGCATTTTTTGGATGGATTTTAATTATTATTTTTGCTTTGATTGGGTTTGTAAATGCTTTGCAAGGTAAAGAATGGGAAATTCCGTATCTTGGTAAATATGCTAAGAGAATTAATTTGTAATTTTTATCATTTTATCTGACAAAAAGAAAATAGTATGAAAAATAAAAACTCTTATGTTTTAAGAGTAATTAATTTAAAAAATAAATTTATAATTTATCCCATTCTTTTTTATTAATTCCAGCTTGACGAAGAATTTCATTAACTAATCCAACACTAGCATCACCTTTATGTTTTGAAGGAATATGTAATTTAAGAGAATCTTTTTTCATAAATAAATGTTTGCCTCCACTGTAAGGACCCTCAAAATTTAGTTTTTGAAAATTTTGAACTAATTTTCTCCAAGAAATATTTTTAGGCATATTGAAGTCTGGGAATAATTGCTTGTTGATATTGATGTTTAGTTTTCTTTACTTTAAATCCAGGAATTTTGTCGTTATCTTGTAATTTTAAAATCAACCATTCTTCAAGAATTTCTTTTAGTGCCTCGCGACATTGTTCTAAGTTTGTTTCATTTGCCCAAACTCCTTGAAGACCAGAAATTTTTCCAAAATAAGTCCCATTTTCAAGCATTTTATAATTAGCGCAATTTAATTTTTTATTAATATATTCAGTAAGCATATTTTTATAATACATTAATAAATAATTAAAGTCAAACAATTTGTTAAAATTAAAATAAAAAATAGTATGAAAACTAAAAACAAAAAATATATTTTATGGTTTAAAGATATCTCTAATCAAAATGTTTCTCTTGTTGGCGGCAAAAACGCGTCACTTGGAGAAATGTATTCAGAATTAGGAAATAAAGGAATTAAAATCCCAAATGGTTTTGCAATTACAGCAGAAGCTTATAAATATTATATTAAAAAAAATAATTTACAAAATAAAATTAGAGAAGATTTAAAAAATTTAAAGAAAAATAATATCTCAGATTTAACTGAGCGAGCAAATAAAATTCGTAGTTTAATTATAAACGCAAAAATGCCTTTGGATTTGGAATTAAAAATTTTAAATGCTTATCACAAATTTGGAAAATCAGAAGATGTTGCTGTGCGAACTTCTGCCACTGCTGAAGATTTACCTCAAGATTCATTTGCTGGAATGGGCGACACTTTTTTAAATGTAGTTGGCAGAGAAGAATTATTAACTTCAGTTAAAAAATGTTTCGCTTCAATGTTTACTGACAGATCAATTTTTTATCGTGAAGAAAGAGGGTACGATCATTTTAAAGTTTTTTTGTCAGTTGGTGTGCAAAAAATGGTTCGCAGTGATTTAGCTTCATCTGGTGTGATGTTTTCAATTGATACTGAATCTGGATTTGAAAATGTGGTTTTAATTAATTCAATTTATGGTTTAGGTGAAAATATTGTTCAAGGAAAAGTTAACCCAGATGAGTTTTATGTTTTTAAACCAATGCTTGCTAAAAATAAAAATGCAATAATTTCAAAAACTTTAGGTGATAAAAAAATAAAATTAATTTATAATAAAAATGCCGTTAAAAATGTAAAAGTTTCACAAACAGATCAAGATAAATTTTCAATATCTGAAAATGAAATTTTAAAACTTGCAAAATGGGCAGTAGCAATTGAAAAACATTATAAAAAACCAATGGATATTGAGTGGGCAAAAGATGGAAAAACAAAACAATTATTTATTGTCCAAGCTAGACCAGAAACCGTGCAATCTCAAAAAGATGTAAATGTTTTGGAAGAATATATTATTAATAAAAACAATATAAATAAAAATAAAATTTTATGTAAAGGTAAATCTGTTGGTTCAAAAATTGGACAAGGTAAAGCTAAAGTTATAATGGACGCAAAAGATATTAATAAATTTAGACAGGGCGAAGTTTTAGTAACTGAAATGACAAATCCAGATTGGGTTTCAATAATGAAAATTGCCAGCGCAATTGTAACAAATTCTGGCGGGCGCACTTGTCACGCAGCAATTGTTTCGCGTGAATTAGGCGTGCCTTGTATTGTTGGAACAAACAATGCAACAAAAATTATAAAAGATAAAGAAAATATTACTGTAAGTTGCGCTGAAGGTGAAGTTGGAAAAGTTTATTCTGGTTTAGTGGATTACAAAATTAAAAAAACAAATTTAAAAAAGTTAAAAATGCCAGAAGTAAAAATAATGTTAAATGTTGCAGAACCAGAACGCGCATTTGAATTTTCATTTATTCCAAATAACGGAGTGGGTTTGGCGCGCGAAGAATTTATTATAAATAATTATATTAAAATTCATCCTTTAGCTTTATTAAATTATGATAAATTAAAATCTAAAACTTTACAGAGACAAATTGAAAAATTAACCACTGGGTACGAAGATAAAGCAGAATTTTTTGTTGATAAATTAAGTCAAGGAATCGCCAGAATTGCGTCAGCATTTTATCCAAAAGCCGTGATTGTGCGTTTGTCAGATTTTAAATCAAATGAGTACGCAAATTTAATTGGCGGAACAGAATTTGAACCAGAAGAAGAAAATCCAATGATTGGTTGGCGCGGGGCTTCACGATATTATGATGAAAAATTTGTTAAAGTTTTTAGATTAGAGTGTCAGGCTTTAAAAAAAGTTCGCGAAATAATGGGATTAAATAATGTTAAAATTATGATTCCGTTTGTTCGCACACTTGACGAAGCCAAAAAAGTCATTAAAATAATGTCAGAGGAAGGATTAAAAAGAGGCGAGAATAATTTAGAAATTTATATGATGGTTGAAATTCCTTCAAATGTTATTTTAGCTGAAAAATTTGCAAAATTATTTGACGGGTTTTCAATTGGTTCAAATGATTTAACTCAATTAACTTTAGGATTAGATCGCGATTCAAGTTTAATTTCACATATTGCAAATGAAAAAAATGACGCTATTAAAAAATTAATTAGCCAAGCAATTCAAGTTGCAAAAAAAACAAAAACTAAAATTGGAATTTGTGGGCAAGCTCCTTCTGATTTTCCAGACTTTGCTAAATTTTTAGTTCGTGAAGGAACTGATTCAATTTCCTTAAGCCCAGATTCTGTAATTAAAACAATTATTGAATTGAATAAGAAGTAACTTGTAACTCGTAATTTGTAATATGAATAAAAATTTAACCTAACCCTAAAAGGGTCAGGTTAAAAATAGTCTAAGCCCGCTAAAAGTGGACTAGATAAAAAGTTTTAAAATAAAAATAAATTAGCCCTTTTCAAAGGGCTTGAGAAAATAACCTTGCCCTTTTAGGGCTAGGTGAGAAATTTTATGATCGATTTTTCACGACTTACTTCACTAGACTTTATTTTTAATCCAAGACTTGGCACATTGTCTACAAATTTTGCTATGTTTTTTAATATTTTTTTTGGTTTGATTTTAATCACAGCTTTAATAATTTATTTAATTTTAAAAAAATATAAAAAACAAAAAAATTTACCTCAAGCTTATTTATGGCAAAGATTAACTAATATGTTTTTAGTTTTAGGAGTAGCCGGGTTTATTTTATTATTTCTCCGCCAGCAAAAAGCTTATTGGATTTCAATGCCGATTTTTTGGTACCTTTGGTTTATTGGCGGATTAGTTTGGGCTGGATTTATTTTTCGTTGGGCAAAAACTGGCAAAAAAAAGTTAGAACAAGATATTAAAAATAGAAAAGAAAAAGAAAAATATTTGCCCTGATTGTTTTTAAAATTTTAAAACAAAAAATAGTTTCTCAAATTTTAATGTCAAAATTATTTTATGCAAATTATAGCTGACTTCCATATTCATTCAAAATTCTCAAGAGCCTGCTCGCCACAGTTGACTTTAGAAAATATTTCTGCGACTTGTGAAACAAAAGGCGTTAATGTTGTGGCAACTGGAGATTTTACTCATCCACAATGGTTTAAAAAAATAAAAGAAAAATTAATTGAAAAAGAAAATGGGTTGTATGTTTTAAAAGCAAAAAAAAAATCAAATGTTAGATTCATTTTAGCAACTGAAATTTCTTGTATTTATACCCGTGGTGGGAAATGTCGTAGATTACATATTGTTGTTTTAGTTCCAAATGTAAAAGCAGTTGAAAAAATAAATTCCAGTTTAAAAAAAGCAGGTTGCAATTTGAAATCAGACGGTCGTCCAATTATTGGATTAGATGTTAGAGATTTGGCTAGAGTTTGTTTTGAAGCTGATAAAAATTGTATGATAATTCCTGCGCACATTTGGACACCTTGGTTTGCAATGTTTGGTTCAAAATCTGGTTTTGATTCTATTGAAGAATGCTGGGGAGAATATTCTAAAAATATTTTTGCAATTGAAACAGGACTTTCCAGCGATCCGCCAATGAATTGGCGCGTAAAAAATTTAGATAATGTTTCAATTGTTTCAAATTCAGACGCGCACTCGCTCCCAAATATTGCTCGTGAAGCAAATGTATTTGAAATTTCAGAAAAAGAATTAAATTATAATAAAATATGTGAAATAATTAAAAAAGCAAATTCAAAAAATTTTTTGTACACAGTAGAATTTTATCCAGAAGAAGGAATGTATTATTTTGATGGACACCGTGATTGTAAATTTTCTTGCGAGCCAACAAAATCAAAAAAATTAAAAAATATCTGTCCTGTTTGTAAAAAACCACTTACAATTGGCGTGTTAAATCGCGTTGAAGAACTGGCAGACCCAAAACGCTCTGAAAATTATATTAATAAAAAAAGAATTCCTTTTAAAAAATTAATAGAGCTTGATAAAATTATTGCTGAGGCATTAAATATTAAATCCAGAAGTTCTAAACGCGTTCAATCAGAATATCAAAATTTGTTAAAGAATTTTAAAAATGAATTTGAAATTTTATTAAATGTTTCTTGCAAAAATTTAGAAAAAATAACTTTGCCAGAAATTACTCAAGGAATTATTCGTTCGCGTGAAGGAAAAGTTCATGTTACTCCGGGTTTTGATGGTGAGTATGGGAAAATAAAAATATTTAGTGAGAAAGAAAAAATTAATTATCAAAAAAAATTATTTTAAATTTTTTTAAAAACAAAAAATTTCCTTAAATGGAAATTTTTTGTTTCTCTAGAAAGTTTTGAGTACTCAGAAATTTTAAAAGAAAGATAACTTATGTTAGATTGGATTTTAAAACCCAATCTAATAGCTTACAAAAAATTATTTCTTCTTTTTTCTGACAACTTTCTTTCGTTTTTTAGAAGTAGCTTTTTTACGCACAACTTTTTTCTTAGGAGCTGGTTTTCTTTTTGCTACTTTTTTGACAACTCTTTTTTTCTTTACAACTTTTCGTTTTTTAGGAGCTGCGTTTTTTCTTTTCTTAACTGGCATAATAGTTGACCTTTGTATCCTCCAAACCAAGCGACGAGCATGGGGAGAATTTTAATAATTTAAAATTAAAAATTTAAAATAATTTATTTTTAAAAAATTTTATAATTTTTTTAAAATACTTTTCCACAGTTTCAAAATCTTTTTTTAATATGTTAATTATAAGTTAAAAAAATAAATTTGTAAATAAAAAATTTTATATTTTAAAATATTTTTTATAAAATTTACACATTATTTTGTTTTTGTATTTATTTTAAATATGTTATAATTATTATTGTAAAAACTTATTAACATATTATTCTGTGTGTCTAAAAATTAACAAAATTTATTTTATGAAATTATTTTCTACTAAATCCAGTTATTTAGGAATTGATATTGGAAGCGCTGGGGTTAAAATCGTTGAATTAAAAAATGAAGACGGTCGTCCGCGTCTTTTAACTTATGGTTTTGTTGAAGAAAAAATTGATATTATTGATAATGATTCAGAGCAAATGAAAAATAAAGTAGCTGGTTTAATTACAAAGATTTGTGAACAATCTAGAACTTCAAGCGCAAAAACAGTCGCTGCTTTGCCAAGTTTTTCTGTTTTTTCCTCAATAATTTCTTTGCCTTATATGAATAAAAAAGAATTAAGCAAAGCAATTTATTGGCAAGCTAAAAAATTTGTGCCAATGGATTTAAATGAAATGACTTTGGATTGGAAATTATTAGATGAAGATGTGTGGACAAATAAAAAAGATGTTATTAAAAATAATGAAAATAAAGATGAAAATGATCCCGAGTACTCGGGACAAGAAATTCAGAAACAAAAAAATAATAAAAAGAATATTAAAGTTTTAATTGCGGCTTCGCCAAAAAAATTAGTAATGAGATATATTGATATTTTTAAAAAAGCAAATTTAGATTTAATAAGTTTGGAGACTGAAAATTTTTCTTTAGAAAGATCTTTAATTGGAAATGATAAATCGCCAACAATGATTGTTGATATTGGTTGTATTACTTCTGATATTAGCATTGTGGAAAATGGAATTCCAGTTTTAAGTCGCAGTGTTGATGTCGGCGGAGATTCAATTACAAAATCAGTGGTTACTAGTATGCAAGTTGATGAAAAAAGAGCAGAACAATTTAAACGAGATATTGGTTTTAGTTCAGAAAATAGTAGTCTGCCAAAAGTTATTGAAGGAGTTGTTTCGCCAATTATTAATGAAATTAAATATTGTTTTGATTTGTACGCTTCACAAGAATCAAATAAACGAATTGAAAAAATAGTTTTAACTGGCGGGTCTGCGTTTTTACCAAATATTGATGAATATTTATCTAAATTATTAAATATTAAAGTTTTTGTTGGCGATCCTTGGTCAAGAGTAATTTATCCTTTGGAATTAAAATCTGTTTTAAATGATTTAGCTCCGAGATTTAGTGTTGCTGTTGGTTTGGCGATGAGGGAAATAGTTTGATTAGGATTTTTTAGAGTCTCTCCCCCCTTTTGAAGGGGGAGATTAAGAGGGGGTTAATAAATAATTTCTAAAATAATTTTAATAATTAAAAAATAATTTTATGAACCAACCAAACCAACAACCAATTCAAGAAGCAAGTTTTGAATCTAATCCAAAACCAAAACTTTGGCTAATTATTTTAATTAGTGTTTTAGCAACTCTAATAATAATTGGGTTAGTAATGTATTTTGTAATATCTAAAGTCAATAAAGTAAATAACAATAATCAAAAAGATTTACAAAAACAAATACAGGATTTACAACAAAAGATTGAGATTTTAGAAAATCAAGAGCAGGTTAAAATAGATGATTCTGATTTTGATGATGTTGATGTTGATGAAATTGTTGATGAGAAAGTAGATGAATTTACTGATTGGCAGACATACACGAATAGTGAGTATTGGTATAAAATTAATTATCCAGAAAATTGGTATCAAGTTAGTGATTCTTCTGTAATTCCAGGAGTAACTGCAGAATTTTTTGGTAATATGAAACCACCTTATGAAAATTCATATTTTGGTATGATGAGTTATGATACAGGTATGCTGATTAATGTAACAGCATCTGATAAAAAAGAGGAATACTTAAAAGGCGATACTTTTCTTAGTGAAAATCAAATTAGTTTTAATAATATTCAAGCTACAAAAAAGATTTCACAAACGATTTATCCGCATATGATTCAAAGAGGCAATAAATATATAGGTATTTATTTTACAAGGAATAATAAAAATTATTCTATTGAAGGAGAGATGTGGTTAGCTGATTTTGAGAAATACGAAGCAATTTTTAACCAAATCCTTTCCAGTTTCAAATTTTTAAATTAAAAAATCCCAACAAAAAATTTATTTTAAAATAGCTAGAAACCTGTCCGCCGTAGCGATAAAGGGTCGCTAGAGAGCGGAGGCGGAAAGGCATTTATGCACGATATAAACTTATTACCAATTCACGACAGAGACAAAGAGCTGGATGAAATTAAAAAAAGACAAGAAGCAAAAAAGATTGTTAAGATTAAAATGAGCAGTCCAGAAAAAGAAAATCAACTAGATAGTAAAAAAACTGAAAACAAATCAGGTAATTTTTGGTCTGTGTTGAAAAAAAAGTTTAATAATTTTAAAAAAAATAAATCAGAAAAAGAAATTCACACTGTCAAATCCAGCGAAGCTGGTCCGCAAAAAGCGAAATTTGACAGGGTAAAAAAATTAAGAAATGGGAAATTAAGTGAAGAAGAAAATAAAAAAAAATTAGAACAAGAAAAAAATAAAATTCAAATTCCAAAACATTTAGATAATATTCAAGCGATTAAACCAAAAAAAGAATTTATTTATAATTTAAAAAAAAATGAAACAGTTCCAAATAATTCAAAACCAGCAGAGTTAGAAGAAAAAAAAGAGATTTATTCTGTGAAATCGTCCGAGACAGAATTTAACAAGGTAAAAAAAATAAAAGAAAAAAATAATAAAAATAATTTAGAAGAAATTAAAAAACAAATTGGATTATACATTAATTTAATTCCAACAAAAATTAAAAAAGCTGGTGAAACAAAACATAATTTGAAAATTTTTATTACTTTAATTACCACAAGTATTTTTGTGTGCGCTTTAATATTTTTAGGATTAAATCAAATTGTTGGCGCGCAAAGCTCTGATCTTGAAAGAATAGAAAATCAACTCACGCAAACTACACAACAAATTGATAAACTTAAAACAAATAATCAAAAAGTCAACGAATTTATAAAATTATTAAAAAATGTTAAAGAATTAGTAAATAATCATATTAAAGTAAGCAGTATTTTTGAAATGTTGCAAAACAATACTTTGAAAAATGTTTATTATAATGGTTTTAATGTTGACACAAATAATTTAACAATAAATTTAAACGCAGTTGCCAAAGATTATCACACAGCTGCAAAACAGATTTTAATTTTTCGATCATTAGATAATATTTTTGATTTAGAAACAACACAAATTAAATCAATTTTAATAGAAAAAGAATTAACAGCAGAAGAAGAAAAACTTAGTATTTTACCTGAAAAAGAAAGCCTTGTTTTGTTTGAATTAATTATAAAATTAAAACCAGAAGTTTTTAAATATTAAATTATGCAAATAAAAAATCAACAAATCACAACAAAACAAAAAATAACAATATTTTTTAATAATTATTTTAAATTTATATTAATTTTTTGCGTTTTTGTGATTTTTCTTTTAAGTTATTTTTTATTTTTTCCATCATTAATAAAACAATATTCAAAAATGAATCAGCAAGTTTTTGAGGAGAAAAAAAGTGAACTTGCAAAGCAAAAAGATATTTTAAAAGAATTAACTGAATTAAATAATATTTATGAAAAAATTAGTCCGTCTTTAAAAGAAAAAGTTTTAAATTTACTGCCTGATGAAATTGGTTTGGCAAATCTTTATTATAATTTAGATCAATTAGCAAAACAATCAAAATATGAAATTGATAAAATTGATGTTGTTGCGCCAAAACAAAAACAAACAAAAACAATTGAACAACTGGAAGAAAATGAAAGAACAACAGTTTTAAAAGAAGTTAAAATAAGTATAAAATTAGATGGTGAAGGGTACTTAAATTTAAAAGAGTTTATAAATTTATTAGAAAATAATTTAAGAATTTTTGATATTGAAAATTTTAATTATAATTCGGAAAAATCAAACATTGAATTAAAATTAAGAACTTATTATTTTAATTGAAGTTTTTCCTCCTTCGCTTCAACCCTAAAAAGTCCCAGCTACGGCGGATAAACTTCTAGTGCTTTTTTATTAAAAAAGAATAAAGAGCCTGCCCGCCGTAGTCCAATAGGACTGTTAGTGGCGAAGGCGGGTGACGGTCTATGCTAAAAACAATTATAAAACTTATTATTTCAATAACAATGTTTTGTATTGCAGGATTTTTAGTTTATAAAAATTTTATTAAATATGATGGCGCACAATATATTCCTCCAAAAAGTTTTGAAACAGATCAGATCTACACAAAATTTGATTTAGATATTTTAGAAGATGAATTTTTTAAACAATTAAAACAAGCTAAAAAAATAAATGTTTTAAATTTAGATAAATCAGAAATTGGCAGACAAAATCCATTTATAAAATTTTAATTTATGTTTTCAAAAGATCAACAACTTAAAATTTTAGATAGTTTAAAAAACAAAAATCTGCTTTCAGAAGTAGATTATGAAAAATATAAAAATTCAGCTAAATTAGGTGAAAATGTTTTAGAAATTATAAAAAATAAAAAAATAGTTAGCGACGAAGAATTAAGCAAAATATTAGCTGTTTTTTTTAATTTACCTTATCAAGATCTTTTAAAATTAAAAGTAGACGCGAAAATTATAAACCTTGTGCCAGAAGATTTAGCAAGAAATTATAATTTAGTTGTTTTTGATAAAAAAGATAATGTTTTAAAAGTTGCAATAATTAATCCAACAGATCTTAAAGCGCAAGAAGCAATGGATTATATTGCGCGTGATAAAAATTTAAAAGTTGAATATTATTTTACCTCACAAAGTTCATTGGAAAGTGTATTAAGCCAATATTCAGCTTTAAAAACAGAAGTTAGTGAAGCTTTGGTTGAAGCCAAAGGAAAATTAGAAGAAAAATCAGTTAAAAAAATAAAAAAAGAAGACAAAGAAGATTCTTTTGACGCAATTAAAAGCGCGCCAGTGGCAAAAATGGTTTCTGTTATTTTAAAACACGCTGTTGATGGGCACGCTTCAGATGTTCACATTGAACCATTTAGCAGTGGCTCAAGAATTAGATACAGAATTGACGGAATAATGAGAACTTCACTTGTTTTGCCAAAATATATTCACAATGCGTTGATTTCTAGAATAAAAGTTTTAGCAAATTTAAAAATTGATGAAACGCGTGTGCCACAAGACGGCAGAATTCGTTTAAATATTTTAGGAAAAGATATTGATTTTCGTGTTTCTACTTTACCACTTTACGAACAAGAAAAAGTTGTGATGAGAATTTTAGACACTTCATCAGGTTCATTGGAGTTAGAAGATCTTGGTTTTGAAGGTCGTAATTTAAAAATTATTAAAGATAATATTAAAAAACCACACGGAATGTTTTTAGTAACTGGACCAACTGGTTCTGGAAAATCAACTACGCTTTACTCTGTTTTAAATATTTTAAATAAAGAAGAAATTAATATTGTTACTTTGGAAGATCCTGTTGAATATTATTTAACTGGGATTAATCAATCACAAATTAGACCAGAAGTTGGTTTAACTTTTGCAACTGGTTTGCGTTCAATTTTGCGTCAAGATCCTGATATTATTATGGTTGGTGAAATTAGAGACAGTGAAACTGCTGAGTTAGCAATTCACGCTTCTTTAACTGGGCATTTTGTTTTATCAACTTTACACACAAATGACGCTCTCGGGGCAATTCCTCGATTGTTAGATATGAAAGTTGAACCGTTTTTAATGGCAACAACTTTAAATGTTGTTGTGGCGCAAAGATTAGTTAGAAAAATTTGTGCAGATTGCAAACAAGAATTTGTTTTGCCAGATAATGTTAGAGCAGAAGTTGAAAATGAAATTAAAAATATGCCCAAAGAATCAATTCCTGAAGAATTTAAAAATTTAAAAAATCTTAAATTTTATAAAGGAAAAGGATGTCCAAATTGTGGCAAAACAGGTTACAAAGGAAGAGTTAGTATTTCTGAAGTTTTAGAAGCAACAGATAATTTAAAAGATTTGATTGCTAGCGGAAAAATGGGAGGCAAAGAATTAAAACAAGAATTTATTAATCAAGGCGCGATTAATATTAAACAAGATGGGATGTTAAAAGCTTTAGCTGGTAAAACAACTGTTGAAGAAATTATGCGAGCTACTAGAGAGTAAATAATTTCCAAGCTTAGAATCAGAAATTATAATGAATGCAGATTGTTACAAATTTTTATTATTAAAAAATATTAAATTGTTTTATTATGAATTAACACAAAAGCGTGGAATGAAAAATATAGATGCAATTAAGAAAGTAAAATATAAATTTAATGAAAAGAAAAAAGCATTATCTTTAGATTATTGTAAAAAAGATTTAAAAGAAGAAATAAAAAGTATTGAAAATTTTTTAAGTAAATTATAATTTTTAAACTAAAAAATCCCAACAAAAATTAGTTAGGATTAAAAATGTGTTTTTAAAAAAATTCAAAAACAAAAAATTATGTGGATTTATTGCTCTCAGGGTGATAAACTAAAACTAGGCTTAAAAAAATAATCCCAACAGCAAAACCAATAATGTAAATAAGGTTATCATTCATAATAATTTTTTACGGTTATTATTAATACCTTTGACAATAATTAAATAGCCAATAATACCAACAACACCTGTTATAATGTAAGCAATAATAAGATAATTCATAATATTTTAGGAGATAATTTTTTACTTGAGGGTAAAATAGCAACACCAGTAACTAAAAATCCTAAAGTAAATAATAATCCAATACTAAATGTAAGAGCACTTACTTTAGCAGTTGAACCAGGAATAAAAAATCCAATCACTGCTGAAGTAAATAAAATTTTAGCAATATCTCTTGAAAATTCTGACAATGCTTTTACTTTTTCTTCTGATAGCTCAAATTTAGGCCTTGTGGATTTAAACAATTTTTCTTTTTCAGAAGAAATTAATAGTGCTGAATTGCTAGTTGTTTTCTCTGACATAAAAATTTTATCCACATCAAAATTATAACATAAAAATATAAAAAACAAAATAATTTATGACAAAAAATAAATCAAACAACCCTCCTAAGCCAAGCCTGTCTGCCGGCAAGGCAGGGCTACGGCGGGCAAGCAACACAACAATTCTTTTAATTGAAGATGATGATTTTTTAGCAAGTATGTATCAAACTAAATTAGAATTGGAAAATTATAAAGTTTTAGTGGCAAATGACGGAGAAAAAGGTTTAGCGCTGATTAAAAAAAATCAACTAGATTTAATTTTGCTTGATGTTGTTTTACCAAAAATAAATGGTTTTGAAATTTTAAAACAAGTTCAAAAAAATAAAATTTTAAACAAAATTCCAATTATTTTGTTAACTAATTTAAGTCAAAAAGAAGACATTAAAAAGGGATTTAATCTAGGAGCTAAAGATTATTTAATTAAAGCGCATTTTATGCCTTCAGAAGTAATAAATAAAATTAAAAAAATATTAAAAAATAAAGAATAAACAAAAATTATTTAATAATATTTAAGAACAAAAATCCCGTTTTAATAAGCAGGGTTTTTAAATTAATAAGTTATAATATGCTATAATTAATTTATGAAAATAAAAATCACTAAACAAAAAATAATTTTACTAACCTTAATTTTAATTAGTTTAATAATTTTAATTTTTGCAATCACTTTTGCGCTGGATCAAAATTATAAAAATAAATTTTATCCAGGAATTAAAATTAATAAAGTAGGTGTAAGCGGATTAAATTATTTACAAGCAAAAAAAATTTTTGAAGCAAAATTAGACAGCTTTAATCGTGAAGGACAAACATTTGTTTATAAAAATAAATCAACACAAATTTATCCCGTTGTGATTTCAGAAAAAGATCCTGATTTAAGTCGTGAGATTATTAGTTTTGATTTAAATAAAACATTAAATTCAGCTTACAATTTGGGTCGTGAAAAGAATTTTTTTAATAGTATCTGGCAAAAGATTAAATTAATTTTTATTAATAAAAAATTTAGTTTAGAATTTGAATTAAACACACAAGAAGTAAATAAAATTTTAAAAAATAATTTTCAAGAATTAGAAGAACCAGGAAATAATCCTGAACTAAAATTTAATAATAATAATTTTGAAATAATTAATGCTAAAACAGGTTTAATTTTTGACTACAATTCAGCGATTAATAATTTTCAAAATAATTTAAAACAGCTTGATTTTAAATTAATTAATTTAAAACTTAAATTATCTCATCCTGAATTTTCAAAAAATGATATTTTACCTTTAATGAGAGAAGTAGAAAAAATTGTAAAAATAAAAAATTTAAAACTTTACACAACTTCAACTTCTGAATTTGAATTTCCAGAAAAACAATTTTTTATTTCACAAGATTTAATTAAAGATTGGTTAAATTTTGGTTGGGATGATGAAAAACAAAAAGCTAAACTTATTTTTAAACAAGAAAAAGTTGAAAAATATTTAAATGAAATTAAATGGCAAATTGAAAAACCAATTAAAGAAGCCAAATTTAAATTAATTAATAATCTTGTTTCAGAATTTCAAAATTCACAAGCAGGTTTTAAAATTGATTTTAAAAAAACATTAGAAAATTTAGAGCAAGAAATAATTTTTAATAAAAAAAATACAGCGCAAATTTCTATACAAAAATTAGAACCGCAAACTAATATTGCAAATATTAATGATTTAGGAATTAAGGAATTAATTGGTGTTGGTGTTTCAAATTTTTCTGGTTCACCAGTTAACAGACGACACAATATTAAAATTGGCGCGCAATCTTTAAATGGGTTACTTATTAATCCTAATGATGAATTTTCAACTAATAAATCTTTGGGGGAAATTAATGCAAAAAAAGGATACTTGCCAGAATTAGTAATTAAAGGAAATGAAACAATTGCAGAATACGGCGGAGGTTTGTGTCAAATTGCTACAACTTTATTTCGTTTAGCAATTAATTCTGGTTTAGAAATTACAGCGCGCAAACCACACGCTTACCGTGTAGGTTACTACGAACCAGCTGGAACTGACGCTACAATTTATTCACCTTGGCCTGATTTTAGATTTATTAATAATACTTCAAATTATTTATTGCTTCAAACTCGCATTCAAGACAATGATTTAATTTTTGAATTTTGGGGAACCAGTGACAATCGTGAAGTCGCAACAACAACACCAAAAATTTGGAATTTTACTTCACCTGCTGAAACAAAATATATTGAAACAACTGATTTAGAACCAAAAAAAGTTAAATGTATTGAAACAGCGCACTACGGAGCTGAAGCAGAATTTACACGAACAATTAATTATCCAAATTCAGATCAAGAACCTAAAATTGAAAATTGGTACTCATCTTACCGCCCTTGGCAGGCTGTGTGTTTAATTGGCGTTGATCCAAACAAATCAACAACAAGCACAGAAGAAATTATTGAGTAATTTTTTTATTTATCAAACTAAAAATTAATAAAGCAACGCCAACAACAATCATTACATCAGCCAAGTTGTTGTAGAAAAAATAAAAATTTAAATAATCAATCACAAATCCAAATTTAATTCTGTCAATTAAATTGCTAACAGAACCTAATAAAAGTAATTCGTAACTTATAATTTGCCTGTCTGCAACGCCATAGCTTTGGCAGGAGGGTAATTTGTAATTATTTTTAATTGATAGAATTAAATTCCAAATTATAAATATTAAAAAAATAAATATTAAAATATAAAAAAATAAAAATAAATTTTCTGGAAAATTTATTGAAAATGCAATTCCTTTGTTTTTATAAAAAAATATTTTTCCAGTTAAAGCCAAATATTTTAAAATTCTATCTAAAATAAAAAAAATCAAACTTAAAAAGCTGATCTTTAATATAATTTTATTAAAATTAAAATTCATAAATATTATTTTATTTTTCATTCTTAAATTTTTTCTTGCATTCAACACAAGCTGAACTTGTTGGTCTTGCTTCTAATCTAGCTTGGCTAATTTTTTTTCCACAATATTTACAAATTCCGTATTTATTTTTTTCTATTTTATCTAAAGATTCTCGAATATCCCGCAATTCTTTTTCCAAAGTTTTTTCCATTGTTAGGCGTTCCCCAAAAGCCGCTACTTCTTTAGCGTTTTCATCAGACTGATCGCCAAAATCAGGAAATTTACTTTTGTAATCATTTTTTCCGTGTGAACCTTTTTTTGCAAAAAGATTTAATTCTTTTTCAATCCTTTTTCTTTCTTTTTCTAATATTTTTTTAATTTTATTTAAAAATGTTTTTTCCATATTTTTTTATTATTTTACGCAAATTCTTAATACTTGTAGTCTAGCACTAATTGTTTTTTTTGGCAAAACAAAAAGGCGTCGGTGATAAAGCAAATTTTTATAAAAATAAATCTTTATATGACGCCAGTATCTTTGGACTGATCTGGCGCTCACACACATTTATATCTAATTTAATTTTAATTAGAAACAAGTGTGTGTGAACTTCCAGAAATTCCATCCAAAAATTGTAAATTGCTTTTGTTTCCGACTTTACAAAAGTTTTTTCTACCTGCATTTTCGCAACAACACCATCCGTAAAGACAATGAATTGCTTTTTTGTATTTGTTTTTACCTTTTTGTAGGTGGTTAGTCGATTAACCTATTATAAAAAAGCTAGTAGAAAAGTACAATTTTGTTGTACAATTATATTATAACACAATATTTTAAAAAAATCAATGTACCCCGTAAACGCTTTTAAACTTAATAATTTGATGATTTTAATATTTTATCCACAACATCAAATTTGTTAATTTTAATATTTTTAAATTTTACCTGTTGATAACTTTTTTTGTATTAATTTCTTTCCACTTTTTAATATTTTGGTGATTCCCAGACAATAAAACCGCAGGCACTTTGTGTTTTTTATTTTTAATTTTAATTATTTCAGGACGAGTGTATTGAGGATGCTCTATTTTTTTTTGTTTATTAATTATTTTGGTTTCATTTTTTAAGGATTCAGAATTACCTAAGTATCCCGGAATTAATCTTGCTATTGATTCAACAATTATCATTGCTGGCAGTTCACCGCCTGATAAAATATAATTTCCAACAGAGATTTTTTCATCAACTATTTTCTCAACTCGCGCGTCCACTCCTTGGTAACGACCACAAATTAAAATTAGTTGATCAAATTTTGAAAACTTTTTTGCTACTGCTTGATTAAATTGTTTTCCAGCTGGTGAAAGCAAAATTACTTTTAATTTTTTACCCTGTGAAATAATTTTTCTTTTAGAAAAATTGCTTTGCATTTCACAGGGTGAATTTTTTAATTTAATTTCTTTAACTGCTTCAATAATTGGTTCAGCCATTAAAATCATTCCTGCTCCACCGCCGTACGGACGGTCGTCAACCCTGTTAAATTTCTTTTTGAAAGATTTAACAGGGTCAACTTGTTTATGTTTACCTTGACTCCATTTTCGCAAATCGTGAACACAAAATTTGTTCACCTTTTTTTGCTGAGATTTATAAATCAAACTTTCATTTAAAAATGAGTTAAATAAATTTGGAAAAATTGTAATAATATCAAACTGCATAAAAGTCTCCTAACCCTCCTTCGCCCCCAGTCTTAGTAACCCTAGCTACGGCGGACAGGCGCCGTAGCTTTAGCGAAGGAGGAGGTGGGCTCCGTGTGCATTTAAAATTTTTAAAAAATTTTAAATGAATTAAGAGTTTATCCCCCGTAGTCCAGTAGGATCTTTTATGGGCGAAGGCGGAAAAACTCTAAACAAAAAACCGTATTTAAATAATAACACGGCTTTTTGAATTTATCAAAATAAATAAATTAGATAAATTAGATTTTTAAATCATCTACTGAAACATCATCTGTAGCTGTTGTAGTTCTAGTTGTAGTTGGGCGTTCTCTTCGTTCTCCTTTTCGAACAAAGCCTGCCGGTTCATCAATTTTTAATGTAACCCGAGCATCATTACGAGCGCCAACTAATCTAAGTAAAGTTCTGATAGCTTTAGCGTTTTGTCCTTGTTTACCAATTACATAACCCATATCTGACGGGTCAAGTTTTAAGGTAATTAAAACACCTCTTTCATCAACTGTGCGTTCACTGGAAACTTTGTCAGGATTGTCAACTAAAGCTTTAACCAATGTTTCAACAAATTCTTGATATTTTGGAATTGCCATATTTCTATTTTCTGTATTTACAATATTTAATTGTAAATATTTATTACAGCTAACTGTGACGACCTTTCTTAAATTTTTTATTTGATTTAGTCAGTCAGCTTACTAAATATAGTTTAGCATATTAAACAAAAAGTGTCAATAAATTTTTATAAATATTTTATGGCGG
>CAZFWC010000010.1:0-21933 GCA_964522515.1 uncultured Gammaproteobacteria bacterium | reverse complement strand
TGGCGGAGAGACAGGGATTCGAACCCTGGGAACCCGTGAAGGCTCAACGGTTTTCAAGACCGTCCCATTAAACCGCTCTGGCATCTCTCCAGATTATTCTATTCTTTAATATATCAATAAAATTTATTTTTGACAAGTTAAATATTGTCATAAACTGTGTCATTTGGGATTTGTGATAACATAAAAATTGACTTTTATCAAAAACTGTGCTATACTTACAACATAAAGGAAAAAAGCGTGAATAAAATAGATACAAAAATGAAAATTCGCGTAATTAATAAAACACCTCAAGTCTACAAACTAAAAATCAGAGCTCACTAATGCTCTGATTTTTAGTTATTTATAAATAATAAATTAAATAATTATTTTTTAATTTGCTCAATGATTTTAGCAAAAATTTCTGGATTTTTTTGCGCTAATTCTGACAAAATTTTTCTATCAAGTTCAATTTTATTTATTTTTAACAAATTAATAAATTTAGAATAACTTAAATCATACTTTCTCACAGCAGCATTTAAACGAACTTGCCACAAACGACGCATCACTCTTTTTTTATTTCTACGATCACGCAAAGCATAAGCCCCAGCTTTTTTAACAGCGGTTTTTGCTTGGCGAGTCAAATTTTTGCGTCCCCATTTATAACCTTTGGTTTGCTTTAATAAAACGCGCCTTTTTTTTGTTCTAATGTTTCCTCTTTTTACTCTTGGCATATTTTTTTATAAATTTATTTTAATTTTAATAATTTTTTAATATTTTTAGCAGAATCTTGAGACAAATTTTGAATGTTTCTTTTTTGTCGAGTTTTTTTTCCTTTATCTTTTGCATTAAAATGATTCTGCCCATCTTTTAATTTTAAAACTTTACCGCTTTTAGTGGTTTTAAATCTTTTTGAAATTGCCTTAATTGTTTTTTGTTTTTTAGCCATATTTGTTTCTCCGCCTTCGCCCCTAAAAAATCCTACTGGACTACGGCGGACAGGCGCCGTGGCTAGAGTTTTTTTAGAGTTGAAGCGAAGGAGAGGAAGTGACTGGCGAAATAATCGCAAAAAATTTTCCACCTTGTCTTTTTACAGGTTGCAAAATTTTTACATTTTCATTAAATTCTTTTATAAAATTATTAATAATTTCTTGAGCGTTACTACTGTGCGCTTTTTCACGACCCTTTAAAATCATTTCTATTTTTACTGAATTGCCAGCTTTTAAAAATTTTTGAGCTTGTTTAACTCGAGTTTGTAAATCATTTCCTTTAATTTTAAAAGACAATCTTATACCTTTAATTTCTGTTTTTTTATTAGCTACTTTTTGCTTATGTTCAAATTTTTCTTTTTCATATTTTATCTTTCCAAAATCAATCATTTTACAAATTGGTGGTTGTAATTTTGGATTAACTTCAACCAAATCTAATTCTAATTCTTTTGCTTTTGCTAACGCGTCAGTAGTTTTAATCACACCCATATTCTTCCCCTGTTCATCAATTAAACAAATTTCAGGTGCACGAATGTACTCGTTAATTCGAGTTCTTTTTTTTAAATCTTCTCTTTTTTTAAATGGTCTGCGATAACGAATTTGCATAAAAAAAATTTTGGCTGTGCCATCCAAAGCATTAGAACAGGATGGTGGAGGTGAGGGGTAGCGCGCCCCTGTCTAAAATTAACTATTAAATATTTCTACAAATTTAGTTTGTTTTGAATTTTAGTTTTAAACTTTAAAAACAAATAAAAAATTTAAAACCTAAGTCTAAAATTTCATTATTTAAGCTAGACAATTTAAATAATTATCTCACAAAATATGGTGCCCAAACTAATTTAGTGAGAATCAATCAGCTGGACAGCAAGTAGGATTTAGGCTACTGCAAGAACCGGTTGCAAAGTTAAAGAATTTGCTAAATTAACAATTCCTTGTTTTGCCCGGCTAAATAAATTTGCATTTATATGTTGTGAAAAAGTTTAACAAGATTTTTCAACTTGATTTGCTTAATTTAATAATTTAAATTTTATCGAATTAAAACACCCCCATATTATTAATTTTCTAAATCCTAAATCTAAATTTAAAACGATTTTAAATTTTAAATTTAAAAAAAATGGAATTTGTGCTAAAAAAAGTGACACAAGCCACTTTCTCAAGTTTGTTAATCCAGTCAGATAACTGGATAATTTTATTATAGAAATAAATTTAAAATAAGTCAAGTCAACACAGTAGCAAACAAAAAATAATAAAAATTATTTATTTTTTTGGTTTTATTATCCAAGCAATAATAAAACCACAAATAAATCCAACACAAAAAACAGCAATTATACTAAGCATTTTTTCTCCTTTTATTTTAATTATTTTGTAATACTCCTTGTTTGTTTAAAATTCCTTTTTTCCAATTAACCAATTTAATTAAAATTTTAGTAACTGTGTAAGGATCTGAAATTTGTTTAAAAATAAATTCTTGTTTTGCGCCAGCAGTTTGAATGTGCACATTTCCGTAGTGAAAAAAAGTTGGAAGTATGCCTTTCACATCAGCAGTTACATCTTGAATTCTATACAATCTAAAAGAAGCAATGCGACGAGAAAAAAGATTTTTTTGTTCAACATTAACAACGCGTTCTGAAGTTATAATCCAAATGTCTAAATAATAATCCAACCAAGCGCGAAAAAATAAAGTAATAATAAAAAAATAATATAAACTTAAAAATAACCCAAAAACAACGCTAACAACTTCTGATTCAAATAAAACAGTATAATTTATTATAATTCCTTTTAAAACAAACGGCAGTAAAATTAAAATAAAATACAAAAAAATAGTTTTAAATAAAATCCACCAGTGCCTTCGCATTAGTTTAATTATTTTTTCATTTGGCTCTTGTCCAGGAAAAAGAGTTGAATAAGGCATAAAAAAATTAAAATATTATTATTTCAAAAGTACTTTTCCAATCAACACTGCTAATAAATTTTATTGAAAAAAATATAATAACAAATAAAATCACAATATAAATTGACATCATTAAAAAATTTGTAAAATTATTCATTCCAAAACGCCAAGAATGATACAAATTAAAAATTGTCATTATTAAAATAAATAATAGACAGATTAAATAAATAATTAAAAAAATGCTTAAAGAAAGTTCCATAAAAAATTATAATTTAAGAATTAAATAAATTATTTGGTGGTTCAAACCCCAAATGTTTGTATCCTAAAATTGTCACAATTCTACCGCGTGGCGTGCGAGCTAAAAATCCCATTTGCATTAAAAAAGGTTCGTAAATATCTTCAACTGTTGCTGTTTCTTCTCCAGTTGAAGCAGCTAGCGTGCTTAATCCAACTGGTCCGCCGTTAAACTTTTCAATAATAATTTTTAAAATTCTTCGATCAATTTCATCTAAACCAAGCTCATCAACTTCAAGCATCTCAAGAGCTTGCATACAAATTACATAATTAATTATACCATCTGCTTTAACTTCTGCGAAATCACGCACTCTTTTTAACAAACGATTTGCAACGCGCGGAGTTTTGCGACTGCGTTTTGCAATTTCTTCACTAGCTGGACTTTCAATATTGCAATTTAAAATTTTTGCGGATCGTTGAATAATTTTTTGCATTTCTTCACTAATATAATAATCAACACGATAGGTTGAACCAAATCTGTCACGAAGTGGAGAAGACAACAAACTTAATCTTGTTGTTGCTCCAATTAAAGTAAATTTTGGCAAATCTAATCTTAAAGTTCTAGCAGACGGACCTTTGCCAATCACAATATCTAAACAATAATCTTCCATTGCTGGATAAAGAACTTCTTCCACTGTGCGATTTAAACGGTGGATTTCATCAATAAATAAAACATCACCCTGTTCTAAATTTGTTAAGATTGCAGCCAAATCTCCAGCGCGTTCAATTGCTGGACCAGAAGTTATTCGCACATTTGCATTCATTTCTCTGCCAATAATATGGGCTAAAGTTGTTTTTCCTAAACCAGGAGCTCCATAAAGTAAAGTGTGCTCTAATGCTTCGTTTCTTTTTTTTGCTGCTTGAATAAAAATTTTTAAACTTTGTTTTATTTTACTTTGACCAATAAATTCATCTAAAGTTTTTGGACGCAAAGTTGTGTCAAGTGTCTTATCGCTTGTTTGTTCTTTATCCGAAATAATACGGTCTTGATTGTTTTTATTATTTTGCATATTATTTTTAGTTTAACATTATTTTTTAAATTTTGACAATTTTTTTGACACTTCCAAATTTTTATGTAAAAATAAAGATATTAAAAAATTAAGGGCAATTAGCTTCCACCTTCGCCTCTAAAAAATCCTACCGGACTACGGCGGACAAACAGCTGGTTAAAGTGCTACAAAAATTACTAATTTATTTTATATTTTAAAGGGCAATTAGCTCAGCTGGTTAGAGTGTCTCGGTGACATCGAGAAGGTCACTGGTTCAAATCCAGTATTGCCCACCAGAAAATTTTTAAAAAAATACAAATTACGCGCGCGTATAGCTCAGTTGGTTAGAGCGTCGCTCTGATAAGGCGAAGGTCCCAGGTTCGAATCCTGGTACGCGCACCATTGTATATTAAAATATGCAAAAATTAAAATAAAACTATCAAAAAATTAAATTACTAGCACGCAAAATTTTTCAACAGCATCATTGCTGTTTTTTGGTTGCTATTTTTTGGTTGATGTTGTATAATAAAATCGTAAAAAATAATTAACCTAACTCTGTTAAAATTATTAGCTGGGATGGTTTGAAAAATATTGTGAAATGTTTGCAAGAGGCATCGCCAGCAGGAAGCCTTTTTTGGTTGAAAATTAATTCAGTAGCAAGATTCTGTTTTTAATTTTTTATTTTGACTTTTAGCATAAAAAGTGGGAGAATTAATAAATATGGTAGAGAAAGCAAATACTAAATTAGATTTCAAAACATCATTAAATGGTGTTGATTTATCTTTTGCTAACATTAAAGAATATGAAAGAACAAAACATGTTCATCGCCTGCATCCGTATCTGGGGAAATTTATTCCACAATTAGTGGAGGTCTTTTTGAAAAAATATTTTAAAAAAGGCGAATCAATTTTGGACCCTTTTATGGGCTCGGGCACAACTTTAGTTGAATCAAATATTTTAGGTATAAATTCTGCTGGTGTAGAAATTTCGCTTTTTAATTGTTTAATAACTGAAATTAAAACAAAAAAATATGATATTGATTTAGTTGAACAAGAAATAAAAAATATTTTATTTAAAACAAAAGAATTTAGTGATTTAATTTCTAAAGGTCAGAAAAAAAATAATCCAATAGAATTAATAGATTCTTTTAAAAAATATAAAACAGATAGTGAATATCTTAATACATGGTTTGCTGATAGATCATTACAGGAAATTTTGTTTTACAAGGATAATATTAAAAATTATAAAAATCAAGATATATTAAAAATCATATTAAGTCGCGCAACTCGCAGTGCTCGTTTAATAACACATTATGACTTAGCTCGCCCTAAAAAGCCAGTGAGAACAGAATATTATTGTATAAAACATCGCAGAACTTGTAGCCCTGTTAATGAAGCAATGAAATTTATTGATCGCTATAGTTGGGATACGATTAGAAGAATAAAAGAATTTGACAAATTAAGAACAGACGCAGTTATTAAAATTGTCCAAGGTGATTCCAGAGATATTGATTTTAGAAAAGAAAAAGATTACAAAGGTGGCAAATTTGATGGAATCTTTACATCTCCACCTTACATTGGATTAATTGATTATCATGACCAACATCGTTACGCTTATGAACTTTTTGATATAGATGACAATGGTTTTAAAGAAATAGGACCAGCTTCAAATGGAAAAAGTATGACTGCAAAAGAAGAATATAAAAAAGGGATTATTGATGTTTTTCAAAATATGAATAAATTTTTAAAACCAAAAGCAAAAATTTTTGTAGTTGTTAATGACAGAGATAATATATATCCAGAAATTGCAGATATTTGTAATTATAAAGTTAAAGAGATTTTTCATAGGCCGGTTTTAATGAGAACTGAACGAGATAATACTAAGTTTTCAGAAAGTATTTATTATTTTATAAAAAATTAATTAATAAATAAAAAATATGAGTAATTCTTTTTTTAGTAAAAACACAGAGGATAAAATTAAAACAGTTCTTAGAACATTTATGGAAAATGTTTTAAAAAGAAGATTGATAGATGATCCGTGGGATTATAATAAATATCAAGCTACGCTACCATTTCATGTCGCGCTTGTTCCGGAAGAGATTTGGAAAGGAGCTAAGTTTGAACGTTCTTTTGTTACCAGTTTAGGAATGATTGGATGGGAAGAAATAGCAAGAATTATTGCCGAAGATAAGAGAGGATTTGCAAAAAGGGGTGAGCGTATTATTGGCAAGATATATAAAGAGAAATTAAACAAGATTCATGATATATTACGTGAATTAGAGCATGAAAAAAACCGAAAACCAAATTGGAATTTAGAAATAAATGAAATAGATAATATTAAAGGAAAAGAATTAATAGAAATAATTGTTGTAGCAGATCTTTATATTGAGGATATAAAAACAAAAGAAAAATTTGCATTTGAAATTAAGTCACCAAAGCCTAATAGTGATCAAACCAAGGCATCAAAGGATAAAATATTTCAATTGTTATATATGGTAGAGCCAAAAATATCAGGCGCTTTTTTTGCTCTTCCTTTTAATCCATATGGCGTTAAAGAAAAATATAATCATCCACATCCGTTTAGATGGTTTAATATGAATGAAGATAAAGTTGTTATTATGGCTGAGGATTTTTGGAATTTGTTAGGTGGAGAAGGGTCTTATCAAGCTTTAATAAAAATATTTGAAGATGTTGGAGAAACATATAAAGAAAGAATAAAAAAGGAATATTTAAAAATATGAATATAAAAAATATAGCGTAACTTGGGCAAACGCATTACCATTATTTCAAAAATTATCTTTAGGAATAACAGATAGTGATTTATCTCAAATTCCAATTTCTGGAAGTGGAGGAGTTGGCAACGCATCAATGAGAAACAGATTAAAAGGTAAACTCCTTTTACAAGTGGAGCAACGCGGAGCGATTTGGTTTGTTGACAAAGACGGCTATCGCCATAGTGTAACTTGGAATAATTTAATGCCATTATTTCAAGGTCTTGCATTAGGAATTACAAATGTTGATTTGAATAAAATTCAAGTTGGGAGTTTGGAAGGGTTTTAAATTAAATACAATGGGCTTAAAACATTTATGAAAAACATCCAAAACTTAATTGTGGATAACTTAAATTTGACAGGATTTTTTGGTCGTGCTATATTTAATTTACTAAAACCGCCCGTCCTGATTCCGAGCAATCGGAACACGGCGGGTTTTTAATTTTATAAATATGAAAGAAATCAAAAAACGACTTGCTGTATTTATTGATGGCAGTAATTTATACTTTAAGTTAAAATCATTAGAAATTAGAAGTTTAAGCCGTTTTAATTTTCGCGGTTTGATTGATTGGTTATCTAGGGATAGAAAAGTTGTTAGTAGCGGTTATTATATTGGCGTGGTAAGAGCCAAAGCAGATGACATTAAAGGCCAGAAAATGAGACAAGCGCAAATAAATCTTTTTAATTTTTTAGGTTCAAAACAACAAAGAATAAAAGTCCATCGCGGATATTTAATGAAAAACGATAATACTTTTCATGAAAAAGGCGTGGATGTAAAAATTGCCACTGATTTGTTAGTTGGCGCTTATGAAAATTTGTATGATGAAGCACTGATTATTTCCTCTGACACAGATTTAATTCCAGCTATGGAAAAGGTAAAACAACTAAGCAAAGCAGTGGAATATATTGGCTTTGGTCATCAACCAGCTTTGGCTATGCAAACATCTGCTACTATCTCACGCTTGCTTATTAAAGATGAACTCAAATCTTTTATTTATAACGATACAAAACCGTAACTTGGAATAATTTAATGCCATTATTTCAAGGTCTTGCATTAGGAATTACAAATGTTGATTTAAATAAAATTTCTGTTGGGAGTTTGGAAGGGTTTTAAAATTTAATAAATTTGTTTGACAAAAAATTTAATTATTTTAAAATTAATTAGAACAAACCTGTCAAAAGACTCCAGTTCTATTATTAGTCCCCTGCTTTTTTGATCATAAAAATATGAAAAACTTAATCTCCTGGAATTTTCCAGAATACACAACCCCAGAAAGAACAAAAAGTTGGTACATTTTTGCAATATTATTTTTTATTGCTCTACTTTTATACTCGGTTTTTACCGCAAATTTTTTGTTTGGTTTAATTATTATTATGTTAGTAATTATTATGTTTATTTTGCATAATAAAGAACCATTAGAAATTAATTTTGAAATTACAAAGGATGGAATTAAAATTGATGATCAAAAATACGATTTTTCTAGTATTGAAAATTTTTGGTTAATTTACGATCCTCCACAAGTAAAAAATCTGTATTTTAAATTTAAATCAACATTTAAACCAACTTTAATTATTCCTTTGCTTAATCAAAATCCACTTAAAACGCGTGAGATTTTAAAAGAATATTTGCTTGAAGATTTAGACAAAGAATCAGAATCAACAACTGAAGCTTTAGCAAGGGTATTAAAATTATAATTTTATTTGCCCTTGTAGTTCAATGGATAGAATGCGAGATTGCGGATCTCGTGATACAGGTTCAACTCCTGTCAAGGGTACCAAATAATTAAAATTAAAAATAATTTTTTAAATTTTTAAAAATTTATTTTTGTTTTTAAATATTAAAAAACATAAAAAAGGAGGTAAAATTTTGGAAAAAATAAAAGACATTTTAAAAATTGCAGGTTTAATATTTTTATTTGTTGTTTTTTATTTTATATTTCTGGTTTATATATTAAGTACTCCGGAAGACAAAAATAAATTTCAACATTCAAGAGCAACCTAACAAAGGCAGACTAAGTTCGTTTGCCTTTTTATTTTATTAAAAATTTTGCTAGAATTAAATTATGAAAAATTTAAATACTCCAATTAAATCAATCAACAAAATTGCTGAAAAATTAGCTTTAAAATTTAAAAAATTAGGATTAGAAACAATTCAGGATTTGCTTTTTTATTATCCTTATCGTTACGATGATTATTCTAATTTATTAAAAATTAAAGATTTACAGCCTGAAATTTTAGTAACAATAAAAGTTAAAATTGAATTAATTAATTATAGAAGATCGTTTTACAAAAAAATGCTTTTAACTGAAAGCGTTGTTAGTGATGAAACTGGAAAAATTAAAATTGTTTGGTTTAACCAAAGATTTGTAATTAAAATGTTGTCTGTTGGAGATGAAATTTATATTTCTGGCAAACCAACTTTAACAGACGCTGGTTTAGAATTTCATAATCCTAATTTTGAAAAAATTGGAAAATATGAAAAAACAACAACACACACAAATCGTTTAGTTCCAATTTATTCTTCAACAGAAAAACTTAGCCAAAAACAAATTCGTTTTATTTTAAAAAACATTTTATCTAGCGCGCAACAAATTTCAGAATGGTTGCCTAAAGAAATTATTGAAAAAGAAAAATTATTTACGCTTCAACAAGCAATTTATCAAATTCATTTTCCTGTTGACAAAGAAAATTTAAAACACGCTAAACGAAGATTAAAATTTGATGAAATATTTTTACTTCAAACGCGCGCTGGGTTAATTAAAAAAGAATTTTTAAAATCAAAATCACAAATTATTAAATTTCAAAAATCAGAAACTAAAAAGTTTGTTGCTAGTTTGTGTTTTGAAATGACAACAGCTCAAAAAAAATCAGCTTGGGAAATTATTCAAGATTTAGAAAAAAATCAACCAATGAATCGTTTGCTTGAAGGCGATGTTGGTTCTGGAAAAACAATCACTGCTGGATTAGCGATTTTAAATGTTTTGCTTAATAAATTTCAAGTTGCTTTTATGGCTCCAACAGAAATTCTAGCTTTTCAACATTTTAATTCTTTTTGTGAAATATTTAAAAATTATAATTTTAATATTGGGTTGTTAACTAGAAGTGAAACGCTTGTTTGCAATACCAAAAAAGGTGAAATTAAAAAGATAAAGAAAACACTTTTAACAAAAAGCCTGTCCGCCGAAGCTGGGTCTGTTAAGACTGAAGCGAAGGAGGACTGGTTGATTGATTTTGTAATTGGAACTCACGCTTTAATTCAAGATAAAATAAATTTTAATAATTTAGCGTTTGTGATTATTGACGAACAACACAGGTTTGGTGTTTCACAAAGAAAATCTTTAAAACAAAAATCAAAAACAAAAAAAATACCACACTTGCTTTCAATGACTGCCACTCCAATTCCAAGATCTTTAGCTTTGACTTTGTACGGTGAATTAAATTTATCAATTATTGATCAAATGCCAAAAAACAGAAAACAAATTATTACAAAAGTTATTAATTCTGAAAAAAGACCTGAAATTTATGAATTTATAAAATCTGAAATAAAAAAAGGACGACAAATTTTTGTAGTTTGCCCTTTAATTGATCCATCTGATAAACTTGGTTCAAAAGCAGTTAAACAAGAATTTGAAAAACTTGATAAAAAAATATTTCCTAATATCAAAATTGAATTACTGCACGGAAAATTAAAAGCAAATGAAAAAGAAAAAATAATGAAAAATTTTGCAGAAAATAAAACAAAAATTTTAGTTTCAACAACAGTTATTGAAGTTGGAATTGATGTTCCAAACGCAACAATTATAATGATTGAATCTGCGGAAAGATTTGGTCTAGCGCAACTGCACCAGCTTCGCGGAAGAGTTGGCAGAGCAGAACACCAATCTTATTGTTTTCTTTTTACTGAATCAGAAAATGAAAATGTTTTTAAAAGATTGCAAGCAGTTATTGAATCAAAAAACGGTTTTGAATTAGCTGAAAAAGATTTGGAATTTAGAGGACCAGGCGAAGTCTACGGAATTAAACAATCTGGTTACAATGATTTTTTAAAAATCGCAAAACTTACTGACTGGCCAATTATTAAATCAACAAAACCTTGGGTTGATAAAATTTTAAATTCAGATCCAGAACTTAAAAATAACTTGAAAATTAAAAATAAATTAACTGACCTTGAAACTAGTATTCACTTTGAGTGATTCTAATTTTTAGACTTTTAAAATAAATTTTAATTAAAATTTTATTTTAAAAGAACTGGGAGCCTGCCCACCGTAGCAATTAAAGGAATGCTAGAGAGCGAAGGCGGGTAAGCGACCTTGACACAATTTTTTTTTAATTATATATTTAAAAAAGCGTTTTTGATTTTTGGTTTTTGCTTTTTAAAAAAAGCAAAAACTTTCACATTCAAAATTTAAAAAAAGGAGGACCCAATGGGATTAAAATATCCTTAACTAACTCTCACAAAAAAACTTCTAACCAACTTTCCTAATTTTTTCTAACCTTAAAAATGGAGTAGAAATGAATAACACAGAAAAAGAACAAGCCAATCAGCGTCTACGAAAACTTAACAAATATCCGGAAACACGACAAAAAAGTCTTTTAATTCATACAAATGGTGACCCAAACGGTCGCCCAATAATATTAACCGAGTTAGAAGCGAGCCAAGTAAAAAATTAAATTCAAATTTTAAAACATTTTTTCAACCCGGCAGAACAGAATTTTTTTTCACCTGCCGGTTTTTATTTTTCTTTTTATATCTTATATCTTATATTTTTCAAGTTATTTATTAAAATTATTATTATTATTATTATTATTATTATTTAAAAACTCCACATCATTTTTATCTCTTGCTTTTGTAGAATAATATTGTGTTAGCTCTTTTGCTTTTTCTAAAATAATTTTAGAAATTTTATTTGTATAACTTCGTATTAAAGTTGTTGGTCCAGAATAATTTTTCATTTTAATTAATACATCTTTTTTTTGCGCTAATTTTTCTAATTTTTCATTTTCATTTTTATCGCGACCAACTACTATCTTACAAACGCCTTGACTTTGTTTCTCATCGTTTTGATCTGCGTTGTAAGTCAGCGTTTTGATCTGCGATTTTTTCCAAAAATGTCGTCCAATTTTTAATAATTCAATATCATTTTTATCACAATCTAAATTTATTTCAAATAATTTTTTTAATCTTTTTCCAAATTCAGAATCAGTTAACAAACATCCGCCAGCTGGTGTTTCATAATTTTTTATTTTATATTTTTTAGCTAATTCTATTTGTCTTTTTCTAGAACGCCCTGAAATATCTAATAATTTTTCTCGCTTAATTAATCCTTGCTCTTCTAAAATTGTTGGCTCTAATAATTTTGCGCAAAGCGGACGCAATAAATATCCCTTAATTTTAGATTTTTTCTCAATTAATTTTAATGATTGTTTGTTTTGAGACATTGGTCTCTGACCCAAAACTTCACCTGTTGCAATAAAATCAAAATCAAAGTCTCTCCCCATTTTCAAGGGGGAGATTAAGAGGAGGTTAATAAATTCCCCAGCTTTTTTAATCATCATTAAATGACAATCAATGCAAGGATTCATTGCTGAACCATATCCATATTTTGGATTTTTTATCATTTTCAAATGTTCATCTGAAATATTTTTAACTAAGTATTTTATTTTTAATTTTTTAACAACTGCCACTGCTTTTTCTTCTTTAAAAAAACAGCTCTTAAAAATTAGAGCTGTAACATTAATTTTTTGTTTCTGCAAAATTTTAATTACTAAAACAGAATCCAATCCGCCAGAAAATAAACAAAGCGCTTTTATTTTTTTCATTTATTTAATTTCTAACAATTTAATTTCTAACTGCCTTCCCGCCTGTCGGACGGACAGGTAGGCAAGGTTATTTTAAATCATCAGTGTAAATCAATTTTTTATTAGTGATCTATCAGCGTGTTTAAAATTTAACTTCAACATTTTCTTTTTCTTCTTTATTCTCTATTTCAAAAAATTCATACTTTTTAAATTTTAACCATCCAGCCACAACATTGTTTGGAAATGTTTCAATTTTAATATTAAAGTCGCGAACATTTCCATTGTAAAATCTTCTTGAAGCTTGAATTTTATTTTCTGTATCTGATAATTCATCTTGCAATTTTGCAAAATTTCCTGACGCTTTTAATTCTGGATAATTTTCTGAAACAGCAAACAAAGTTTTTAATGTCCCAGATAAAATATTTTCAGCTTTTGCTTTTTCGTGTGGTGTGCCAGCGCTCACAGCTGAAGCTCGCGCTTGTGCAACTTTTTCAAAAAGTTCTCGTTCGTGTGTTGCGTAACCTTTAACTGTTTCCACTAAATTAGGAATCAAATCGTGACGGCGTTTTAATTGCACATCAATATCTGACCAAGCTTCTTTTGTGCGATTATTAAATTTAACCAAACCATTGTAAATTCCAATAATCCATAAAATTACAACTGCTAAAATACCTAAAATAATATAAAGTAAAATATCCATAAAATTTTTACAAATTATTTACAAATTTTATATTCGCAAAATTCGTAAATAATTCGCACTTAATTAGCATTTAATTATCTTGCTTAAATTTTAATCTTTTAAATTAAAAAGGTCAAGTTGCAACAAATCTTGTAAATAAAATTTCTGGTGAAAGTTTTGACGATTTTAAATCAAGATCTAATTGTAATATTTTTTTAAATTTGTTTTCTAATTCTTCAAAACTATATTTTTGCGTTTGTGAAATTGATTTTTGAACAACAAAAGGATGCAAACCAATTTCTTTGGCAATCAAACTATAATTTGGATAATTTTGATTTTGAGTTGCATCTTTAATTTGAATTAAAATTCTAAACTGTCGCGCAATCATTGAAAGTAAATAAAGCGGTTCAATCCCAGATTCTAATTGTTTGTTAATTAATTCAAGAGCTGTTGCCTTATCTCCATTGCCAATTGCATCAGCCAGATTAAAAATATTATCATCAAAATTAGCAGCGGTTAATTTTTGCGCATTTTCCAATGTAATATTTTTATCAAAAGCTAAAAGTTTATCTAACTCATTTGACAACTGCCACAAATTTGGTTTAGCGTTTATTAATAATTTTTCCAAAGCCACTGGTTCTATTCTTGCTCCCGAGTACTCGGGATTTTTTTCAATATATTCTTGCGCCCATTTTTTTAATTCAAAATTGTTTAATTCACTAAACTCAAATTTAATTTTCTCACCTGCTTTAGCGGAGGTTAATTTATTTAAAAATTTATACAAACTAGTTTTTTTATCAACTTTATCTTCATAAAAAATTAAAATATCATTCGCATCATTAGAATATTTATTCGCGCTATTCGCATTTTTCAAAAACTCAACAACTTCTTTTTGTTCAGAATTCTGACTTAAATTTTCAATAATTAATAATCTTTTAGGCGACAACAAAGACACAGAATTAAATTTGCTAATTAATTCATTAATTTTAATTTTTTCTGCGTTAATTTTTAACAATTCAAAATCAGAATATTTTTTTATTAATTCTTTTAACTTTTGTTTTGATTGAAATGTGTCTTTACCAAAAATAAAATAAATCATAAATCTTATCTCATATTTCTCATCGGCTTTCTAAATTTATTTCTTGGCACATTAAAATTATTTCTAGGACTAAATCCATTTCCATTTCCTGCAGAGCGTTTAATTTTTGAAAAATCAAAGTCTGTTCCAATAAAAGTTAAATTAATTCTTCCTCGATCATCAATTTCTTTAACTTTTGCAAAAACTTCGTCACCCTCTTTAACAACATCTTCAACCTTGTCAACTCTAAATGGCGCCATTTCTGAAATATGCACCAAACCTTCTTGCCCTGGCAAAACCTCAACAAACGCGCCAAAATCCATTAACCGTGTAACCTTGCCTTTATAAATTTCTCCGACTTCAATTTCTTTTGTTAAATCTTCAATCCACTTAATTGCTTTGTCAGCTCCTTGAGATGAAGTTGAGGTAATAAAAATTAAACCAGAATCTTCAATATCAATTGCAACTCCTGTTTCATTAATAATTAAATTAATTATTTTCCCGCCAGGACCAATCACATCACGAATTTTTTCTGGATTAATTTGCATTGTGTGAATTCTTGGAGCATATTGAGATAATTCTTTTCTTGGCTCTGAAATTGCTTTATTCATTGTATCTAAAATTTGCATTCGCGCAGATTTTGCTTTAGCCAAAGTTTCTTGAATTATTTCTTTTGATAAACCATTAATTTTAATATCTAATTGCACAGCGGTAATTCCGTCTTTTGTTCCTGCAACTTTAAAATCCATTCCACCAGAATAATCTTCAACACCTTGAATATCAGTTAAAATTTTATAATTTGAATTATTTTCATCAACAATCACACCCATCGCAATTCCAGCAACTGGTTTTGTAATTGGAACACCAGCATCCATTAAAGACAAAGACGAACCGCAAATTGAAGCTTGAGACGAAGAACCATTTGATGATAAAATTTCTGAAACAACGCGAATTGTGTAAGGAAAATCTTCTTTGTTTGGTAAAACTGGAATTAAAGCTTTTTCAGCTAAAGCTCCGTGCCCAATATCTCTGCGACCCGGTCCACGATTTGGTCCAACTTCACCAACAGAAAATTTAGGAAAATTATAATGATGCATATATCTTTTTTTGCCAGATTTTTCCATTGTGTCTAATGTTTGTTCGTCTGATGGAGACCCAAGAGTAACAACTGACAAAGCTTGGGTTTCTCCGCGTGAAAACAAACCAGATCCGTGAGTTCGCGGTAAAATTCCAACTTCTGCTGACAATTTTCTAACCTCGTCTAACTTACGACCGTCAACTCTTTGTTCTTTTTCTAAAATTAATTTCTGTGTTTGTTTTTTAAGCATATTTTCAATCATTTTTAATCCTTGCACGCGTTCAATTTTAGAAACATTGCTATCATTTTTTAAAATATCATTTACTTTTTTGTATAATTCATCAACTTGATTTCGATATTCTTCTTTTGAATTAGTAGAAAAAATTTCATCAATTCTTTCAGATACAATTTCTTTAACTTTGTTTTCGATATTTTCGATTGTGGTTTTTTCTTCTGAATCTAATTCTTTTTTAATATTAATTTTTTCTTTGCCAACTTTTTCAGCAATTTCATTTATTAATTTAATAATCTTTTTTAAATGTTTCATTCCAAACTCAATTGCTTCTTCAACAACTTGTTCTGAAACTTCATTAGCTCCAACTTCCAACATTGCCACTCTATCTTTTGTTCCAACAACAACTAAATCTAAATCAGATTTTTCTCTAGCTTCGTAAGTTGGATTTAAAACCCATTCAAATTTTCCTGTTTGAGTTGAAGATTCAATTCGTCCAACACGAACCGACGCCACTGGTCCTTCCCACGGAATATCTGAAATTGCTAAAGCGCAAGAAGTTGCGTTTAATCCAATAATATCTGAATCATTTTCTTTATCAAACGAAAGAATTGTCATTACGGTTTGAATGTCGTTTCTAATTTCTTCATTAAAAAAAGGACGAACGGATCTGTCCACTAATCGTCCTGATAAAATTGCTTCATCAGATGGTCGGCCTTCTCGTTTAATAAATCTTGAACCTTTAATTTTTCCTGCTGCATACAATTTTTCATCATAGTCAACAAGCAAAGGGAAAAAATCAATTCCTTCTCTAATGTTTTTTGAAATACAAGCAGTTGCAAGCACAACAGTGTCGCCGTATTGTAAAGTACAGGCTCCATTTGTTTGCCCAGCAAATCGTCCAACTTCAAATTTTAATTCTTTTCCGCCAATTTCAGCAGAAAACACTTCTGTTTTTTTTAACATAAAAATTCCTTTTCTTTTCTGATCAGCAAACTGCAGACAATTGCCTGTTTGTTTAATGACCAGAAAATTAGTTTATTATTTTTATTAATTATTTTACAAGTTACAAATTACAAGTTACAAATTTTGGATTGCTTTTTCAAAAATTTCTTTTGTGTTTTCGTATCCTAAATTTTCTAAAACCTCTTTTTTGTTAAACCATTTTGCGTCTTTAACTGTAGTTGTATTTTCTGAAATTAATTTTTCATCTTTAGTTTCAGCTAAATAATAAAAAATCTTTTTGTGATAATTTCCTTTTTCTGGTGAGTGCACAACAACATCAATCTCGCCAATTTGTTTTAAAATATTTATATTTTTAATTCCTAATTCTTCTTCAATTTCTCTGCTTAACGCTTGTCTTGTTTTTTCTTTTTCAACAAAATCAGCGATTTTCTCTTTTGCAAAAGTCCATTTGTTGTTAGCGTCTTTTATTAAAGCAAATTTAATTTCTTGATTATCTTTTTTAAAAACTACAGCGCCAACAGAATATTCTTTAATTTCTTGTTTTAAAATTTTTTCGTCGCTTGCGTTATAATTAAACTTTACATTTTTATTTTCCAAATCAATTAATACAGCACCGAGTACTCCGTTAATAAATTTTCCAGAAGAGCTCCCACCAAACGCTTTTGCCATTTCAATTGCTTCATTAATAATTACTTTTGCAGGAACTTCTTTTTCTTCTTTATTGTTTATTTTTACAAAAAGCATTTCGTAAATTCCTAACCTTAAAACATTTCTATCAACAATTGTTATTTTATCAATTGGCCACTCTGGCGCGTATTTTTCAATTACTTTATCAATTTCTGCTAAATTTTTTGTCACACCTTTTACTAATCTTTCTACAAATCCTTGATCATCTTCTTGTCCAAAATTTTCTTTAATATTTCTCTGAATTAATTCCTGTAATTTTTGTGAACGATGATTAAAATCCCACTCGTAAAGTGTTTGCATTGCAATTGTTCTTGATAAATGACGGTTGGACATAAAAATAAGAAATTAAGAAAAGAGAAATTAAGGGTTATCAAAATTTTCAAAGAAAATTTTTCTATTTCCTCAATTTCTTAATTTCTCCCTTTCTTTTTATTTTTTCTCTTTTTTCTTTTGTTCTTTTTCATCTTGAGCGCGTTTTTTACGCTCTGCTTTATTTAATTTAATTTTTAAAACTTCTTTGTTTTTATAAGTTCCACAAAACTCACACGCTGTGTGCGGTTTTACTGGTCTTTTGCATTTTGGACAAATTGATAAAGTTAACGCTGTTAATTTAATCACAGCTCGACGAGTCCTTTTTCGCGATTTTGTATGTCTTTTTTTTGGTTTCATAAATGTATTCTATCAAAAAAATAATATTCTTGTCAACTAAAATCCAAAGTGCTAAAATTAAATTAGTAAATTATTATTTTTATGCGAAAAAGAAGAAGACGATATTCAAAACCAAAACTACAACTCTCGCCAGACACAAAACGAGATATTTTTGTTATTTTAATTTTTGCAATTGCTTTAATAAATATTTTAGCAATGTTTAATTTAGCTGGAACATTTGGAAATTCAATTAATAATTTTTGGCAAATGATTTTTGGTTGTGGTTGGTGGATTTGGCCGTTTGTAATGATTTTAATTGGATACTTAATTATTAATATTGAAAAACTTGAAATCACAGCAACAAAATGGATAGGACTTTTAATTTTTGAATTAACTTTTTCAGGATTACTGCATTTATTTGTTGGCATTCAAAATTTTGAAATTGCAAAACAAGGTGAAGGAGGTGGAATTTTAGGTTACATTATTGGATTTCCATTAGAAAATATTGCTGGTTTTGGGGGAGCTTTAATAATTTTATTTGCTTTACTTTTAATTTCAATTTTATTATTTTTTGAATCATCTTTTAGAGATATTTTTGAAAAAATTCATTTTCAAAAATTTGGATTTATTTCAACTCTTAAAGAAAAATTTAAACTTAATAAAGACAAAGAATACGAAGAAGCGGAAGATATTGGTTTTGAACAAAAAGAAATAGAAGAAAATGAAAAATATAATGAAGACGAAGAAGAAAATGAAAATCCGACATCTGGCGGAGATGATGAAAATAATCAGAAAAATAAAATTATTACAAAACAAAAAAAATATTATCCAAAAATTGATCTTCCTTTAGATTTATTAAACGGAAAACCAAGTAAGCCCACCTCTGGCGATATAAAAAATAATCAAGAAATTATTAAACGAACTTTAAAATATTTTGGAATTGATGTTGAAATGTCAGAAGTTTCAGTTGGTCCAACAGTAACTCAATATACTTTTAAACCGTCTTCTGGTGTTAAAATTTCGCAAATTACAACACTTAACAATGATCTGGCTTTGGCTTTGGCCGCGCATCCAATTAGAATTGAAGCCCCAATCCCAGGAAGATCTTTAATCGGAATTGAAGTTCCAAATCAAAAAATCGCAGTTGTAACTTTAAAAGAAATTTTATCTTCAGAAAAATTTAAAAAACGAAATTCAAATTTAATGATTACACTTGGAAAAGATGTTGCTGGTAATTCACGAATTGCAAATTTAGATAAAATGCCACATTTATTAGTTGCTGGAGCAACTGGTTCTGGAAAAACAGTTTGTTTAAATTCAATAATTGTTTCTTTACTTTATCAAAACCAACCAAATGAATTAAAATTTATTTTAATTGATCCAAAGCAAGTTGAAATGACGCAGTACAATAATATTCCGCATTTAATTTGTCCTGTAATTACAGATGTTAAAAAAACAGTCAATGCTTTGCGTTGGGCAGTTATTGAAATGGAAAAAAGATTTCAAACTTTATCAAAATCAGGACAAAGAAATATTGCGGGTTACAATTTGAGAAATCAAAAAGAAAAAATGCCATATTTAATTATTGTTGTTGATGAATTAGGTGGTTTAATGGCTACTGCGGCAGCTGAAATTGAGCAAGCTGTAATTAGATTATCGCAAAAAGCCAGAGCAGTTGGAATTCATTTAATTTTAGCAACTCAACGACCGTCAGTTAATGTAATTACAGGTTTGATTAAAGCAAATATCACTTCGCGAATCGCGTTTTCTGTTGCGTCTTCTCAAGACTCGCGAACAATTCTTGATTCTTCTGGAGCTGAGAAACTTTTAGGTAAAGGCGACATGCTTTTTATTTCTGCTGAACTTTCAAAACCAGTTAGAATTCAAGGCGCTTTTTTATCTGATAATGAAATTGACAAAGTTGTAAATTATTTAAAACAAAAAAGCGAACCAGAATATATTGATGAAGTTACTGAAAAAATTTCTTCAATTAATATTCCATCAGGAAATGGATTAACTTTTAATAACAACGACGATGAACTTTTGCCAGAAGCTAAAGAAATTGTGATTAGCGTTGGCAGAGCTTCTTCTTCATATTTACAAAGACGATTAAGAATTGGTTACTCTCGAGCCGCGCGTTTATTAGATTTATTAGAAGAGCAAGGTGTGGTTGGTCCAACAGAAGGATCAAAACCTAGAGAAGTTTTAATTAAATCAGATGAAGATTTAGAATACACTGAACAAGACCAAGAATTAAATAAATTAGAAAAAGCAAATCAAGAATTAAAAGAATTTGAAAATGAAGATGAAGAAAATAACGAAAGTTCTGAGCAAGAAAATATAAAAATATAAGATATAGGATATAAAAAAATATCCCAAATTATATCTTATATTTTATATTTATTTTATTTATGTTCAAAAGTAAAAAAATAAAAAATAAAAATAATATTGGTGAAACACTAAAAAATGCCCGTTACAAAACAGGACTTTCTTTAAAAATTATTTCAAAACACATTAAGGTAAATGCAAAATATTTAGAATCAATTGAAAAAGGATGTTGGCAAAAACTTCCAGGAAAAATTTACGCTAAAAATTTTTTAAAAAAATATTGTGATTTTTTAGAATCAAAAACTAGTGAAAAAATAAAAATTGATTTTAATAAAATCAATTTTTCTCAAAATATTAATAATGAATTTAAGAAAAAAACTTTTAAAAAAGATTTTTTAAATTTGCCAAAATCCATTAAAATTATTTCTTTAATAATTATCACAGTTTTTGCTGTTTTTTATGTTGCTTTGCAAACCAACCAAATTACAAAAGCTCCTGAAATTGTTTTAATTTATCCAACACAAGATTTAACAACAAATAATAATTCAATTATTTTTGTTGGAAAAACAGAACCTGAAGTTAAAATCAAAATTAATAATCAAGAAATAATTTTAGATAAAGAAAATAATTTTAAACACAAAATTGATTTGCTTTTAGGAATAAATTTAATAAAAATAGAAGCAAAAAAAAAATATTCTAAAACCAGTATTATTGAAAGAAAAATTGTGTTTGAAAAATAATGTTTTTGCTTTTTAAAATTTAATTTGGTATTATTAGATATATGAATAAAATAAATTTTGATAAAATTATTCCTATTTTAGAAAACAGTAATGTTAAAACTGCTGGTGTTTTTGGTTCTTATTCTAAAAAAGAAAAAAATCCTAATGATCTTGATATTTTAATAGAATTAAATAAGCCAATTGGTTTATTTAAATTTATTGGTTTACAAGATGAGTTATCACAAAAATTAAATTTTCCAGTTGACTTGGTAACAAAAAAGTTTTTAAGTCCTTATTTAAAAAAACAAATTTTAAAAGAAACTAAAATATTTTATGAAAGATAACCAACTTTATATCAAACATATTTTAGACGCTATTGAGATTATTAAAGAATATCTTGAAGGCACTGATTGTGATGATTTTTTAGAAAACAAACTTGTTCAAGATGGAATAATTAGACAATTAGAAGTTATTGGTGAAGCAAGTAAAAGATTGTCAGAAGATTTTAAAAATAAATATTCAAAAATACCTTGGAAATATGTTTGCGGAATGAGAGATAAATTAATTCACGATTATTTTGGTGTTGATTTGGATGAAGTCTGGAAAACAGCCACAGAAGATTTAGAAGATTTAAAAGAAGTTTTAGAAAAAGCTTTAAAAGGTTAAAATATTTTTTAAGATAAAAAAATAACCGTCTTGCTAAGCAAGACGGTTTTTAAATTTCTAAAGAGGCGATTTTTGTGTGTTTAACTAAATAACCCAAATAAAATAGAGACGATGCCAACCAAAAAGATAACAGAAAAAAATATA
>CAZFWC010000009.1:0-27690 GCA_964522515.1 uncultured Gammaproteobacteria bacterium | reverse complement strand
AGAAAACTAGATTTTTGTCAAAAAAAAATACACTGCTTTTTCACAGGTTATTTTTATAATTTAAATCTGTTATTTTTAAAATTTATTTATTAAAAAAATATGATTAAAATCTAATTAAAAAAAGTCCATATAACAATATATTGTTATATGGACAATTTTATTATTTTATATTTTGTAAAATTTTAAAACCCATCCAAACTCCCAACTTGAATTTTATTTAAATCATTATTTGTAATTCCTAATGCTAGACCTTGAAAAAGAGGCATTAAATTATTCCAAGTTACGCTGTGGCGATAACCGTCTTTATCAACAAACCAGATCGCTCCTCGTTGTTGAACTTGTAAAAGTAGTTTTCCTTTTAATCTATTTCTCATTGATGAACTGCCAACTTCATTACTTCCAGCAATTGGAATTTTAGATAAATCCGCGTCTGTTATCCCTAATGATAATTTTTGAAATAAAGGCAATGCATTTGCCCAAGTTACACTGTATCTTTTGTGTTCGTTTGTATCTACATACCAAATGTTACCCCCACCTTCTACTTGCAAAAGTAATCTGCCTCTAACTCGTTTGGATAAATCTAAATCTAAAATGGAGTTATCTTCATTGTTATTAATACTCAAACCTTTCTCATTGCTTGTCAAAGGATTTTTTATTGCTTCGTAAGCATTCACTATTAAATTTCCTTTTGCACTATTAATTATTCTATCTCTCAAAGCAACATTACTTATATCTGGGTATTTTGCTTTTATTAAGGCAGCAATTCCTGAAACTATTGGAGCAGCAAAAGATGTTCCGTCACCATAAAAATAATCTAATTGATAATTACTATATTCAGGTTTGGATGTGGTAAGAATATTTTCTCCTGGTGCCCATATATCAATATAAGTTCCATAATTACTCCAATTTGTTTTCGAAACAAAATCGTTATCAGATAAAGCACCAACACCTAAAACCATATTTTTATTATTATCGTTACAAACAGGTGATTCTTTTACAAAATTTAAATCTTGCCCACTTCCAGTTTCAACATCCCCATTTCCTGCGGCTGCAACCAATAAAACATTATTTTCATAAGCATATTTTATTGCATTATCTAAAGCTGTTGTATAACCAACCGTACCTTGAGTTCCAAAACTGAGATTTATAATATCTGCCCCATTATCAACTGCATATTTAATAGCCTTTGCGACCTCATCAAAATCAGCAGATTTATATTTACTTAAAATTAATAAAGGCATTAATTTTACATATTTATTTATACCTGATATCCCGATATAATTGTTATTTTTGGCACCAATAATTCCAGCCACCATTGTCCCATGATCGTCTTTATCAAAAGTAATATCCATTTGATTGTTGTTATCTACAAAATTCCAGCCAAAAATATCATCAATGTAACCATTTTTATCATCATCAACATTATTACCTTCAATTTCTTTTGTGTTTTTCCAAATATTGTCTTTTAAATCAGGATGATGTATATAAATTCCTGAATCAATAACAGCAACTGTAATATCATAAGTGCCAACACTGTAATCCCAAGCATCCCGAATCTTAACCCGATGCAAATATTCTTGATATGGGGATAGCGGATCATTTGCCGATGCTTCCAAAACTTTAAAATTCTCACTACTGCTTCCTTTTATTTCAACAATGGAATTGTCCGCTTTTATTCTAATTTCAATCTTCCCGCTTTTTGCCCCACTTGGCACTTTTATCACAATCTTATTATTTCCCCAAGTTAATATATTTTGTTTTCCTACTGTTGTTCCGCCAACATAAATCTGCATGCTTATTGGATAAACATTTTTTGGAAAAACATTTTCTAAATTTCTTCCCTTAATCGTAATTATATCTCCGACTGCTCCACTTTTCGGACTAAAAGAATCTATGGCAGGCTGTAAATAATAATAATTACTGTGTACAATTTCTGAATAACCACCAGATCCATCAGATTGTTTGACTTCTATTCTGCCCGGATTAATATCAAGTGGTGCGTTAAAACTAATTTTAGTATCAGTCCAATTTGCTTTGGTAATTCGTGTTCCTTCCATGTATAAAGTTCCGTAATTAAACTCTTCACCAAAATCTCTACCAAAAACAGATACTCTTGTTTCCCCAGGAATTATAAATTGAGGTGAAATAACCTCAATAGACATAGCCAAAATGTTTGACACTATAAAAAATGAGCCAATAAAAATGATAAATATTATTGTTGGTTTTATTTTTTTCATAATTTTTATTTTAATTAAACTACTATTTAATAATTATTGAGCAAATAACCGAAATTGAAGATATTATAATTGCCACAATCGCCAAAATCGTCGCAACTGTTGACGATTTTCTTGCGTCAATTAATGCTTCGTACTCCAATAATTTAAATCGCCCCTCAACTGAAATGATAAATATACTTAATTCTCCATATTCAATTTTTTTATTTCTGCCTGTGTTTTCAAATAACAATTTATTGTGTCGTAGTTTGCCAAAATATAATTTTTTCTCGGCTAAATTTAAATTTAATTCTTTTTTAATATCCTCATCAGTAAATTCTTTTTTGTTAGAAGCATATTTAAGTAATTCAATATAAAAGTTTTTTCTAATCATAAAATTTATTTTAAAATAATCAAAATCATCGCAATCAATAATAAAATAATACAGGCACCAAAAAATATTTTTACCCATTTTTTCGTCTCCATTTGCCCATTAAAAGTTATGTCCCACCACTGAAAATAATTAGCTAATAAAATACAAATAGCCACAAACAAACTGATTACCGCTGATATATCTGATTTTGACATAAAAAATTTAATTTCTACTTACATCATACCACAAGTTCTTTTTTATTTCAATCCCAATCAAAAAAGGCTCCACATCGGCGATACTCTTACGAGCATCCTGCAAAGTTTCCCAAGCAGACCTTACGAATAGGACCGACTAATGAAGCCGTTTTTATTCGTAAGGTTTTTTAACCATACCTGCTAATAATTTTAACAGGGTTAGGTTAATTATTTTTCATGATTTTATTATACAACAATAACTAAAAAATAGCAATCAACAAAATCAAGCCAAACAAAACAAATTTTATAACAACAAAAATGCTTTGACTTTGTTTCAACTCAATCAAGACAGACTTGATAAATTAGTTGCCCAATTTATTTACTGCAAAAAAATTATAATTTAATAAATTAAAAACTAAAATCCAACTACCCAATTTGTTTTTAATGATAAAAATATATAAAAAATAATTAAAACAAAAATTATTATCCATAAAAATTTTAATTTATATTTTTGTAAAATTTCTGCTAAATTATTAAATACTAAATAAAATAAAAATGGAAATGCAGATAAAATAAAAATTACTTTTAAAGTTCCTCGTTCAATAAATGGATATTTTATCACATTGAAAATTAAAGCTAAAAAAGATCCTGTAATAAAAATTAAAAAAAGTAAATTAATATCTGGTTTGAATTTATTTTTAATAAAATTATAAATTTGTTTTAAATATCCAAAAGCAAAAAGTAAAAATATTAAAATCCCAAAATAAAGCATTAAAATTGAATAAGTAAATTTATCAAAACTTACAAAACGAAAATTTCCAGTTTGAATTTGTTTTTGTAAATTATTTAAATCCACATTTCCGCCGATATTATCATAATCAATCATTGTTTGGCTAAAAATCATTGACCAAATTGAACTGCGACCAGATTGCCAAAAAGGATTAGTAAAAATCTCAAAATCAAAATTTAAAAAAAACTTTTTAGAAATATCAGGTTGTTGTTTTAATTCATTTTGTTTTAAATTTTCATAATTATTTACTGTTAAAATTTTATTAAAATTTTGAAAACGATAAATTTGCCAAGGTAAATTTAAACAAAAAATTACAAAGAGAATTATTAAAATATAATATAAAAATTTTTTATTTTTAAAATAAAATGCTTTAAAAATTAACCAAAATAAAATCGCTAAAATTAAAATTAAAGCGGAAAGTTTTGTAAGCAAAGCCAAACTTAATAAAACACCAATCAAAACTGCTTTTTTATAATTCCAACCTGTTTCAAAGTCTCCCCTCCTTTTGAAGAAGGGGCTGGGGTGGTTAATATTTTTTTTAATTTTATTTATTAACCCCCTCTTAATCTCCCCCTTGAAAATGGGGAGAGACTCTATTTTCACAACAAAATAAAAAATTAAAATCACTAACCAAAACAAACCTAATTCATTTGTTAAATAATTATTTATCATTATTAACGGCGTAAAAAAACCAACTCCTAAAAGCGTTGTGAGTTGAACAAATTTATTTTTAGTTAATAACTTTAGTGTTTTGTAAAAAATAAATAAAAAGAAAATATCTAAAACCGCGCTTAAAATCTGTAAAAATTTTACACGGCTAAAAAAATCTGCTTGTGAATTAAAAAAGTGATAAATTTTAGATGGCAAAGCTAACGCAAAATAATAAAATGGCGCGTGCCAAGCTAAATAATTTTCATTAAAACTTGGCAAACGATTTTGATCTTCAATTGTGTCAATATATTCAATGTGTTTTGCTCCGTCATATCCCCAGTAGCAATTATAATTTATTGCATTATTTAATTGAAAAATAAATAATATTAAAAATATAAAAATTAAAATTAAAATATAAATTTTATTTTTATTTAAAATCATTTTTTTCATTATTACTAACTAAAAATAATATTCCAAAAAATAACCAAAACAAAATTGCTAAATCATTTTTAAAATATGGAACATCAACTAAACCGTGGATTAAAATAACAAAAATGCTCCAAGCCAAAGCGAAGTTTAAAAAATAATTTTTTTTGTCCTGAGTACTCTGGATTATATTAATAAAAATTGTTTTGTAAAATATAAAAATCAAAGCAAAAAAACTTAGCAAACCAAATAAACCAATTTCAGACCAAAAATTTAAAAAAATATTATGCGGATATTGAAAAATTTCAACAAAATCCCAAATGTGATAAGGAGCTACTAAATTTTGATAACCTGATAAACCAGCGCCAAAAATAAAATTATTTTTTAACATTTCAACACTTTCAATCCACATTTTTATTCTGACTTGTCCACTCCAATCTTTAAATAGCAATGTATCTAAAATATTTTTTGGCAGTAATTCAAAATAAATACTGCTAAAAATAATTAAAATTATTAACAAACTTAAAGCAAAAGTTTTCTTTTTAAATAAATTAATTAATAAAAATCCAGCAAGCAAGGCAATTAAAGCTCCTGTTGATTTTGCCCAAAAAAATGCCAATAAACTAGAAAAAATAATTAAAATATTTAATATAATTTTAAACCAATTTTTTTCTATTTTTTTAAATAAATAATAAATATTATAAAATATTAAAGGAATAATTGGAGCTAAATACAAACCAATTGCATTTGGAAAACCATAAAAACTTGTGACGCGAAAAACATTATCTTTGCCCCAAAAAGTGTAAGGAACAAACCAACCAGTAAATTTTTGCAAAATCGCTAAACCAGAAACTAAACCTGCGCTTAAAGTAAACGCAAATAATATTTTTGAGATATCTTTTTTTGAAAAAATATTTAAAAAAATAAAAAATAAAATAATTGGTTCAATAAAATACGCTTTCCAAATTCCTAAACCTGATCTAATTTCTAAAGAAACAAAAACAGCGACTGTTGCTGTTAAAGTAAATAAAAATAAAATAATTAAAAAATTAATTCCAACTTTTTGTTTAAAATGCTTAAAAGAATCTAATAAATTATTTTGTTTAATTTTTTGCGCAAACCAAACCAAACTAATTATAATTATCATTATTTCCAAAAAAGTCGTTGGTAAAAAATTAATTTGAAATCTTAATAAATAACTTGGCAGCAAAACAATTAAAATTAAACTTGCTAATCTTAAATTCAAAATTGAAATTATAAAAAATAATAACGCGGAAATTAAAATCATAATTTTTTAAATCTTAATCTAAAAATCGTTTTAAAAAAATCAATTATTTCTTTTTTGCTTAATTTTGATTTTCCGTTTTCTCTGTCTTTAAAAACAACTGGAATTTCTACAACTTTTAAATTTAACTTTTCAACTCTATAAAGCATTTCTTCTTGAAACGCGTAACCACTGCTTTTTACTGTTTTATAATTTATTTTTTGCAAAGTTTTAGCGCGGAAACAACGAAAACCAGAAGTCACATCTTTTGTTTTTAAATTTAAAATTAATCTAGAAAAAAACATTGCGCCGTTTGAACAAAAATGACGCCATAAATTCCACCCAATTATTTTTCCGTGTTTTATTTTTCTAGAACCAATTACTAAATCCGCGCTTTGTTTAGCTTTCTCAAGTATTTTTAAAATATCATTTGGGTCGTGCGAAAAATCAGCATCCATTTGAAAAATAAAATCTGCTTTTTTCTGTAAAGCAAAATTAAAACCAGCGCAATAAGCTGAACCTAAGCCTTGTTTTTTTGCGCGATGCAAAACTTCAACTGGATAATTTATTTTTAAATTTTCCACAATTTTACCAGTACCATCTGGCGAATTATCATCCACAATTAAAATTTTTAAATCTGGAATTTGCAAATCAAAAATAGCTTTAATTAATCTTTCAATATTTTCTTTTTCATTGTAAGTTGGGATGATGATGTAAGTCATAAATTATTTTTTCAACCACTCATCACTTTGCCTTACTAATAATTCTTTTGCTCGCAAAGGTTCAGCCATAATTTCTTTTACAATTTTTTCCATTCTCATTCCTTGTGAACCTTTCACTAAAATTAAATCTCCTTCTTCAATTTCATTTTGTAAAAATTTACCAGCATCAATTGAATTTGCAAAACTAGTTGCGCGCTCATTTTTCAAACCATTTGTTTCTGCAACTTTTAAAGTGTCTGTTGATTTTTCACCAACAACAACTAATCTATCAACTTTAAATTGTTTAATCCACTCTCCAACTTCCTGATGAGCAGTTTCTGTGTGCGCGCCTAATTCCAGCATATCTCCCAAAACTGCCCAACGCCTGCCTGCGCAATTTAAACGCGACAAAACTTCTAAAGCAACTTTTACAGCTTTTGGCGACGAATTATAAGTGTCATCAATAATTAAAGTTTTTTTAATTCCTTGAATTATTTGCAAACGACCAGCAGGAAATTTAAAATTTCGCAAACTGTCCACTGCGTCTTGTAAATTAATATTATAAATTTTTGCAACCGCAACTGCTGACAAAAATGAACTTAATTGACTTAATGATAAAATATTTTTAAAGTTGGCAAATGTTTCTTTTTGATTATCTAAAATTTTACACATTAATCCACTTCCGTCTTTTTCAAATTCAATATTTTCAGCGCGAATTTTTGCGTTTTCACTAATTCCAAAAGTTAAAATATTTGCTTGTGTTTTTTTACGCATTGGATAAACTAAATTATCATCAGCATTTAAAATTGCAAAATTATTTTTTTCTAAATGCGAAATTAAAATTTGTTTTTCCTTAATTATATTTTGAATATTTTCAAAAAATTCTAAATGACTTGGACCAATCGCTGTGACAACTCCAATTTTACAGGGTGCTAATTTTGTTAAATATTTAATATCATCTGGATGATCTGCTGCCATTTCTAAAATCAATATTTTAGGATAATTTTTATTTTTAAATAAAATTAATTTAAATGTTTTAAAAAATACAATTAACCATTTTAAAATATTTTTTCCTCCAGATTTTGCATTGATAATTGTTAAAGGAACACCAAATTCTGTGTTGTAATTTTTTATATTTTTTCTAACATTAAATTTTTCTTTTAAAATCCAAAATATTGCTTCTTTTGTAGAAGTTTTTCCAACTGAACCAGTAATCCCAATTATTTCTGGTTTGTATTTTTTAAGAATTTTTTTAGATAAAAAATACAGTATTTTTTGTATTATTTTTTTCATAATTAATAATAGCACACGAATTTCCAGAATTACCTAAAATTTTCACGAATTAAAATTCTGGTTTATTCTGGCTCAAAAGTAAAATCATTTACTTTTTCGCTTTTGGTGATTAGCGTGCTTAATTAACTTAATCCGTTTGAAGAACAAATATTTTTATAAACTTCAAAACTTGGTTTTGGTTTTCTTTCTAAAGTTTTAAAGTTCACATCAACTAAACCAAACTTTGGTCCAAAAGATTTATCCCATTCAAAATTATCTAACAAAGACCAGTGAAAATAACCGCGAACATCAACTCCAGTTTGAATTGCGTGATGAATTTCAGTTAAATGATCAATTAAAAATTTACATCGTTTTGTGTCATCAGTAGTGGCAATTCCATTTTCTGTAATATAAATTGGCAAATTGAAATCTTTAAAATCCATTAGCACATCAAAAATTCCGTGCGGATAAATCATCCAACCCATATCTGAAAGTTCTCTTTCATTTTCTTTTATTTCTTCAACAACTGGCTTTAAAGTTCCTTTTTCTTTTTTTAATCGTACTCTAAAATAATAATTAACGCCTAAAAAATCATGATGTTTTTTAGTAAAATCAAAAAATGAATGATTAATTAACTTGTCTGCTAAATAAACAAATAAAAGTTCTATTAAACGATGTTTTTTATAAGCTGCGAAAGACATTACATTTGCTGAAATTCCAACTTTTGCTTTTTTGTTTCCTTTATCTAAAATTTTGTGAATAATTTTGTACGCTTTTCTATGAGCGCGAACCATATTAAAATATACTTTTCCTGCTTTTTTAATATTTTTTTCTTGCGGTGACCAATAACTTTGTAGATAACTCATACTAACATAAATTTCTGGTTCATTAATTGTAATCCAAAAATCAACTAGTTCTCCTAAATTTTTCACAACAAATTCTACATATTTTTTAAAATATTTTGGAGATTTAAAATTTGTCCAACCGCCTAAATTTGCAAACCAATTTGGCAACGAAAAATGCTGTAAAGTCAACATTACTTTTATGTTTCTTTTTTTTAAATCTTGCAAAACATTTTTATAATGTTGAAGCTCATCTAAATCCCACTCTCCTTTTTTTGGTTCAATTCTTGCCCACTCAATTGATAAACGGTGAGCGTTGTTGTGCATTTTTTCAATTAAATCAAAATCTTTTTTATATAAATTATAATGGTCGCAACATTTTCCTGATGGTTCAAATTTTTTATTTTTAAATTTTTCTTCAGCAACATTTAAAATTTTCCCTTTATTTTTTTGTTCCCAAAACCACCAATCTGAATTAGTATTGTTTCCTTCAACTTGATGAGCTGAAGTTGCTGTGCCCCACAAAAAACCAGATGGAAATTTAAGTTTTTTCTTTTCAGTTGTCATTAACTTAATTTTACATTTTTAATAATTTTTAGTCAAAATAAAATTAAAGAATTCAGCTAAAATTAGCCAAAAATAAATAATCCCGAGTACTAGGGATAAAAAATAAATAGTAAAAAATAAATTTTACATTGCTGGTTGAAATTCTGGAATTTTTATTTTTTCTTTTAATTTATCCAATATATTTCCGTGTTTTTCTATTGCTTGTTTATTTTCTTTATAAGATATTGAGTGAGAAGCTAATTCTTCTTGTATTTTTATTAATAATTTAACTTGTAAATCTCCTTGATTTAAAACATCATTAAATTTATTATCAATTTTTTTATATAATTCATTATGCATTTTATCCGTTTTAATATCTGTTTTAACAAATACTTGTATTAATTCATCTTTAGTCGCAAAATTTTTTAAGTCATCTTTAATTGATTTAATATCATCTTTTGTTGCTAAATTGTTGAAATCTATATTTTCCATAAAGTTGTGGATAAATTATTTTTTAATTTAATTCTAGCACGATTAAATAACCGAGACAACTCTGCCCAATCCTTCAACAAAATGCAATTTAAAAATTATTATTGTTAAAGCTAATAAAATCACCCAAAGACAGTGCAAAATAATTGGCTTGTGCTGAATTTCAACCCGCACAATAATTGATAAAATTAAATTTAAAATTACAAATCCTAGAATTACTAAAAAAAATATTTCAGAATAATTAACTAATTTTCCAATCCAACCAGATTGTTTTTTAGATTCTAATTTTACTTCTTGTTTTGCAGCTTGATCAATAATATTTAATGGTCCTGCGATTTGTTCTGTTTCAATTGGCGCAGAAGTTGGATTAAAACTTTCACCTGCAACAGTTGTGTAAGTTTTTCCAAAATGCTGAACAACAATTGTGGTTTCAACTCCATCAATTTTTCCAATTACAGCAGCAATTCCAATTTCATTATAATTTTTAGATAAAATATTATCACGATGAGTTGGAGAATCCATCCACGCAGAAATAGCATCTTCAGCTTCAATAAAATTCATTGCTAAATTTTCACCAGCGAAAGTATAATTGTAGCCAACATCTTTAAACCACTTCCAAGGTTTAATGTTATTGGGCGAAGTGTGAGCAAAATAATTATATTTAATCATATCTTGCGCCTTTTTTAAAGCAGAAGTATCTAAAATTTTACTGTGTTGCAAAACTGACAAGCCCTGTTCCTGCCTTTGTTTGTTTGTTAACTCAACAATACGATTAATTGTAATTGTTGAAAATTCAGCTGAATCTGGAAAACTTAAAAATAAACTACTAACTAAAATTACTTTAACTAAAATTAATAAAACTGAATAAAACACTAGTGATTTGTGGCGAATTGTGTGAGGTTTGTAATTATTGCCTTCGTGAGGCAATAAAAACTTACCCACCTTCACCCCTAACTGACCTATTGGACTACGGCGGACAAGTTCCAAGTTTTGATTTATGTTAAATCTTAAATTCATAAATAATTTTTATTTAAAAATATCTTAATTTCTTAATTTTTATTTAAGTTCCACCTCAACTACTTTTTCTTCTTGATTATTATTTAAAATAGTTAATTTAATTTTATCTCCTGCGCGATAATTTTGAATTAAATTAGTAAAATTTTTATTCCCATTTATCGCGTCATCATTAATTTTAATAATTGTATCTTTAACTTTTATTTCTGTATTTTTTAAAGGTGAATCAAATTTAATATTAGTAATTATTGCCCCACTAACTCCAAATTCAGATGAAATAGAAGTTGCTAAATTAATGTAATCAATTCCCAAATAAGTTGATTTAATTTCCCCTAAAGTAATCAGCTGGTTAAAAGATTTTTTAAAATAATCAGCTGGAACAATATAATTTTGATTATTGTAATTACTTAACAAACCAACTGCTTGTTTGTTAAAATTAAAAATCACAGCGCCAAAAAATGTTTTATCAAATTCTTTATCTAAAGTTAAAAATAAATATCTTTTTTCAGAATCTCTTGTTATTTTTGAAGTTAATTTAAAATTTTTGTCTGAAATTCTTGTTGAAATTAATTTTTTATTAAAATATTTTATTCCTTTAAACAAAATATTTTCCTGACCTAATTCAATTTCTGAAAATTTTAAAAAAGAAACAACTGAAAAATTATCTGCGTCAACTTTTAAAAATATAATTCCTAAATTCGAGTCTTGTTTAATTTCAACAACTTTATAAATTTTATTATTTTGAGTAACTATTGAATATTGTTCTCCAACAACTGCAATGTCATTTGTTGTTGCAATCCAACCGTCACTTGTCATTATTAAACCATTTCCTAAAAATTCTTTTTCAGAATAAAAATTTTTTGTAAAATCTTTTTCATTTTCTAATTTATATTTAAAAATTCCAACCACAACTGGTGAAACTTCTTGACTAACTTCTAAAAATCTTTCATCTGCCAAAACTGTAGTTTGTTCTTGTTTTTGAATAATTATATTTTCACTTGGCAACAAAGAATTTATATCTAACCACGAAAACATTTTTGAATTTGAAAATGCGCCTGATAAAAATAAAAACAAAGACAACATTCCCGCGATAAAACCAAAAATAATTGAAATTATTAAACAAACTACTAATGTTCTTGAATTTTGTGTTTTTGGTTTTTCAAAATTAGAATTATACAAATCTAACACAGCTTTAATTTGCTTTTTATCATCAACTTTTTCTGCTTGATTTTCTGTTCCTAATTCTGAATTGATTTTTTTAGTTTTAAATAAATTTTTCATAAAATTAAAGCCACCTTGCCGTGGACAAAGCAACTAAACAAATAATTAAACTTCCAAAAATATAAAACAAAACTTTTTTTTTGTCCCAACTTTCTTTTAGTTTATAATTTGAAAATTTAACAAACAAAAAATAAAAAACAGTTAATAAAAATCCTTTTAAATAAAAACTAATTGAAAGCCAAGCCAAGCCAAGTGTTAATTCAAAAATCAGTAAAGCAAAAATATAAATGTAGTATAAATGTTTTTTAATATCAATTTTGTTTAGCCAAAGATTTAAACAAAATAAAATATTTGCCAAAATTGTTAAAATTAAAACAGGAAACCAAAATGATAAATTTAAAAAAATATGCAAAGCAAATAAACCGCTTGAAATAAAAAAGAAATTTAAAACAGAAATATATTCACAGTATCTGTTTAAACTAAAAGGTTGATATTTATGCGAACGGTGTAAAAATACAAACACTAATTCAAAAAATGCGCCAACTAATAATGCAACCAAAATTAAAACAAAGTATTTTAAATAAAGATTTTCAATAATTAATAAAAATAAAGCGCAAGAAATTATTAAAAAAAATATTATGCTAAAAAAAATAATTGTTTCTTTTAAAGATATTTTTTTAGCAACAAGAAATTTAAATAAAATATATAAAATAAAAATTGTTAGCGCAATTAAATACAAAATTTTTTCTGGATACTGTAAAATAAAATAAAATAAAATAAGAACAACTAAACTTGAAAAATATACTGAAAATTTTTTAAGAAAAAGCATAAATTAAATAATCAAATATTACTTGGTTGGCTCCACCCCTCTCGGGTGGAGCCTGTTTGTTGTTTTAGTAAAACTTTAATTGATTAGCCTGAACAAGGTGGCTCCACGCGTGAGCGATGGAGCCAACTCACACAATTGGAAATTCTAATTATAATTTAACCACTCATATTTTTTCAAAAACAATTCCCATTCATTATCTAAAACATCAAATCCTGTTTCACAATTTGCATTTTCTTTATCTAACAAAACAACTAATTCCAAATGAAATTTTTTGTATTCAACTGGAACAACTAAATTTAAAATTTTATTTACTGTTGAACTAACTTCAGATTTACAATCAAATTCTTCTGCTATTCTTAAATTTAAATAATTATTTAAAATAGTTTTAACTTCATTTTCATAATTATTTTGCAACTCAACTTTTTTTTGTTCTGTTGCAATTTGTTCTGTTTGTTTTATTTGCTGATTATTTTCTTGCTTTAAATTTAATTGAATTAAAATAATCACACATAAAATAATAGTCACAAAAACTGCAATAAAAATTGCTATTTTGTGATGATGATTAAAAATGTGATGACTTGATTCATCTGACATTTTAAAATGTTTATGCATATATTTTAATCTAAATTATTTTTCTTCATTCCTTCAAATGCTCTTAAAATTTCAAGTGGAATTGCAAAAACTACTGTGTTTGACTGATCTGAAGATAAATCATTTAAAGTTTGCAAAGTGCGCAAATGCAAAGCCCCTTCTGATTTATTTAAAGTGTCAGCAGCTTTAGACATATTTTCCGCTGCCATAACTTCACCTTCTGCTTTAATAATTACCGCGCGTTTTTCTCTTTCTGCTTCAGCTTGTTTTGCAATTGTTCGTTTCATATCTTCTGGTAAAGTTACATCTTTTAATTCAACATTTTCAACTTTAATCCCCCAAGGATCAGTTGCTTGATCAATTATCATTTGAATTTTGTGTGAAACTTGGTCACGATTTGACAATAATTCATCTAAAGAAACTTCGCCAGCCGCGTTTCTCATTGTGGTTTGAGCTAATTGTGAAACAGCGTGACGAAAATTTTCAACTTCAATAATTGCTTTTGCTGAATCTGAAACTTTATAATAAATTACAGCATTAATTGTCACCGAAATGTTGTCTTTAGTAATTGCCTCTTGATTTGGCACATCAACCGCCTTAACTCTTATATCAACTTTTCGCATCATTTGAAAAATCGGCCACACAATTCTCCAGCCAGGAGATTTTGTGCCAGTATATTTTCCTAAGCTAAACATTACTCCGCGTTGGTATTGATTAATTTGTCTAATTGAGATTAGAATAATAAATAAAATTATTCCAACAATCCAAAAAAATGTAGTCATATAATTTTTATTGTTGGCTCCATGCTCCTGCGTGGAGCCATCTTGTTAATTTATAAAATATTTATAATTTATAATTTTCCCGGTCCAAGCGGATCATACCCATTTTCAACTTCGTCACCATCTAAATAACCATCTCCGTCTGTGTCGGGATTATTTGGATTTGTAAACCAAATATTTATTTCTTTATAATCATTTAACCTATCATTATCATAATCTACACTACTTTCATATTCTCCTTGATAAAAAATACCATTCGGCGTTGCATAATATTTTCCTTGTCCATAATTATCTAACCCGTTTTCTAATGCAAATGTAATAATATAATATAAACCATTACCACGCAATTCATAAGCGTATTGTTCACCCCCAGGAGATGGATTTTTTGGGAAAGAATTCAAAATCGGATTTTCACAATATTCATATTTTAGCACTCCGTCTACAGAATCTAAACAATTAAAAGTCCAAAATGGTTTAAAAAGATTCATGCTTAAAGAATCGTGCGGTGGATATTTGTTGTTATCTAAATAATAAGTTTCAAACGCAATTTGAATCTGTTTGATATCTGCGATTCTTTTTTCATCTCTGCCTGTCGCAGTATCTAAATTATAATATATTTTTTGTTCTTGTTTTTCAAATTGTTCTTCTTCTAAAAATTTATCTTCCAAATTTTCATTTTTAAAATCATCAAAATTAGAATCTTCTAAATTAATTTCATTTTTTTGCTGATTAATTAGTAAATTTGTATCAATATTTTTAGTTTGTTTAAATCCTTGAACAACAGTCACAACCATTAAAACTATAATTAAAATAACTGGCAAAAAAATTAAAATTTTCTTTTTAAAAGTATAACCATCTGTTACTTGTCTATTTTCTTGCCAAGCTTTCTTTTTTATTATTCTTAATGAATTAAAAATATTATAAAAATATACAAAACCAAAAATTTCTATCAAAGTAAAAATTGCAAAATAAATAAATACAAAAATCAAAACAAGAGGTAAAAATGTAACTAAAGCATTAACGCTTTCTGGTGTTAATTTACTTATTACTCCAACAATAGACAGCCCTGCAAAAGGTAAAGCAAACATCATGATTGCTCCTAAAATTATAATTCCAAGGATAAATATAGCTACAAAAAATAAAACTCTAGATAATAAAGCAAAAACAAAACCTTTTGTATAATCAGAAGTTAAACCAAAAGCTCTAAAAATTCTTTTTTCTTCCAAGCAATAAGTATAAGGAGTTAAAAAATATTTAATTCCCCAATATATTCCAGGAATTATTAATAAGAAAAAACCAATATTTAATATAAAACCAAAAACAATACCAAAAACCCAAAGCCCTAAAGCAAAAGAAAACCCCTTTTTGAACGGTATCTTGTTTTCATTATTATCTAATCTTTCTGTAAAATTTACAATTACTGAATATTTCCAAAAAAAGAAATAATACATTAAAAATAAAAATACAACAAGTAACCACGGCGTGTCTAAAAACTTAACGGCAAGATAAGATATGAGTAATATAATTAAAGGAATTATTACTGTGCCTAAAAAATTAATCAATACATATCTCCAAAAACCTTTTTTGATTAAAGAAAAAGTACTTTTTAAAAGTGATCTAAAACTAGGAAAACTCGTAATATTGGCATCTAAATTTTGATAATGTAAAGATTCTGACGACCTTTGTTCAACCTGATGCTCTCTTGGCATTGTTTGAATGTTTGAATTTGAATTGTAATTTGTGTTTTGTTGGCTTGAAAAAACATTAGCGCATTTTTGACAATATTTTGCGTTAGATGGATTTTCAAATCCGCATTTTGGACAAAGCATAAAATTAATAAACTAGAAACCAGAAAACTAGAAACTAGAAAAAATTATTAAAATATGATTAAACAAATAAAATAATTCCCACAACAACAAAAATAACAAAAATCGTAACTAAGGAGACAAAAAAAGTATTTAACGCTTGGCTGATTTTCTTTTCTAACACTAATCTAACTGGCTTGCCAAAAACCAATAATCCAGAAATCAAAACACTAACTACAAATAATAATAACATAAATAATCCACCAGTTAAAAATTCATTCATTTTAGAATTATTGTTCTGAATAATATTGAACAATAAAATAACCAAAAATACATAAACGCATTCTAAAAATCCAGTGGCAATTCCCCATTTAATAAATTCTTGTTTGTTTTGTTTTTTAAAAAACATAAAGTTATAAATTTCCAAGATACAATTTCCAATTTCCAAAATTTTATTTAAATTATTTTTTTTTGAGATTTGATTTTTGAGATTTGAAAATTGTTTGAAAATTGAAAATTGATTATTGAAAATTAATTAGATATTATCAAAAGAATCCGAATTAATTTCTTCCCACTCATCAATATCAAATTTATACGCTTTAATATATTCTGATCTTTCATTTTCAGAATAAATTTTTTCAACTTTTACATTACTGCCAATTCGATTTGAATAAACTGTTTTTTCATTTAAAACTTTTGGTTTTGAAATCCATTCTAATTTTATTTTACCAAAAGGACTTGTAAAAAACAATGTTTCGCAAACTGAATTTGGCGCATCTTCAAACGCGTTTGTTTCTTCTTTTTCAACATCAAATCTTTCTTTAACTTTATCTTTTAAATCTAGCCATTTGTCTTTTGTCATGATGAATTAATTATAACATTAAATCAAAAAAAATAAAAATCAACTTTTTTAAAAGTTGAATTTTGGCAGGCGTGGAGGGAATCGGACCCCCAGTTCAGGTTTTGGAAACCTGTGGTTTACCATTAACCGACACGCCCATTTTAAGAAACCAAGGATTATTTTACCTTGGTCTCTTTGTGTAAAGTATGTTGTTTACAAAACTTACAATACTTTTTTAATTCTAATTTTTCTTTAATGGTTTTTTTATTTTTTGAAGAATAATAATTTATTCTGTGACACTCAGAACATTCTAAACCAATAAGTTTTTCTTTGTATTTAGTAGCCATAAAACGCAGATTCACGCGGATCGTCTCGCTAGCTTTTCGCAGATTCACGCGGATATTAAATTAATTATTTTAACTGGAGCCGACTCAGGGATTCGAACCCTGGACCTACAGTTTACAAAACTGTCGCTCTAACCAGCTGAGCTAAGTCGGCAAATTTAATTTTAAATTTATAATTTATAATTTTAAAAAAATTTTTAATGAATTAATTTTAAAATTCAGATTATTTTAATATCCTATTTTACCACTTAATTAAATAATATTTTTTCTTGCCTTTTCTAATAATCAAATATTTTTTACACAAAAAATCATCTTTGCTAATTTGTTTTTCTAAATTATTGCATTTTTCTCCATTTATGTAAACAGCTCCGTTTTCAACATCTTCTCTTGCTTGTCTTTTTGAAAAAATAATTTTTGTGCTAACTAATAAATCAATTAAACTTGAATTTGTTTGGTTATTTTCAAAAGACGGAATATTTTTAAAGGTCTGCTCAATTTCATTTTCTCGCAATTTTTTAATATCTCCTTTAAACAATATCTGTGAAATTTTTTCAGATTTTTTAACTTCTTTTTCTCCGTGGACTAACTTTGTCATTATTTGAGCTAATTTTTTTTGCGCAATTCTTTTCTCTGGATTATTTTTAACTTCTTGCTCTAATTTCTCAATTTCATTTTTTTCTAAAAAAGTAAAAGCTTTAATAAATTTAATTACATCTGCGTCAATTGTGTTAATCCAAAATTGATAAAATTCATACGCTGAAGTTTTTTCTGAATCTAACCAAATTGTTCCTGATTCTGTTTTTCCAAATTTTGTTCCATCTGATTTTGTAATTAATGGCGCAGTTAAAGCAAATGCTTTTTTATTTAAAACTTTTCTAATTAAATCCGCGCCAGTTGTAATATTTCCCCACTGGTCGCTTCCGCCAATTTGCAATTCACAATTATAATTTTTATATAATTCTAAAAAATCAATTGACTGCAAAATCATATAATTAAATTCTGTAAAAGAAATTCCTTTTTCTAATCTTGATTTCATTGATTCTTTTGCAAGCATTTCATTAATTGAAAAATTTTTTCCAATGTCGCGCAAGTATTCAATAATTTTAATTTTATTTAGCCATTCATAATTATTTACTATTTGAGCTTTATTATTTCCTTTAAAATATAAAAATTTTTCTAATTGTTTTTTTAATTTTTTGCTCCAAGCTTTAACAATTTTTTCAGAATTTAATTTTCTTTCTTCAGCTTTTCCGCTTGGATCTCCAATTAAACCTGTTGCTCCGCCAACCAAAGCAATTGGTTTGTGACCAGCGTTTTGAAATCTTTTTAAAATTAAAATTTGCAATAAATTTCCTAATTGCAAACTGTCAGCTGAAGGATCAAAACCACAGTACAAAATAACTTGACCTTGCTCAAGTCTCTTTTGTAAATCATTTTCATCAGTCATTTGATAAATCAATCCTCTGTATTTTAAATCTTGTAAAATATTCATATTTTTTTTAAAATTTTGTCTGTGCCTTTCTTCGCCAAGGCTACGAAGGCCGTGCCATTTGTAGCCTCTTGCCGTCGCGTAGTCGCTATGGCGAAGCACGGTGGCGAAAAATGGTGGGCCGGGCAAGATTCGAACTTGCGAAGGTAAAACCAGCAGATTTACAGTCTGCTCTCGTTGACCGCTTGAGTACCGACCCGAATTAAATTTTTTAAACAAAAAATATACTGTTATTAGTATATCATATATTTTAGTAAATTTAAACTCAATAGTCAATCCCTTTAATCGCTTGAATTCCTTTTTGAAATGGATGTTTAATTTCTTTCATTTCAGTAACTAAATCAACAGATTTGTACAAACTTTTTGGACAATTTCGTCCAGTCAAAACCAAAACACTAAATTTACTAGATTTACTATTTTTACTTGATTTAATTTTAAATAATTTTATTATATCTAATATATCATTTATCGTAATTAATTTCAAGTCCAAAGCTACAAATATTTCATCAAGAATAATTACAGAATATTTTTTAGATTTAATTATTTTTTTACTAAATTCAATCCCTTTTTTAATAATTTCCTTATTCCCTATTTCATATTCTTTATTTTTTTTTAAAACAAATCCTTTTCCAAAACATTTTATTTCTAATTTTGGCAAAACTTTTTTTAAACTAACTTCGCCTGATTCTTTTTTTGATTTTATAAATTGTATTAAAATAACTTTTTTATTATCTCTTAAACTTCTTAAACCTAAACCCAAACTTGCAGAGGTTTTACCTTTTCCATTTCCTGTGTAAATAAAAATTAAATTTTGAGAGAAACTTGACATAAAAATAATACTGTGCTAAATTTATTTTAAACTAACTCACATTAAAAATAAATTAATTTACGAGGAGAAAAAATGGAATTGATAAATGGCGTTGAAGTATCCCCAGAAGGAAACGGGATACTTGTTAAATTCCCAAACAAAACAGAAATTTTTTTACAACCAAAAGATGATTGTATAAAAATTTCCAACACAGTTAAACACAATTTTTTACCTCTTCAACCAGAAAAAATACGACACATTGTATTTTTATATTTTAGTTAATTTCTAACAAGCCTTTGTTTTAATGCAAAGGCTTTTTTTATTTTAAAAATTTTTTAATAAAATCCCTTAATTCATAATTCCTGATTCATAATTCTTTGTGTTTCTCACGGCCTGCCCGCCAGTGACAGGCTTTGGCAGGCGGGGATCCTTCGTCGCCCAACCCTAAAAAACTCTACTCCTCAGGACCCGCCTTCGCTAAGGCTACGGCGGGCAGGCAGGCGAGCGAAAAAATCAACCCGCGCATTTCCCATATCCACAAACCGGGCAAGTCATACATCCTTCCTTAATTTCTAATTTCTGTCCGCACTCAGGACAAATTTCATTATTATTCTCTTCTAAATTATTATTTTTTTTAATTTCTTTACCACATGAAATACTGCCTTTGACAATTTCATTTGGTAAATTTCTTAATTTCTCAATTTCTTTTTTATCTACTAAATCAGTTAAGTTTGGTTGTTTAATTTTAATTTCAACTTTTTCTGCTAATTTTTCTTTAACAACTTCCTGCTTAATTGCTTGGTCCCCATCTGGAAGTTGTGTTGCTTTTTCTTTGCTTGCGCCAATATTTAAAACTTGCAAATTACGAGAACCGTCACGATAAATTGTAGTTCCTTTACAACCAGATTTGTAAGCTAGTAAATAAACTTTTTTCACATCTTCAACAGTTGCTGAATTTGGAAAATTTACAGTTTTAGAAACCGCGTTGTCTGTGTGCGCTTGAAAAACCGCTTGCATTTTTACATGAGTTTCTGGTTCAATATCGTGCGAAGTCACAAAAATTTCCTGCCACTTTTTTGGCACGCCTAAAACTCCTTTTACTGATCCGTGTTTTGCAACCTCGCGCATTAATTCTTCAGAATAAAATCCTTCGCGAATCGCGATTTGTTTAAACAAAGGATTAACTTCAATTAATTCATCTCCCGCGTCCAAAATATTCATCCGAGTGTAACAAACAGCAAACAAAGGTTCAATCCCAGAAGACGCGCTGGCAATAATTGAGATTGTTCCAGTTGGCGCAATTGTTGTTACTGTTGCGTTGCGAATTTTATAATCTGTTTTTTCATTATCAAAAATTGAACCTTTAAAGCCAGGAAAAACTCCTCTTTGTTCAGCAAGTTTTTCTGAAGCTCTGTGCGCTTTTTCATTAATAAATTTCATTATTTTTTGACCCAATTTTAAAGCGTCTTTTGAATTATAAGGAATTTCAAGTTTAATAAGTAAGTCTGCCCAACCCATTATTCCTAATCCAATTTTTCTAGTTGTTTCAACCATTTTTTCAACTTTAAGCAAAGGGTAACAATTCATATCAATTACATTATCTAAAAAATGCACTGCTGTTCTTGTTATTCTTTCTAACTTTTCCCAATCAACTTCTTGTTTTCCTTTTTCATTTTCTTTAATCATTTCAGCTAAATTTATACTTCCTAAATTGCAAGATTCAAAAGGCAACAAAGGTTGTTCACCACAAGGATTTGTTGATTCAATCGCGCCAAGTTGCGGAGTTGGATTAAAATTATTAATTTTATCAATAAAAATAAGACCAGGATCTCCATTTTTCCAAGCATTTGTTACAATTAAATCAAAAACCATTTTAGCGGATATTTTTTTAACAACTTCATTATTTCGCGGATTAATTAATTCATATTCTTCATTTTTATCAAGCGCTTTCATAAATTTATCTGAAACAGCTACAGAAATATTAAAATTATTTAAAGTTTTCATATCTTCTTTGCAAGAAATAAAATCTAAAATATCTGGATGATCAATTCTCATAATTCCCATATTTGCGCCTCTGCGAGTTCCACCTTGTTTGATTTGTTCAGTTGCTGCGTTAAAAATTTTCATAAAAGAAATTGGACCCGAAGCAATTCCACCAGTCGATTTAACTCTGTCCCCTTCTGGACGCAATTTAGAAAAAGAAAATCCAGTGCCACCACCGGATTGATGAATTAACGCTGTCCATTTTAAAGAATCAAAAATTCCTGTCATATCATCTTCAACAGGCAAAACAAAACAACCAGAAAGTTGTTGCAACTCGCGACCAGCATTCATTAAAGTTGGAGAATTTGGCATAAATTCTCGCTTTGCCATTAAATCATAAAACTCTTTTGCTGTTTTTTTAACATTAATATCTTGATGATATAAATTTTTATACATTTCATCAGCTTGAGCAATATTAATCGCCACACGCTTAAACATATCAGAGGGTTTTTCAATAACTTCCCCATTTTCATCTTTTAACAAGTATCTTTTTTTTAAAACTATCAACGAATTTTCAGTTAAACCTGCAACTTCTGCAACTTCAGTTAACGGCGTGCCAATTATTCTTCTTTCTTTGTGTCTTTGACGATAAACCATAAAAGCCCGAGCAATTTTTTGTTGATCTTGACTAATTAAAGTTTCAATAATTATATCTTGAATTTCTTCAACACTTGGAATTGAGTGCCCGTCATATTTATCATTTAATATTTTAACAACTTTGTCAGCAGTTCTTTGAATTTTTTTTTCATTATTAAAATTTATTGCGTTTGCGGCTTTTAAAATTACAATAAAAATTCTTTTTTCATCAAATGGAACTAATCTCCCGTCTCTTTTTTTAATTTGTTCTACTTTTTTAAACATAATCGCCTTATCCACCTGCGCCCCTAAAGTCCTACTGGACTACGGCGGACAGGCTCTTTGTGCATCTTGCAAAATTGCAAAATGAATTAAACTTTTCCACAGATTTTTAAAATTTTTTTCAAGATGATTTTATTATAACACACAAAATCTTGATAACAAAAAATCGCTTTTTGCAAGCGACTTTTTAATAAAATATCAATGTAAATCTGCCTGTCCACCGTAGTCCAGTAGTGTTATTGATGGGCGAAGGTGGAGAAACTCACATCATTTTCTTTCTAATAAACGCTGGAATTTCTAGCTCTTCCTCTTCTTTAGATTTTTCAGGTGTGTTTGATTTTTTATTAATTTCATCATCTTGTTTTGAAATTCTGCGTCTAGTAATTGGTTCTTTTTTTAAAGTTGAGGCTGGTTGTTCAACTTCTTCTGTGGGATTAAAATCCATTTTCTGATCTTTACCACGAACTGGGGTTGAGCCAAAACCAGTTGCCACAACTGTTACTTTTACTTTATCTTTTAAATCATCGTCAATTACTGCGCCAAAAATTATTTTAGCGTTTGGGTCAGCAGCATTTGTAATTACTTTTGCAGCTTCATTAACTTCATTCATTCCTAAATCTGCTCCGCCAGAAACAGTAAATAAAATTCCGCGCGCACCTTCAATTGATAATTCAAGCAAAGGAGAATCAATTGCTTTTTTAGCAGCTTCAATCGCGCGATTCTCACCAGTTGCTTCGCCAATTCCCATTAATGCTGAACCAGCATCATACATTATTGAACGCACATCTGCAAAATCAACATTAATTAAACCAGAAACAGTAATCATTTCTGAAATTCCTTTAACTCCACTTTTTAAAACTTCGTCAACAATAGAAAAAGCGTCAAGCAGTGAAGTTTTTTTATCAATGATTTGCAAAATTCTATCATTTGGAATTGTAATTATTGCGTCTACATTGTCAGCTAATTTATCTAAACCTTGATCAGCAATTGTTTTTCTTTGCGCGCCTTCAAATAAAAATGGTTTGGTAACAACAGCTATTGTTAACGCGCCTAAACTTTTTGCAATTTCCGCAATTAATGGTGAAGCTCCTGATCCAGTCCCACCACCAAGTCCACAAGTGATAAAAACCATATCTGCATCTTTTAAAGTGTCACGAATTTTATCAACAGCTTCTTCTGCGGATTTTAAACCAATTTCTGGATCCATTCCCGCGCCTAAACCACGAGTAATATTTTTGCCAATATTTAATTTGTGCTTTGCAGTATTGTGAAGTAAAGCTTGCGCGTCAGTATTAATAGAAATAAAATCAACACCGCGAATTTTATCTAACATCATCCTGTTAACAGCAGCCCCGCCAGAACCACCAATTCCAACTACTTTAATTTTTGCAAAAGTTTCAATATCAGGATGCACTTCTTTATTGACAATATTGTTTGGTTTAATTTTTGGATTTACTTTAGGCATATTTTTTAAAATAAGTCATCCTGAGCGACTTGTCTTGTAGAGTTGTTAGGAACCGAAGGATCTGTTAAGCCACTAGAATAACAAAAATTATTTCACTGAACACTTTTTTTGTTCACCTGAATAAAATAGTTGTTCACAGTTAAATTTATTATAATAAAAATTAAAAAATAATGCAAGTGTTGATAAAAAATAAAAAATCCAATAGTTATATTTGGATTTTTTATTTTAAATACTTTAAATAATTTTATGGTATTAAATCCCTAACCCAATCTTTAATTTTTTTGCCAAAACCTTTTATTGATTTTATTGATTTTGGAAGTGATTTAAAAAATGATTTTATATTAACGAAATTAATTCTACCACCACCTTTTTGTTTTTGAAATTCTGAACCCCAAACACACAAACCAACTGCGTTGGTGTAAGTTAAATCATTTACTTTATCAATTGCTGTATTTACATTAACTAATTTGCCCAAAGACGCTGGCAGTCTAAATTCCTTTTTAGCTAATTCAATAATTCCAGGAAGTTTAGCCCCGCCACCAGTTAAAACAACACCAGCTGGCAGTAATCCTGACTTTTCAATTTCAATTAATTTTTTATCAACCATATCAAAAATTTCCTGCATTCTTGCTTCAATAATTTCTGACACATATTTTAAAGAAATATTTTCATTTTCTTTATCATCAAATTCAGATAAATTTATTTCTTCTCTTTTATTAATTTCTCTTGAAACTGCTTGACCGTAAGTTAATTTAATATCTTCTGCAATATCAAGTGAGATTCGCAAACCAATCGCAATATCATTTGTCACATGCGCTGCTCCAATTGGCAAAATATGCGTTGCTAAAATATCACCTTCTTCAAAAACAGCAATTGAAGTCGTTGAACTTCCAATATTTACTAAAACAACACCTAATTCTTTTTGTCGTTTAGTTAAACAACTTTCCGCGTTTGCTAAAATTGATAAAACCAAATCATCAATATCAATTCCAGTTCGATAAACTGCTTTGGTTAAATTTTTAATTTGAGAAGAAAGACCTTGAATAATTTGTGTTTCAACTTCTAAACGAATTCCGCTCATCCCAACTGGGTCTTTAATTCCTGTTTGACTGTCAACACTAAAAACTTTTGGAATTACATGTAAAATTTCATAATTTGGCGGGGTTGCAACAGCTTGCGCCGCTTCAATTACTCGCTCAACATCAGCTTCGCTAACTTCATTATCTGCGCGCGAAACAGCAATCACGCCTTTTGATAACATTGTTGAAATGTGAGTGCCTGAAATTCCCACAAAAGCGTGGCTAATTGGTTGCCCAACAATTCGTTCTGCGTTTTCCAAACAAGTTGTGATTGAAGAAACTGCATCTTCAATACTTACAATCATTCCTTTAGAAATTCCTACTGATGGAGTTTCTGTGATTGCAATTATATTTAATTCATTGTCTGGATTTATTTGGCCAACAACAATACGCACTGATGAAGTGCCAATATCTAAACCTGTTATTAAATTATCTTTCATTTTTTTTAGCCTGTCCTGAACGACTTTTTAGTGTCCTTAGGAGTCGCAGGATCTCGTTGTTTTTTTACGAGAAAATTAATTTTGTATTTATTATAATATATTTATTTAATCTTGACAAAATATTAATCTAACGGCGACTCAAATAATTTAAAACTATTTAACATCATTTCAAAAGTAGTTGAATAATTTAATTCATTTTTTAAACCAATATTCATTGCAATTGTATAAATATAATTATTATTAACTAAATAAACATTTAATTTATCTGGGCTTTTCACACCAGACCAATTCCCAATTAAAATTTCTTCTAAATCACTTTCTTCCACACTAGAATTTTGACTTAAATACCAATTTTTAGCTGTTAAAAAACCTGCAAAATTTTCTTCAATAATTACTTGCACAAATTCACCAGTGCTTGATTTAAAAATTATTTGATTAGTTAAATCATCTTGACTTAATTGCCACTTTGAAGGATAAATTATTGAGTAACCAAATTTTGAATTAGTAAAAGTTTTAATTAATTCTTCATCTTGCAATTTACTGCCTTCACCTAAATTTGGATTATAAAAATTTAAAATTTCTTCCCCATCTAAATAAGTGTCGTTGTCAGTGTCGCTATTTTCCAAATCTGTTCCCCACAACTCTTCTTCAACATCTGTTAATAAATCATTATCAAAATCAAGAGATAATAATAATTTTTCTTCTTCTTGTTTTTCTGTTTCATATTTTTTTATTTCTGGTCCTTTAACACAAACAAAATCTGGACAAATTTTTTCTTGATAAATTTCTTCTTCGTATTCATAATTATAATTTTCATATTTACACTGATCTTCTAAATGACAAAAATCTGCAAACTCTAAACATTCATCTTGCAAACACAATTCACAATTTTCTGACGAACACTCTTGAATTAATTTATTAATTTTTTCTTTTGGCTCTTCCGAGTTGGCTCCATCGTTCTGCGTGGAGCCATCTTGTTTTTCTTGTGTGTTTTCTGTGTTTTTTTGTTCTTGTGTTTGAACATTATTCGCATTCGAGGGACTTTCAATACTTTTTAATAAAAAAAATCCAGCTAATCCAAGTAAGGCAATAACTAAAACACCAATTCCAATTCCAATTAAAATATTTTTTTTAAATCCGCTAATTTTTCCTGCTTTTGTTTTATTATTTGACTTAAAACTTTTTTTATCTCCAGCTAAAAATTTATCAGGCATTGTTCTTACTTGAATTTTTTCTAATTCAGCTAAAGATGTTTTTATTTCATTTTCAGATAAATTTTTATCTGTTTTAATTTCATCTTTTTCTTGAAAAATATTATTTTTTTCAACAGATTCTAAATCCAGATCTTGTTCAGATTCAATTGGTTGTTGATTAATTTTATTTTTAAAATCAAACATATTGAGTTTTTCCGCCTTCGCCCCTAATCCCGAGTACTCGGGACTACTGGACTACGGCGGATAAACTTCTAGTTCAGTTTAAAATTTTTAAGCTTAAAAAAATTCTAAACTGAATTAAGAGCCTGTCCGCCGGCTTGCCTGCCGTAGCTTTTAGCGAAGGAGGGAGCTAGAGTTTTTTTAGAGTTAAAGCGAAGGAGGATTGGCGATTATAATTTAGCTCCATCTCCTTTTAAAGGACTAAATCCATTTTGAACTTCTTCCCCATCTAAATATCCATCTTCATCAGTGTCTGGATTATTTGGATCTGAAAAATAAATTTGAATTTCCTCAAAATCATTTAAACCATCTTCGTCTGTATCAAATTTTTGTGAATCTGTGCCTAATTCATTTTCAATATTATCAGTTAAACCATCACCGTCTGAATCTTGTTCTAAATCTTCATTAAAGTCTTCTTCAAATTCTTCGTATTCATAAATCTCTTCTTCAATTGGCTCTGTTTCTTTTTCATCAAGAACTTCAAGTAATTTTTGCAAACTTTCTTCACTGTCTTGATTTTGTAAATCAGAAACTTTGTCTTTTGAAAAATATTGATAAGCAAAAACACTTGCTAAACCTAAAACAGCAATAATTAAAACAATAATTATTATTAAAAATAATTTATTTTTAGCAAAACCTTTTGATTGAATTGGAATTTCTGGAGCGCTAACAATATTTGGTTGTTGGTTGTTTTCAATTTTTGGCTTTAATTGATCTGGCACAACTCTTTTCTGCATTGACGGAACAACTGGCGCGTTTTTTAAACTTGCTTGTTCTGTTTCTTTATTTTCTTCTTCAAAAGGAACAGCGTCTTTAAGTAAATTTTCAATTCCTGTTTTTGTATTTGTGTCAGTGTCAGCTAAAATATCTTCAACAGGACCTTTGTTTCC
>CAZFWC010000008.1:578-28797 GCA_964522515.1 uncultured Gammaproteobacteria bacterium | reverse complement strand
ATTTTTAGTTTTTAGGATTTTATGAATTTAGATTTTTTTTCTCAACTTAATATAAAAAAAATTCTACTAATAATTTTATTTTTAGCAGTTTGTTTTGGTTTAGGATTTGGAATTTATTTTTTATTTTTTCGTACAACTAGCACAACTCCAGGACAAGAAATTTATAATTTACCAAGCGGAGAACTACCAAAAACTGGAGAAGGATTTGACGCTGAAGTTGTTTGTGTTGGTGACGATTGTGGAGATTTGCCAGTTAGTGAAGATCTTGAATTGTTAAGCGAAACAGATTTACAAAAAACTCCAGATCAAATTGCTCAAGGAAGAAAAACAATTTCGTTTCCTTTTTTTGAAAATAAAGTTCTTAGCCCAACACTTTCAGCAGATGGAAATGGAATTGCTTTTTATAATTCAGAAGATAACAAATTTTACACAATTTCAGAAGCAACAGGAGAACCAGTTTTATTAAGCGACCAAGAATTTTTTAATGTTGAAAATATTTTTTGGTCAAAAGATAAAACAAAAGCAATAATTAGTTATCCAGACGCAAGTAAAATTTTATATGATTTTGCAAAACAAAAACAAACAACTTTAAGCAAAGAAATTAATGAGCCAGAATTTTCTAATCAAGATCAAGTGGCTTATAAATATTTGTCAGACGACAAAGAAAATAATTGGCTGGCTGTGACTGATCCTAAAGGCGGGCAAACTGAACTTATTGAATCTTTGGGAGCTAACGCGGATTTTGTGCAAATTTCTTGGTCTCCAAATAATGAAGTTGTCGCTCTTTATTCAAAACCAATTGGGCTTGATAAATCTGAAATATTTTTTATTGGTTTGCAAGGAGAAAACAATAAATCTTTAATAGTTGACGGAAGCAATTTTAAAGGCATTTGGTCTGTGACTGGAAATAAAATTCTTTATCAAATTGTAAATGCTAGAAATAATTATAATCCAGAATTGTGGATTGTTGACGCGCGTCAGGATATTTTAGGTCAACATAAATTTAATTTAAAATTATCAACCTGGGTTGACAAATGTGTTTTTCAATCTGAAACAAAAGTTTTTTGCGCTGTTCCAAAAGAATTGCAAGAAGGCACAGGACTTTATCCAGAATTAATTACACAGACAAATGATTTGATTTATGAAATTGATTTAACAACAGGATTTAATAAATTAATTGCTGATCCTGTTTTAAATGAGGAAAATAATTTTTCAATTTCACAAATTTATTTATCTAAAAATAATAAATATTTATTTTTTTATGATAATTTAACGCAGAAAATTTATAAAATACAACTTAAATAAAAAATTTGAATTCTGTTTTAATTTATGCTACTTTTAAATAAGTGGTTTTTTTATATAAGCAATTAAGAAATTAAGAAAGGATCCTCCTTTGCTAAAGCTACGGCGGACAGGGAAATTAAGGAATTATAAAATATGTCTTACATCACATTAGATAATTTTAAAGTTTATCAATTGGCTAAAGAATACAGTAAAGAAGCTCGGAAAGTTTATGAGACATTAGGTTGGCAAATAAAAAAAATAATTGGAGATCAGTTTGTTAGAAGTGTTGATTCTGTAGGAGCTAATATTGCAGAAGGCTACGGACGATATCATTATTTAGATAAAATAAAATTTTATTATATTTCAAGAGGTTCTTTGTTGGAATCTAAACATTGGTTAGATTTATTATTTGAAAGAAAAATAATAAATCAAGAAATATATAATCAAATAATAAAATTATACAACAACATTAAGCCGGCGCTTAATGCTTTAATTAGTTCAAATTATAAAAGTAAAAATTTTTAATTTTAATTTTTTTAAATAAATCCCTTAATTTCTCAATTTCTTAATTTCTAAATATGTATTCTCAAATTGAATCAAACAAACGCAAAACTTTAATTTTAATTGCAATATTTATTATTGTTGTTTTAGGCGTGGGTTATTTTTTATTTTATTATTATAGTGCAATTGAATTTTTAATTTTTGCAGTAGTGATTTCAGTTTTTATGAGTTTAGGAAGTTATTTTTCTGGAGATAAAGTTGTTTTAAAAAGCGCTGGCGCAAAAGGTCCTTTGCAAAAAAATGATAATCCTTATATTTATCGTTTAGTTGAAAATCTTTGCATTACTGCTGGTTTACAAATGCCAAAAATTTATATTATTCCAGAAAGTTTTCCAAATGCTTTTGCAACTGGCCGTGATCCAAAACACGCTTCAATTGCTTTAACACAAGGTTTAATTGATAAATTAGAAAATGAAGAATTAGAAGGCGTGATTGCTCACGAACTCTCACACATTAAAAATTATGATATTCGTTTAATGATGGTCGTGGTTGTTTTAGTTGGAATTTTAGTTTTGTTTTCGGATTTATTTTTAAGATTTAGATTATTTGGCGGAGGCAGACGAAATAGTAAAAGTGGGGGACAATCTCAAAGTATAATTATGATTATTGGTTTAGCGCTCTTGATTTTATCTCCAATAATTGCTAAAATAATTCAACTGGCGATTTCGAGAAAAAGAGAATTTTTAGCTGATGCTTCTGCTTCACTTTTGACTCGTTATCCAGAAGGATTAGCAAGAGCTTTAGAAAAAATTTCAGAACACCAAGCTCCAATGAAAAGAGCAAGCAACGCAACAGCTCATTTGTATTTTTCAAACCCTTTTGGCGCAAAATCTAAAAAAGGAATCGCAAAAATGTTTTCAACTCATCCGCCAATCGAAGAAAGGATTAAAGTTTTGAGAGGAATGTAAAAATATGCAAACAATTTTAAATAAATTCACTTCTCGTTTAATAAATGTTTTAGAAAATTCTAAAATACTTGCTTTGAGTTTAAATAAAAAACAAATTGATACAGAAGATTTGTTTTGGGCGTTAATTGAATCAAAAGGTTCAATTGCTAGAGAAATTTTAGATAAATCTGGTTTTAATTTAAATGAAAAAAAGAAAAATAAATTATTAAATAAAATATTTGTTAATAATTTTAATGATTCAAAGAAACAAATTATTTTTTCAGATTTAGCAAAACGCGTGATTGAAAAATCAGTTAGTTTGGCAGCAAGATTTGATCAATTTTATATTAGCACAGAGCATTTATTGTTTTCTTTAATAGATGTTAATAATTTTAAAATGAGAAAAATATTATTATCAAATGGAGTTGACGGACAAAAAGTTGTTCAACAATTAGAATTAGTTTTTGAATCTGCAATTGGTTTTGAAACAATGAGTCAAACAGTTGAAAAGTTGGGGAAAATGATGAGCGACATTGGTGTCCCTGAAGAAGATATTTTTAATCAAATGGATAAAATAATTGAGCAAAGCAATTTGTTGCCTGAAACAGAAACAAAAAATCAGCCAGTAAAAAAAGTTTTAGTTAAAGAAACCTCGCACAATAAAGACGCAGGGCAAAAAAAATATAAAATTAAAAAACAAAAGAAAATGTTGTTAAGTTATTTTGCGCGCGATTTAACAGATTCGCAAGTGCAAAAAAATATTGACCCTGTGGTTGGTCGGAGTGATGAAATAAAAAGAGTAATTCAAATTTTATCTCGTAGAACAAAAAATAATCCAGTGTTGCTTGGTGAACCAGGTGTTGGTAAAACGGCAATTATTGAAGGTTTAGGTAAAAAGATATTGCAAGCAGATGTGCCAGATATTTTATTAAATAAAAAAATTTATTCTCTTGATTTAAATACAATTGTTGCTGGAGCAATGGTTCGAGGAGAATTTGAAGCTCGAATTAAACAAATTATTGAGGAAGTTAAAAATAATCCTGATATTATTCTTTTTATTGATGAGTTGCATAATGTTGTTGGCGCAGGTTCAATGCCAGGTTCAATGGATGTAGCTAACATTTTAAAACCAGCTTTAGCAAGAGGAGAGCTTCGTTGTATTGGAGCAACAACTTTTATAGAATACAAAAAATATATTGAAGAGGACGCTGCTTTAGACAGACGATTTCAGACAGTGCAAGTTTTAGAACCAAGCACTGAAGAAGCAATTGAAATTTTGCAAGGTGTAAAAAATAATTATGAAAAACATCATTTAGTTAAAATTACAGATGAAGCAATTCAATCAGCTGTTGAATTTTCTTCTCAATATTTACCAGAAAAATTTTTACCAGACAAAGCAATTGATTTAATTGATGAAGCAGCAGCTAAAATTAAAGTTGATTCAAATATTATTGATGAAGATTTGCGGAAATTAAAATTACTTGAAAAAAAGATTGAAGAAATTGATGAACAAAAAATAAATAAAGTAAAAAATGAAGATTATCCAACTGCTTTAAAATTAAAACAAAAAGAAGTTGAATTGCAAAATGAATATTTTGCTACGCAGGAAAGAATTTCACAAAAACAAATTGTTGATAAATGGATTGGTAAAATTACTGTACAAGATGTTGCTGAAGTTGTTAGTCAAGCAACAGGAACGCCTTTGGAAAATTTAGTTAGCTTAAAAAAGCGATTAATTAATATTGAAAAAAGATTAGCAAAAAAAATTATTGGGCAAGATGATGTTTTAAAACAATTAGCTTTTTATTTAAAACGAGCTAAAGCTGGTTTGTCTGGAAAAAATAGACCTCTTGGATCTTTTATGTTTTTAGGAACCACTGGCACAGGAAAAACAGAAACCGCAAAAGTTTTAGCTCAAGAAATTTTTAAAAGAAAAAATAAACAAGCGTCTTTGGCGCGTTTTGATATGTCAGAGTTTGCTGATAAGTTTAATTTATCACGATTAATTGGCGCACCAGCAGGTTACATTGGATATAAAGAAGGTGGGCGTTTAACTGAAACTGTTCGTAGAAATCCTTATTGTGTTGTGTTGTTTGATGAAATTGAAAAAGCTCATCCAGAAGTTTTTAATATTTTATTGCAAATTTTAGATCAAGGTGAACTAACTGACGCTTCTGGTAAAAAAGTTAATTTTAAAAATACAATTATAATTTTAACTTCAAATTTAGGAAGTGATGAATTAAATAAAAAAAGTATTGGGTTTGGAAGTGATTGGAAAAATAATGAAATTACTCAAGAAAAATTAATGCAAACTTTTCGCCCAGAATTTTTAAATCGTTTAGATAAAATTTTACTGTTTAAACCATTAAGCATAAAATCAATGGAGAAGATTGTTGTTTTAGAATTAAATAAATTAAATAAAAATTTAGAAAGTAAAAATATTAAATTAATTTTTGACAAAAAAATTATTCAAATGTTGGTTCAAGAAGCTTATTCTTTTCAAACTGGCGCGCGAAATGTTCGACGAGTTGTTGAAAATAGAATAGAAAATAATTTAGCAGACAAAATTTTGTCTAGTGAAATTAAAAATGGAGAAATTATAAATATTGGATGGGATAAAGAAGTTGTTTTTAAAAAATAAAAATTAAAAAAACAATAAAATGCAAATTAAAAAATTTATTTTAGATATTTTATTTCCTGTTAAATGTTTGAATTGCGGTAAGCAAGATGTAGTTTTGTGTGAAAAATGTTTTGAAAAATTATTAATTAATGAAAGTATTTTTGAATCAATTGATTTGTCACCGTCTTATTTAGATGGTTTTTTTATTGCTTCAGATTGGGAAAATAAAATTTTACAAAACGCAATTCATAAATTTAAATACAGTTTTGTTCAAGAATTAACAAAACCATTAGCAAAATTATTAATTAAAAAAATTAATTTATTAAAACAAAATTCAGTTGATTTAAAAGATTTTATTATTGTTCCAGTGCCTTTGCACAAACGACGGTTTGCTTGGCGTGGGTTTAATCAAGCAGAATTATTAGCAAAATTATTGTCAAAAGAATTTAAAATGAAATTTAATAATAATTTAATTAAAAGAAAAAAATATACTTTACCGCAAGTAAAGTTAAAAAGTAAAGATAGAAATAAAAACATTCAAGGAGCGTTTGAGTTGGTTGGCTCCATCGCTTTGCGTGGAGCCATCGTGTTCAAACCACTAAATAAAGTTTTTACTGAAATAACAAACAGGCTCCACCCAAGAGGGGTGGAGCCAACTCCTGAAAATATTTTATTAATTGATGATGTGATTACAACTGGCGCAACAATGAATGAAATGGCGAAAGTTTTAAAAAATAATGGAGTAAAAAAAGTTTTAGGATTAGCAATTGCTAGAGGATAAAATTATGGTTCCCCCCCTTTTTGAAGGGGGAGTTAGAGGGGGTTAATATTTTTATTAAATCAAATATCTAATTTTCTCAACAATATTTTCAAATTTTAAATTAATTGTTTCTAAAATTTTTTTTTCGTGCAGTTTTATTTCCTGCGACGCAACAGAAGACAAGGAAGCGATTGTTAAAATATTATCTTTAAAATACATTGCTTTAATTTTGTTAATTATTTTATCGCCCCATTTTTCTTTAATTATTTTATCAAATTCTTCACAAACTAAAGTTGCCTGAATTTGTTTAGCTAAACCAGATTTTTTTTGCAAATTTTTATTTAAAATATTGCTTATTGTTGAAAACGGCATATTGAATTAAAGTCACAAAATTTACATTTAAATTGGCTAGGAGTTGCTGTAAAATTTTTAGCTTTAATTTTATTAATTAAATCTAAAATTTTTATTTTTTGTTTTTCAATTTCTTGATCAGTTCCTAAAAAAGAAACAGCAGAATTATTATTTAAATAATAAAAAGTTAATTTTTCAATTTTCCAATTAAAAATTGTTTGTGCAGCGATTTGGTAAATTAATAATTGATCTTTTTCTATTTTTTTTAAAATTTTAGGAGAACCAGTTTTGTAATCTATTATTTCTACTAATTGCGAATTATGCAAATGTCCTTTGGACTGCGAATTTTGCGAATTTTTTAAAATATCTACTCGATCAATTACACCTTTAATTGTATAATCTTTAATCTTAAAATTAAATCCTTTTTCTAATTCTAAAACTTGTGGTGGGTTGTTTTTAATTTGCTCGTATAAATTTTTTAAAGATTTTTCACCTTGTTTTTTATATTTTTCTTTTTGATCTTTTGATTCGTACCAATCATCAATCCAAGAATTTTTATAAATATCTAAAAGAATTTCTAATGAAGGAATTTTTTTGTTGGAATTTTTGTCTTGTGATTTTGTAGAATTAAATAAATTTATTTGATTTGAATTTTCTTTTTCTTTAATTAACAAGAAAAATTTTTGTAGAGTAGAGTGCATTGTTTTTCCAAAACTAAATACAGCTTTTCCAGTGATTGGAATTTTTAAAATAAATGATAAATAATATTGATACGGACAAGTTTCATAAGCTTTAAGTTGAGAATAGGAAAATGTAATTGGTAATAAATAATCAGTAACGAGTAAATTATTTTTTTGTAATCCGTAATCCGTAATCCGTAATCCGTAATTATTTTTATTTGATTTTTTTGTTGATTGTTGATTGTTGATTGTTGATTGTAAATTAGTTTCATACAAAAATCTAGATAGTTTTTTCTTTCTTGATCCGCCGTAATCATCTGCTGAAGTAAAAAACAATCCTTGTTTTGCGCGGGTTACCGCAACATAAAATAATCTGCGTTCTTCTTGCAAATGAATATCGCCAGTTGGAATAATTTCTTTTACTAATTCATCTGGCAACTGAATTGGGTCTTCGCGGTTGGTTGAAGGAAATCTTTTGTCAACTAAATTAACAATAAAAACATATTTGAATTCTAAACCTTTTGCAGAATGAATTGTCATTATTTTAACAGATTCAGGACCTTCTTGTAATTCTTTTGACAAATCTCCTTGTTCACCTGATTCTAATTCAAGCTCTGTTAAACGCATAAAATTTTTAATTGATTTGTCATCAAAGCTTTTTTCAAACTCGTCTATTTTTTTAATTAACTGATTTATATAAATAAAATCTTTTTCATTGTTTTGATTTAATAAAAATTGTTGAAAATTAAAATCTTGTAAAAATTTTAACACAATTGCTTTTGTGTTTTTTTCTTTTGCTAATTTTGTGTGCGCTGAAATAAAATTTAAAATTTTATTTATTTTTCGTTCAGTTTCTTGTTCTAAATTTTTTATTGTATTAATTTTTTGACAAGCTTCAAACAAAGACAAAGTTTTTCTTTTGCTGAATCGCGCAATTTCCATTAAATCTTCTATTTTAATAGTTATCATTGGGAAATTAAGCACACGCCACATTGCTAAAGATTCGTGGTAATTATCCAAAAGTTTTAGATAAGCCAAAATATCCATTATTATTTCTTTAGAATAAAGTCCTTTTGATGCTACAAAATTAAAAGGAATTTCTGCATTTTTCAAGCCGTTGAGAAAACTTTCAGCTTGATTATTTGCGCGAACCAAAATTGCAAAATCGTTCCAAGAAGGCTTATCCTCCTTCGCTTCAACACTAGAGGTCACAGCTTCGGCGGACAAGCTTTCTTGTTTTTTTGTTTTATTTAATATTGTGTTTTTATTGTTTTGTTTATTATGTAAATCTAAAATTTTATTTACAACACCTTCTACTTCTTCAGATTCGGAATTAAAATGTAAGTGTTCAATTATTCCCTTTTCTTTTGTTTGCGATGTTAATTTTTTAGAAAGTGTCTTTGTGTTTTTATATTTTTGTATTTTTGTGAGTTTTACTTCTAATCTTTCAGGATTATTTAATTGAATAAAATTATAAGCCAAATCTAAAATATTTTGTGAAGATCTGTAATTTTGATTTAAGCAAATTTCTTTTGATTTTAGAAAGTCGTCTTTAAATTGTAAAATATTTGAAACACTTGCTCCCCGAAATTTATAAATTGATTGGTCGTCGTCTCCCACAACTGTTAAATTTTGATTTTTATTAACTAATAATTTAATTAATTTATACTGCGCCCAATTTGTATCTTGAAATTCATCTACTAAAACATATTTAAATTGTTTTTGATATTTTTGCAAAATATTTGGTCGTTCTTGAAAAAGTTTTAAAGTATAATTTATTAAATCTCCAAAATCCAAACTTTGATTATCTAAAAGTAGTTGTTGGTAAATGTGAAAAGCGTTTGCGATTTCTTCTAAGCGATCTGTTTCATCCGCGCTTTCTGGTGATTCTTGTTTTTTCCCTTTTCCTCCTGTGCTTTCCATTGAGTCTAAATTTATTTTTAATTTTTCAGCATATTTTAAATAATCTTGTGGCCAAATTTCTTCATCTTTGCATCTTGAAAAATGATTTATTAAAGCGTGAATAAATTTTGTTGGATTTCCTAAAGGACGATAATAATTTAAATTAAATTTATCTAAATTTTGTCGCGCTAACATCCACTGTTCTGTTTGGTTTAATAATTTAAAATCATTTGAAATTCCAATATCTAAACCGTGTTGTTTTAAAATTCGTTCGCAAAAAGCGTGAAAAGTCATTATCCACAAATCAACAAAACCGTAAGGCAAAAGTTTGTCTACGCGTTCTTCCATTTCTCCTGCAGCTTTGTCAGTAAAAGTTAAAGCTAAAATTTCGTCAGCTTTAATTTTTTTTTCATTAATTAAATACGAAATTTTTTCTGTGATTACTGTGGTTTTTCCTGTGCCTGCTCCAGCAACAATTAAAAGCGGACCGTTAGTATTTTCCACGGCTTGTTTTTGTTGTGGGTTAAGTTTTGTTTTTTTTTGTTTCACGCTTTTACTTTATCACGATTTTTTAAATTTAAAAACCCTTAGCAAAATTTTTGTTAAGGGTTGTTTTTTTTATTTTATATTTTATTCATTCAAATTGGGTTTATCAATCAAAACTGGCTCAATTTTTTTCTCACCTTGTGTAATTTTTACAACATCTTTATCAATTTTATTTAATTCTTTGTAAGCTGAATTATACATATTTACAGTTGTTCCCAAATTATTTCCCAATCTTTTCATATAATCTTCAAAATTTAAAATGTGACTGCTTAATTTCTCAACATTTTTTTTAATATCTTTAGCAGATTCTTCAATTTGCAAAGCTTTTAAACCTTGCAAAACTGTTTGCAAATAAGCTGCAAAAGTTGTTGGTGAAACAATAATTACTTTTTTTTCATTAAAAGCGTAGTCAATTAAACTGCGAGTGTTGACTTTAACCGCGCCAATTTCGTTCACTAATAAATCATAATAAATTCCTTCAGCTGGAATAAACATAAAAGCAAATTCAAGTGTGTCTTCATTTGGGCGAATATATTTTGCTGTTTCGTCAATTCGTTTTTTTAAATCGTTTTTAAAACTTTTTTCAAGCTCAATTTTTTTAGTTGCGTCTTTTTCAGCAATAATTCTTTTGTAATTTTCCAATGAAAACTTTGCGTCAACTGGCAAAATTTTATCTTTAATATGAACTACAGCATCAACTGCTTCATTATTTTTAAAATGATATTGCATTGTGTAACTTCCAGGAGGCAAAATATTACTTAAAATCATTTCTAAACCAGCTTCGCCTAAACTACCTCTGTTTTTTGAATTTGTTAAAACTTGTTCTAAATTTTTAAGCTGGCCAGTAAAATCTACAACTTGTTTGTTTGTTGATTCTAATTTTTCCAATTTTGAAGTTACATTTTGAATTATTTTTGAAGTTTCAGATGATTGTTTTTGCAAAATATTTGCAGTATCAGATGATTGTTTTTGAATAAAATCTAAATTTTTTTCTAAACTATTTTTTAACTCTCCTTTAATATTTTGCATTTCTTCCTGCATTTTTTTTAATTTGTCATCTTGTTCAGGATCTTTTTTTTGTTTTTTAAGAATTAAAAAAATTATTAAGCCAAAGCCTAAAATTATTGTGATTAAAAAAAATATTTGGATTAGTGTTGACATAAAATTAAATCTGCCGAGAAATTTTTTCTTCTTTAATTACTTCAATAATATCATTTTCTTGAACTTGATTAAAACCAGAAATTTTAATTCCAGCTTCTTGATTTTCAAAAACTTCATTAACTTCTTGTTTTGCAGATTGCAGTTCTGTTAAATCTGCTTGTTTAAGAAATTCATCATTACGATAAATTTTTAATTTTATTTGCGTTTGATTACCCTGTGAAATAATTTTTCTTTTAGAAAAATTGCTTTGCATTTCACTGGGTGAATTTTTTAAGTCAGATGGAGCTTTTTCTATTTTTCCACTAATAATTTTACAACCAATAATTTGCGCATTTTTTTCTGTTCTAAAAATTTTAAGCACTTTAACTTTACCAATAATTTCTGTTTTAATTTCTGGTTCAATTATTTCATTTATTTTTTCTTTTAAAAAATCTAAAAGTTCATAAATAATTTTTGAAATTTTAATCTCAACTTTTTTATCACGCGCCAAAAGTTCTGCTTGTTGTGTTGGCTTAATATTAAAACCAATTAATAAAGCATTTTGTTTAATTGCGCGATCAATATCAACTTCAGTAATATTTCCTAAACCGCACTGAACAACATTTAAAATTATATCTGGTTGTTGCAAAGTTTCTAGAGATTCTAAAATTGCTTCTTGCGAACCTAAGACATCTGTTTTTAAAATAATATTTATTTTTTGAATTTCAGGCGTGTTAGTTTCTTCATTTGAATTTGAATTGTTTTTAGTTTCTGGTAAAGTTTTGGCTGTGCTAACTGTTTTATAATTTTTCTTTTTTTTAAGTTCTTTTTTAAAATGTTTAATGCTAGTTACAACTTGTAAAATTTCTCCAACTTCTGGAACAGATTGTAAACCAACAATTTTAACTGGCATTGAAGGCAAAGCTTTTTCAACTAAATGTTCTTGCCAATCTTTCATAATTTTAATTTTACCTAACACGCTTCCGATTTTAACTGTGTCAGATTTTTTTAAAGTCCCGGTTTGAATTAAAACAGTTGCAACAGGTCCTTCGCCTTTGTCTAAATGAGATTCAATAATTGTTCCAACTGCTTCACGATTTGGATTTGCCTTAATTTTTTCTTTTTCCATTTCATAAATTAAAAGTAGTGTTTCTAAAAGTTTATCAATATTAATTTTTTCTTTTGCAGATATTTCAGAGCAAATTGTTTGCCCGCCCCAATCTTCTGGCGTTAAATTTAATTCTGCTAATTCAGATTTTATTTTATCAACATTTGCTTCTTCACGATCAATTTTATTTATTGCCACAATAAATGGTAAATTCGCTGAACGAATGTGTGAAATTGATTCAATTGTTTGCGGTTGAATTCCGTCGTCAGCGGCGATTAATAAAATTATAATATCTGCGATTTGAGCTCCGCGAGATCTCATTGCTGAAAATGCTTCGTGTCCAGGAGTATCAATAAAAGTAATTAATTGATTATTTTTTTCAATTTGATAAGCTCCAATATGCTGAGTAATTCCGCCAGCTTCTTTGTCAGCAACATTTGTTTCACGAATTGCGTCTAAAAGTTTTGTTTTTCCGTGGTCAACATGCCCCATTATTGTTACAACTGGTGGTCTGTAAATTAAATTTTTTTCATCATCTTGCAAAAATTCATCGCGTTTTTTCTTTTCTTGAGTTAAATCTATTTGTTCTTCTTTAATTTTTTCAACTTGAAATCCTAAATCTTCAGCAATAATTGTGGCAGTTTCAAAATCAATGTTTTGATTTAATGAAGCCATTATTCCGTTTTTCATTAATTCTAAAATTAATTTAGTTACAGGTATTTTCATTTGTTGCGCCAAATCTTTAACTATAATTTTTTCTGCAATTTTTAAAACTCCCGCCTGCTCTCTCTGATTGTCCTTTGACGCTCCCTCCTCCGCCAAGGCTACGGCGGGTAGGCTCTTGTTTGTTTCCACAGGATCTTTTTTTTCATTTAAAAATTTGTCTCTAATATTTTGTTCATTTAATTTATTAATAATTTTTCGCGCAATTTTATCATCAACTTGAATTGCTTTTTTCCCAATATCAAAACCAAGCTCAGGTAAAATTTCCCTGAGTTTTGGTGTTAGAATTTTAGTTTGTCGAGCTAGTTCTGTTAGGTTCATAAAAAAAGAAATTAAGAAATTAGAAATTAAGGGAATAAAATTTAAATTTCCTTTTTATTTTAGCTTATTTTTTTATTCTTGACAAGTTTTTGGAAGTATGCTAAGTTGGAGAAGTCAAAAATAATTGGCTTAAATTACATTAAATACATTAAACAATTCATTAAATTAAGGAGGTAGTAAAATGTCAATGACACACACTTTTATTAATCACGCTCGCAAAGGAAGAGGAAGACATAAAAGAAATGATTTAAATGAAACAAATAACAATAAACACACTAATACTTCTATATCTAAAATTCTTCAAATTCCAGATGATGAGCTTAAAAGTCTTCAAAGCCAACGCAGAGGATTTACCTATCTTTTTATTGGTGGAGCTGGCGTTTTGTCTTATTATTTTTATAATGTAGGATTATTGACAGCAATAGTTATAATTATTTTATCAATAATTATAAAAGAAGGACTAAGATTAACATCTGGTTATCCAAGTTTATGGCGTGGCGTAATAATTTCTTTAATTATAATGGGGATTAATTATTTAATTCTTTTAGTGTCACGCAATAATAATTGGGGACCAGATCCTTTAATATTTAATCAATATAAAATGATTGATTATTATCTTTTTATTGTTTTTATCGGAACAATAATTTCATTTGTTTCTGATTTGATAATAGGTGGTAAAATTCTTGAATTAAGAACTAAAAAAAACAAAAGGGAGTTTAGTAATGTTTAAAATAGCTAAACGAAAAAACATAAAAAGATTAAATAATGTCAGTTTGTGCACAATTATGCGTGATGAGATATATAATCCTGCAGGTGGTATAGAAGATTTTATTCATTCTACACTACCTTATGTTGAACAGGCTGTTATTGTTGACACTGGTTCAGTAGATAGCACCTGGGACAAACTACAAGAGTTTCAACAACAATATACTCATTTGCGTGTATTCCAAAAAAAATTTAACAATTTTGCGGATATGCGCAATTATGCGCTTAGTTTTGTTACAACCAAAATGGTCTTGATATTGGACGCTGATGAAAGATTAACAGCAAGAGATTTTAAACGTTTGGCAAAAATAATAAACACTAACCCAGATGCCATTGGTTTTAAACTTAGAACTTATTGTATTTATAAAGATAAGTCAGAGGATTATGAAGTCGAAGGTCACCACCCAAGATTGTTTAAAATTCAAGAAGGTATGGAATATCGCGTTGGCAAAGAATGCTATGGTGAATATCTTTATCTTGACAATAAATGTGTATCTCAAAAGCCTAATGGTAATGTATCAACGAATGTAAAAATAAAACATTTTTGTCTTGGCACAGCAGCAGATGATATGAAAGTTGATAATTGGTATGAACTCATTAAAAATAAAGGACTCATGAATATTGCTCCGTCAACAGTGTTTGGTTTTTCAAAATGGACTGAATTTAACCCCAGAAGAAATTTATTTAGATAGATGGTTCAATAAATATAAAACATTACCGATTCGATTTTGGATCGGTATTTTTATTTTAAATTGACACGAATTTAATTTCAAAGTATACTAAAATAATTTACTTTTATTATTTTTAATTTTTTAATCTTTGAGTTGGCTCCAGTGCTCACGCGTGGAGCCACCTTGTTCAGACCACTAAATAAAGTTTTACTGAAATAACAAACAGGCTCCACCCAAGAGGGATGGAGCCAACAGGAACATAATGGCTTTATCAAGCTTGCAACAATTTCAAGAACTTATTAATAAAGCAAATAATATTTTAATTTGTTTTAAAAAAGATTTTACCTACGACAGTGTAGCAGGAGCTTTGGCTTTGGCTAATTTTTTAAAAAATCAAAATAAAAAATATACGATCGTGTGCGATAATTTTGTAATACCGAAGGAGTTAATTTTTTTAAATGAAATAAATACAATTGAAAATAAAATATTTAATTTACGCCAATTTATTATTTCTCTTGATTTGCAAAACAGAAAAATTAATGAATTTTCTTATGATATTAAAGATGATAAATTAAAAATATACATTTTGCCAGAAGAAAACGCGTTTACAGAAAATGATTTAAGCGCAGACCACACTGATTATTATTTTGATTTAATTTTAACTTTAGACACTCAGGATTTGGAATCTTTAGCTGAAATTTATTTAAATCAATCAGATTTCTTTTTTGAAACTACAATTGTAAATATTGATCACAATTCAGGTAATGAAAATTATGGACAATTAAATTTAGTTGATTTAAATTCAACATCAGTTTGCGAAATTATTTATAATATAATTAATACTATTGATAATAAATTAATTAATGAAGAATTAGCAACTTTACTGCTAGCTGGGATGATTAGTAAAACTCAAAGTTTTAAAACTAATAAAGTTGCGCCAAAAACTTTGCAGATCGCGTCTGATTTAATTAATAAAGGCGCAAAACGAAAAGAAATTATAAATAATTTATATTTTACTAAAAAATTAAGTGTGTTAAAATTGTGGGGTCGGGTTTTGGCGCGATTAGAACACGATAAATCATTAAAATTAATTTGGGCAGTTGTTCCAAATTCTGATTTTGTTAGATCAGGAGCTGAAGAAAAAGATATTAAAGGTGTTGTTGAAGAAATGATAATTAATTCACCTGAAGCTGAAATGGTTCTTTTGATTTATGAAAAGAAAAATAGTAAAATTAATGTAGAATTTTATACAACTGGAAAATATGACTCACGGCAATTATTACGAGATTTAGGCGCGCGAGGCACACAAACTTTTGTAAGTTTTGAAATGGAGAATAAAAATTTAAACGAAGTTGAAAGTGAAGTGATAAATGAGATTAGAGAAAAAATAGAGTAGTCATCCCGAATCCCGACGCAACGAAGTGAAGTCGGGATGATGGGATCCCGTGGAATATTATCTTGCAATCAGGTTTTAAATAAACCTAACCCTAAAGGGTCAGGTTAAAATAAATTAAGCCCGCTTAAGCGGGCTTGGAAAATTAGACTGGACATTTATGTCTAGGCTTTTTTGGATATAATTTTAAATCGGGTTTTTATTTTTCTAAATTTTAGTGCTACAATTAATTAAAGTTAGTTAAGTTTATTGTTCAAATATATTGCGGTAAAATTAATATTTTGTGTTTTTTGTGTTTATTTCGCGCAGATCTAGCGCTGATTTTAGTGCGGATTAACGCAGAAATTATAATATTTTATGCAAGAACTAGAAAAAAATATTTTAAAAACTTTGGTGTGGTTTGATGTTTTTAGTTTTCCGCTGGTGGCTGGAGAAGTTTTATTTTATTTAATGAATGTTAATTTTTTAGACAAAAATTTTACAGATGAACAGAAAGGAATTATGAATTATGAATTAAGAACTAAGAAAAGTCTAGATGAATTAGTAAATAAAAAAAAGATTGAACAAAAAGACGAGTTTTATTTTTTAACTGGCCGAGAAGAAATTGTAGAAATCAGGAAACAAAGAAAAGAAATTTCATTAAAGAAAATTAAAAAAGTCAAAAAATTAGTAAAATTTTTAAAATTTGTGCCTTGGATTAAAGCGATTTTTTTGTGCAATTCAGTTGGATATTTAAATGCAAAAGAAAATTCGGATATTGATTTATTTATTATTACTAAGCCAAACAGAATTTGGTCAGCGCGTTGGTGGTCAGTTGGTTGGTTAAAATTATTTAATTTGCGACCAAACGCAAAAAATAAAAAAGATAAATTTTGTTTAAGTTATTTTGTTACAGAAGATAATTTGAATTTGGAACAAACTAAAATAAGTGAATTTGATGTTAGTTTAATTTATTGGCTAACATCGTTTCAACCACTGTATTTTGAAAATGATTTGTGGAATAAATTTGTAAAAACAAATGAGTGGGTTAAAAAATATTTACCTAATTGTGAATTGTGCGAATCCCGAGTACTCGGGAGTGCTAATAATACGAATATTCTTAAAAATAATTTTAGTCTACAAGAAAAAATATTAAAGAAAATTCAGTTGTGGTATTTGCCAAAAGAATTAAAAAACGCGTCTCAAGAAAATAATAATAAAGTAATTATTAATGATAAAATGTTAAAGTTTCATTTAAGTGATAAAAGACAAGAGGATTTTGAAAAATGGGATAAGAATTTAAAGAAAAAATTAAATTATTAAATTTAGAACATTAGTTGTTTTTGTTTAATAGATTCTCGGTAAATATAAAATCTTTTTAAAATTATTAAAATTGGCCATTTAGTAAAAAATATTTTTAAATCTTTTTTTCCGTGCATTAAATATCTAATAAGTAGAATTGGAATTAAAATAGGCATTGTTAAAAGATAAATATATTCCATAGGATTAATAATTGTTTTAAATAAAATTTTTGGTTTAAAATGTAAATAATGATGTGGATATTTTTTCTTTAAAATTGGCCAAACAGATGGATTAATTGCTGAATTTAAAAGTGAATTTACAGACCAATTCATTTTTTGATGGTAAACAATTGCATTATTTTCGCGGGTATAATTTAGATTATTAGCTATTGCCCGAATGGCTAAATCAGTGTCTTCATTTGTTATAAAATAAGGATCAAAAAAACCTATTTTATCAAAAACATTTTTTCGAAAAGCAATATTACCTGCCATCGGCCAATTAGCATTAATATTGCTTACTAGTCTTTCTGGAAAGTAACCTTTATAATTTTTATGAATATAAAAAGTTTGACCAATTATAAAATCAATTTTTGGATTATTAAATTTATACAATAAATTATTAAGCCAATTTTTATCTACGACACAATCAGCATCTGTAAAAGCAATTATTTTATATTGAGCTTTTTTAATTCCTGAATTTCGTGTTTGAGCAATGCCTAAATTTTTAGAGTGATGTACAATTGAAATTTTTGGATTGTAAATTGTTTCTAAATATTCTTGTGTTTTGTCTGTAGAGGCGTCATTAACAATAATTATTTCATAATTTTTATAATTTAAATTTAATAAAGAAGCTAGACATTTTTTTAAATAAGTCAAGTGATTAAAAGTTGGAACTACAATTGAGCAATTAAGATTATCCATAAATTAAGTTTAACATTGTTTTATTAAAAAATAAATTATTTATGAAAAATAAATTAAATAAAATCATTGAATATTTATTATATTTTTTTGTTTTTTTAATTCCGTGGCAAACGCGATGGATTATTTGGAATCCAAAAATTAGTGAAGAGGTTTGGGAGTACGGACGAATTGCGATTTATGGATTTGATGTAATTTTTGTTATCTTGTTTATTTCTTTTTTAGTTTGTAGTTTTATAAAAAGAAAGGGAAAAAAAGAAAGGGAAAAAAAGAAAGGGAAAATTTTATTAGTTGCTTGTTGTTTATTTTTTGTTGTTTTAAATTTTATTTTTGCAGAAAATAAATTATTAAGTTTTTATTGGTTGTTGCGAATTTTACAAGGAATAGTATTGGTTTGGATTTTATCTAAAATAAAATTTTTAAAAGTTTACCCTGTCAGATCAACAGAGTTGAATCTTGAAAATTCGGGACTATTTGACGGGGTAAAACTAGCTTGGAGTTTTGTAATTTCAATGACTTTGTCTGCAAGTTTAGGAGTTTATCAATTTTTAACTCAATCTACTTTTGCAAATAAATGGTTAGGTTTAGCTTTTCATTCTTCTGAAATTTTAGGTAATAGTGTTGTAGAAACTGCAACTGGTCGTTGGTTGCGAGCTTATGGAAGTTTCCCTCATCCAAATATTTTTGCAGGATTTTTAATTGTTGCTGTTATTTTTTGTTTTTATTTATATTCTATTTTATTTAAAAAATATCAAAAAAATGTTTTGATTATTTTATTTTTAATTTTATCTGCTGGATTATTTTTTACTTTTTCTCGCGCAGGGTGGTTAGCGTTTATAATTGTTATCTTGTTAGATTACTATTTTGTTAGGAAGAAATCAGAAATCAGAAATCCCTCCAATTCGGCGGGCAGGCAGAAATTAGGATTTGTGTTTTTGTGTTTTTGTGTTTTTGTGTTTTTGTCAGTGATTTATTTTCCTCTTGTTAAAACGCGTTTTCAAAATTCTGCAAGATTAGAAGTCAAATCAAATATTGAACGAATAAATAATTTAGAGCAGTCTTTTGAAATTATAAAAAATAATTTGTGGTTGGGAACTGGAATTGGAAATTATACTGTTGAATTGCAAAAAATGTGTCCAGATCAACCAGCGTATTTTTATCAGCCAGCGCATAATGTTTATTTGTTGGTTTTAAGTGAAATTGGTATTGTTGGATTTTTTTTAATTATTATTATTTTAATTTATTATTTTTTTAGTAAAAAATTAGAAATTAGAAATCAAAAATTTAAAATAGTGTTTTTATGTTTAGGTGTTTTTTTATTTTTATTTTTGTTTGATCATTTTTGGTGGACTTTACCAAGTGGGTTGTTAATAATATTTTTAATTGCAGGATTATTTTTTAAGCTTGACAAAAAAATAAATATGATTTAAGATAAAGTAATAATTAATTAACTACCCGAATTTAACCCGAATGTTAAGCGAATATTTACGAATAAAATATTATTTATTTGGGTGATAAAATAGGGTGATAAAACTATGAATCTAAAACCTTTAACAGATCACTTAATTGTGAAACCTCTTATTGAGGAATCCCGAGGACTCGGGACTGGAATTGTTCTTCCAGAAGACGCAAAAGAAAAAGCAGAAAAAGGTCAAGTTGTTGCTGTTGGTCCAGGTCGTGTTTTGGATAGTGGCAATCCTCTTGAAATGAGTATAAAAGTCGGAGACAATATTATGTTTAAAAAATACGCTCCAGAAGAAATTAAATTTGAAGGAGAGGAATATTTTATTCTTTCGGAGAGTGATGTAGTTGCAATAATTAACTAATAAAAAATTTTATGCCTAAACAAATTATTTTTGATGAAGAAGCTCGTCTAGCTTTAAAAAAAGGTGTTGACAAATTAGCTAACACTGTAAAAGTAACCTTAGGACCAAAAGGCCGAAATGTTGTAATTGGTGAAAATTTTGGTTCACCAACTGTAACAAAAGATGGAGTAACAGTTGCTAAAGAAATTGAATTAGAAGATAAATTTGAAGCAATTGGAGCTGAAATGGTTAAAGAAGTTGCCACAAAAACAAATGATGTCGCAGGTGATGGCACAACAACAGCTACTTTACTTGCGCAAAGTATTTTAACTCAAGGATTAAAAAATGTAACTGCTGGAGCTGACCCAATGTCAATTCGTCGCGGGATTGAAAAAGGTGTTAAGGCAATTGTTAAAGAGCTTAAAGAAAAAATTTCAAAACCTGTTCAAGGTAAAAATGATATTGCTCACATCGCTTCTATTTCCGCTAACGATCCTGAAATTGGAAATTTAATTGCGGAAATAATGGAAGAAGTTGGGAAAGACGGGGTAATTACTGTTGAAGAATCCCAAGAATTTGGTTTAAAAAAAGAAATTGTTGAAGGAATGCAATTTGATCAAGGTTATGTTTCACCTTATATGATTACTGATACTGCGCGAATGGAATCAGTAATGGAAAATCCATATATTTTAGTAACTGAACAAAAAATTTCTTCTGTTGAAGATATTCGTCCTTTGCTTGAGAAATTAATACAATCTGGAAAAAAAGATTTAGTAATTATTGCTGATGAAATTGAAGGTGTTGCGTTAACTACTTTGGTTTTAAATAAATTGCAGGGAGTGTTTAATGTTTTAGCAATTAAAGCGCCTGGTTTTGGCGATCGTAAAAAAGAAATGCTTTCTGATATTGCTGTTTTAACTGGGGCAAGAGTTATTTCAGAAGAAGTTGGTTTAAAATTAGAAAATGTTGATTTAAATGATTTGGGTCAAGCTAGAAAAGTTGTAGCAACAAAAGATGACACAACTTTAATTGAAGGCAAGGGAGAAGAAAATGAAATTAAAACTAGAGTTGAACAAATTAAATCTCAACTTGAGAACACAACATCAGATTTTGATAAAGAAAAACTGCAAGAACGGTTAGGAAAACTTGGCGGAGGTGTTGCTGTGTTAAAAGTTGGAGCTGCTACTGAAACTGAAATGAAAGAAAAAAAACACAGAATTGAGGATGCTTTGTCTGCCACTCGCGCTGCTGTTGAAGAAGGGATTGTTGTTGGGGGAGGTGTTGCTTTGCTCCGTGCTTTGCCAGTAGTTAATAACATTCAAGTTTTGGAAGATGAAAAAATTGGTTTAAACATTTTAAAACGCGCGCTAGAAGAACCAGTAAAACAAATTGCTTTAAATGCTGGCAAAGATGGTTCTGTTGTTGTTTCAGAAATTAAAAAGCGTGAAGGGAATTTTGGTTACAATGCTGAAAAAAATCAATATGAAGATTTAGTTGAATCAGGGATTATTGATCCAACAAAAGTTACACGAAGCGCTTTACAAAACGCGGCTTCAATTGCAGGACTTATTTTAACAACTGAAGTTGTTGTTGCTGATTTGCCAAGTAAAGAAAATAATTCTCCGCAAATGCCACCAATGAATCCAGGAATGATGGGAATGTAAAAAAAGATTTAAGATTTATGAAAAGGCGACCGTAAGGTCGCTTTTGAATTTTATTTATTTTTTATTTGTTTGATTTAAAAATTAATGTTATAATATGTTTATGCAAGAAATAAAAAAAATATATTCAAATGAAGACACAAGGATTAGACAAAGATTAACAAATATTGAAAGACCAGTTGTTGCAGCTACTAAAAAGTTTAATTTAAAAAAAATAATTATTATAATTGTTGTTGTTTTATTTTTTATAATTTTATTAGCAGGATTATTTTGGATTTTTAATCAAAATAAAAATTACGCTTCTAAAAATTGGCAAGCAGTATTTTTGTCAGACGGGCAAATTTATTTTGGTAAAATTATAAAAGAAGATAAACAAAATTTAATTTTAGAAAATATTTATTATCTTAAGGATCAAGGATCATTACAACAGGGAAGTAATAATTTAAATAAAGTTGGACAAGATGTGTCTTTAATAAAACTTGGAACAGAACTACACGGTCCTCAGGATCAAATGAGAATTAATCAATGTCATATTTTGTTTATTGAAGAATTAAAAGATAATTCTAAAATTGTTAATGCTATAAAAGATTATACAACTAAATAACAAATGGGCTCCACCCAAGAGGGATGGAGCCAACAAATTAAAGTTTATAGAATTAAGATAAAAACAGCTAAACATCTACTTTTTTATTTTAAAAATAGCCGTGTGCACAATTTATTTGTGCACATTTTTGTTTAAGAGTATAAAAAATTTGCAAAATTGTAAAAGTGTTTATAAGGTATTTTTTTAAATTATAAAATAAATCAAAATATACAAAAATGCATTAGAATATATCCTAATGCATTTTATTTGAATAAATATTATAAATTATTTAATAAAATTAATAACCTGATATTAAAACCAAGGTTTTATTTTATCACTTAGGCGTCTGCTTAATGTGCTTCTATCTATTTCTGTTTGCAAACCACACGCATCTCTTATATTTTTATTGTCTTTTAAAAAACGCCAAATGCCTTTTATTGTAGTTATATTTGTAAGATTCATTACAATAAAGATTTTAAATAAAGTAATATCAGAATAGATTTGTTTTCTGCCCCTTGAATTTGTAGAGTTTTCAGAAGTTTGTTTAATTGTTTTTTCTTCTTTCCAATTTTGATCAATAATTTTTAGAATTTTTAAGGTTTTATTTGTTTGTTTTAGCATATAGTTTTAGTTTAATCACCCGAATAAAATCCGAATGTACACGAATATTTATTGGGATAATTAAAATTTGATTTTATTCGGATAGTTAATTCGGGTAGTTAGTAGTTAATTAATTATTATTTATCAACATCTTATTAATTAAAGTATATCATATTTATTAATTAATAACAAAACATTTAAAATAGTAATATCGGTTGTTTTTATATTATTAAGTAAAAAAATATCCAAATTGTGAGTTATATTTTATATAATAATATTTTGTATTTTCTGCACACTTTTTTATAAAATTATAATTCTAAAAAAGTATTAGTTTTGTATTTTTAAAAATTTATTTTGTCTAATATTAGTATATTACAATTTATATTTTTTAAGTTTTATTGTAAATAAAAATTAATTATCATTAAGTAAAAATAAATATCGGGTAAGAATAATCACTTGTGCACAAATAAAAATGTACTTGTGCACAAATATTTTAGATAAAAAATAAAGCTATATTTATGTGTAAAATAAAAATACTTATTTAATATTAGAAGTATTTTGTTTGTGTATTTATATTAAAAAATAATAAATATAAAAATATATAATGTAAGATATAAAATATTGTTATAATTTGTTTGAGGAAAACTTGATGTATTTTAGATATATTATGTGTTAAAATATCTTAAATTTATTTATTATTTTTTATACAGGTAATTATAGCGAGATTATATTGAAATGATTAAAAACATAAACACAAAGATATAAAATATTATTATAATTTAGATAATAATGTTTTTTTATTTATTGTTTGTTTTGGTTTGTTTTAGGTGTTTAAAATAATTTTAAGTACTTTATGTATCAAATGGATTAAAAAATGCTAAATTTGTTTATTGTTTTTTTCTGTATTTGGTTTTTATACTTTTTTTAGTTTTTATATTTAAAATAGATTTTTATTACTAAAGTTTTTAAATGTGTGTATTATTATTTATAGAATAGATAAATTTATCACAAAAAATAATTAATTTTATATAAAATTAATATTTTATATTATGCACAGATAAAAAATTAATTTATTATTATTTTACTAATTATTTTTATTTTAGTAGTATTTCGTGTGTATTTATGCAGATTAACTAATTTATTTTTGCACACATTAATATTTGTAATAATATTCTTAAATTTATCCTGAGTGCCTGGAATAAATTTTGAAATATCTGATAAATTTTATTTTTTATTTATATTTTAAAAAATTTTTGTATAATTTAAAAATAAATTCTAAAATCGATTAATTTTTGTCTAATGTTAGTTAAATATCGGATTATTTATACATTGACAAATTGTGTTTTTAGGAGTATAATAAGGATGTAGTTAATACGATATTAGTTCTTAATTTAGTTCTTAATTCACAAAATTTTTTTAAAAATAATTTTAAGCAATAAAAAAAGCCCTTCACAAGGGAGAAAAAGGAAAAGCGCAAAATATTAATTAATTAAATTAACTTTTTACAAAATTTAAGCGGTCAACTCTCATCAAGTAAAAAGTATTTAGTTTTTGGTTCTCCATCTGTGTTGGGCTCTTTAATTATAGCACACTTTGTACATTTTGAACAGCTAAAATATAAATAAAAATTTAAAAAAATAAGATCCCAATGCTCGTCAGCAATAACAATAAAAATTTATCAAATAAAGAACACGCAGGAGAAAATGGATTTATAAGTTTGCAAGATGCTTCTAAATTATGTTCTTATTCACAAGATTATTTATCCCTTTTAGCAAGAAGGGGTATTTTAAAATCACAGAAATTTGGACGCAATTGGTTCACAAAAAAAGAATGGTTAAAACAATATATTTTTGAACATCCTGCTGATAAAAAAGGAAATGTAAAAGGTGAATTAATTGTTGAGCAGAAATTTAAACACAGTTTGGATTCTTTTTGGTTAAATAAAAATTTGTCCTCCTTCGCTTCAACCCTAAAAACCCTAGCTACGGCGGACAGGAAAAATATTAAGATTGGTTTTTTTATTTTTATAAAAAATATTTTTGTATTTGAAAATTTGAAAAGTTATATATATAGTAAAATTAATATAGTAACAAACAGGCTCCACCCAAGAGGGATGGAGCCAACAAAAATAAAACAAAAACAAAATTTGCTATATAATGTAAATTTTAAAATAAACTTATATATTGAAAAAATATATTTTTGGTTGGTAAAAGTTTTACCAATCTTTTTTGTTTGGAAAAAATTTTCATTTAAAAAAATAATAAGCAAAACTTTAATTTTTGTAATTATTTTTTCTTTAACATTTGTTTCAGTGAGCGCAGTAAATAATAATTTGAAAAATATTAAAATTGCTTCTGTAAATATTTCTTTAAAAATTACAGATTTAATTAATAAAAAATTTACAAATAATAAAAATAAAAATATTGCAGGGGCGAGTGATAAAAAAAATAATTTTAAAATTTTATCTAAAACTGAATTTTTAAAAAATATTTCAAAACAAATTTGTAATTTAGTAAAAGCTGATTTTGAATTAGTGATTTTTGAAAAAGTAAATTTGGGAGATAAGATATTTTTACTTTCAGAAAAACAAAATGGCTCCACCCAAGAGGGATGGAGCCAACCTCAGAAAAATTTTGGAAATAAAAATATTTTAAAGTTTGTAGAAAATGATTTTTTAAAAAATTATAAACTAGCTTTTGTTAAAATATTAAATTTACCAAAAAATTCTGAAAAAATTATTAAAAATTTGAATGATAAAATATTTTTACTTTCAGAAAAACAAACAGGCTCCACCCAAGAGGGATGGAGCCAGCCTCAAATTTTTGGTTTAAATATTTCCTCACAAAAAATTTCAAAAGATTTATTAAACAATTCAAATGAGATTTTAAAAATCGCAAAAGTTTATTTTAATAAAATTTCAAAAACCAGTAATCAATTTGCAATCGTTGTTGTGAAAAATATTTTTAATCCTTTGGCTAACACAGGAGAGACAATTGGAAATTCAATGATTAAGCTAGCAAAAAATTCCGGAGCAAAAATTGCTAACTGGTTAATGCCTTGGGTAAAATATCATTCAGATACTCAAGACGCTTTAATGGAATTAGCAAAAAGAAAATCTAAAAGCACAAATATAATTTATCAAGGCGATTATGTTGTTCGCGAAAGTCCTGGCAAAGTTTCAGATCAACCCTCCAGTTCAATGGGCAAGGAAATAATTATTTTAAAAGGTGACAAAGGAGAGGACGGAGAATCTGGAGAAAAAGGAGAGCAAGGTTTAGCAGGACCAGCTGGTCCAAGTGGCGACACTTTTGTTTCTAATATTTACAATGTTGGTTCTCCAGGAACAACAGCAAAGCAAGGAGCAGGATCTTCATTTGCTACAAAATATTTAAGCGCAGGAGAATTTTCAGTTTCTGGTGACACACAATTAAACACTTTAACAGTTGGTGGGGCAACTAGTTTTGAAGATTCTGTAAGTATTGCTGGTGGCTTAACTGCCAGCGGAGGAATTTCAACAACAAATATTTCTGGTTCTGGATATTTATCAATTGGGTCTGGAACTTCTGATTGGGCTTTAGAAACTGGCGACGGATATTTTTCAGATGATTTAGAAGTTGATGGATCATTGCGAATTGATTCTGCAACAACAACTGAGCCAGCAATTTGGGTAACAAGTTCTCCACTAGCTTTAACAACAACTTCCTTAGTAATGCTTGGTCCAAATAATTTGTCTTCTGCGTCAGCTAGTGGAACATTTTTAGGAGCAAACCCAACAACTTTTTCAGGTGATTTTATAAATTTTCAAGTTGGAGACGCAAGCAAATTTAAAGTTGATAAAGATGGCAACATTATTATTGCAGGAGCAACTTCGCAATCTGGAACTGTAATTATTGAAGCAACAACAACTCCGCAATTAACAGTTGCTTATGACACTGATCATCAGTGGCAATCTTCTGTTGATAATAAAGGAAATCTTGTTTGGGATTTAACTTCAGCTACTAACACACCAGAGTTTTCGTTTTATGATCCAATAAATATCTCAACTTCAACTATTGTTGATGTTTTTAATATTACTGCTTCAACAACTCAAAGCATTATTGATATAAAAAGTTCTTCTACTGATTATTTAGTAAAAGTTGATCAGATGGGTGATGCGGGAATTTTTAATTTTCTTCAAAATGAAAATAGTATTTTGTCGTTATCAAATTCTGGAGTTTTAAATTTACAAAACGCTTCTTCAACGCAAAGTATTTTTTCTGTTTCAGCTTCATCAACTTCTCCGCTTATTGTTTTAAATCAAAAAGGCGCTGGGTCTGGTTTGCAATTTTCTTCAAGTCCGCAAGCGTCTTCAACTATTGCTTTATTGCAAATGACAGCTAACCCAATGACTGCTGGTTCTAGTAACGGAACATTTATTGCTGCCAATCCAGCAAGTTTTTCTGGAAATTTTTTAGACTTTCAAATTGCTGGCGTGCGATTTTTTTCTTTAGCAAGTGATGGTGATATTTTTACTGCTGGTGGATTTTTAATGACAGTTAATTCTACAACAGCAGTTTCAATTCAAGACAAAGACGGTGAGACACATTTTGTTGTTGATACAACGCAAGGACATTATGGTTTTGCAACTTCTTCGCCAGCTGATGGATTTGGTTTAACAATCGCAACTTCAACTTTGCAATATGGAGATTGGTATAATTTTGGAAATGCAACAACTTCTGGCACTGGAGTTTATTCAATGTCTTTGGCAATTGCCACAACCACTCATCCTTACGCTCTAAATGTTTCAGGTTCTGGATATTTGACTAATAATTTAAACTTAGGACAAAATCTATCAGTAGCAGGAAATTCAATTATTGCAGGAACTTCAACAACAACCCAACAAGCGTATTTTGGAAACACTGTTAGAATAGCAGGAGCATTTCAAACATTCACTGGTTCAGCTTCAATTATTACCGAGACAAATGACTTAACATTAAACCCTTCAAGTAATTTAATTTTAAATCCAGAAACAGGCACAATCCAATTTCAAGATGTTGTTCAGGCTAATTCAAATATTTATTCAACAGCAGGAGTATTATTTAACCAAGCATCAACAACAGCATTAACAGTTCAAGACGGATCTAGCAATAATGTTTTTAATGTTGATACAACAAACACCACAGTAGCAGTTACTGGAGATTTAACTGTGTCTGGAAACGCTACAACCTCTGGCTATTTAGTAGTAGGAACAACCCAACCATTAGTTAATATGTCAGCAGGTGATTTATTAATTGGCAACAACGCAACAACAACAGGATCACATTACATAGGAGGAACCGCTTCAACAACTCAGCTCTTTGTTTCAGGCACAACACATATTGGAAACAACACAACTCTTGATGGATCACTTACTCTATTAGGAGTAGCAGACTTTGACTCAACATTAGATGTGGCAGGAGCAACAAGCCTTGCTGCTTCAGGATTATTAACAAACATTAGAGGAACGCTATCAGTGGATGAAGCAGCAATATTTGATTCAACTTTAGAAGTCCAAAGCACGACAGACCTTCAAGGAAATGTTTCAAATTCAACAGGATATTTTACAATTGATGACAGCGCGGTGATTTCTGGAAACGCTACAACCTCTGGCTATTTAGTAGTAGGAACAACCCAACCATTAG
>CAZFWC010000008.1:0-478 GCA_964522515.1 uncultured Gammaproteobacteria bacterium | reverse complement strand
GTGATTTATTAATTGGCAACAACGCAACAACAACAGGATCACATTACATAGGAGGTGATTTAAGAGTAGCAGGAGCTTATGAATTAACAGGATCATTAACCTCAGCAACAACCACAGTTACAGGAAATTTCACAGTTCAGGATAGTGGAGGAGATAACATAGCTTTATTTGTTGATAATAATGACCATTTTGTAGGGGTGAACACAATAAACCCTCAAACAGAGTTAGATGTGTTTGGAACAGCTTCAACAACAGCATTATATGTAGCAGACGGATTAGTAGGGACACCAAGTATAACATTTGGTCAAGATACTGACACAGGGTTATATAGAAGCGCAGCTAATACAATGGATTTTGCAGTGGGAGGCGTTAAAGAATTATCAATTGCTTCTGGTTCTGGGTCTTCTGCTACAACAACTATTACTGACAGTTTAATTGTTGATACAAATACTCTTTTTGTTGATTCAAGCACTGGCAA